>JBFXBK010000079.1:0-28588 GCA_050183255.1 Polyangiaceae bacterium | reverse complement strand
GCGTCGCCTGACAGGAGAACGCCCTGTGACGCTCTGCGCCAGCTGCACGATGCCCGCAGAAAAAACCCGTCCTGACGCAGAGCTTGAGCCTCTCGGCGCGCTCGTGCGAGACCCGCACCCGTGAGCACTCCAGTAACTCGCGAGCTGAACTTCGATGGGCTGCCCGGCCCGAGCCACAACTTCGCGGGCTTGAGCCCCGGTAACATCGCGTCCACGGACCACGCTGGGCACGTCTCGAACCCCCGCGGAGCGGCGTTGCAGGGCCTCGAGAAGATGCGCTTCGTGCGCGGCTTGGGCATCACCCAGGCCGTGCTGCCGCCTCAGCCGCGCCCCGACGTGGCGGTGCTGCGCCGCCTCGGCTTCAGCGGTGACGCCGCACGAGTTCTCCGCGCGGCAGCGGATCAGGACGAACAGCTGCTGCGGCTCTGTTCGAGCGCGTCGGCGATGTGGACCGCAAACGCCGCGACCGTCGCACCCAGCACCGACACGGAAGATGGGCGGACGCACCTCACGCCCGCCAACTTGAGCGCGATGTTCCACCGCAGCCTCGAGGCACCCACCACGACCCGTGTGCTCCGCCGCATCTTTGCCGACGAAGCGCGCTTCGTCGTGCACGAAGCGCTGCCAGGCGTGAGTCACTTCGCGGACGAAGGCGCAGCCAACCACACGCGCCTGCACACCGCTGCTGGCGTCACGCACCTCTTCGGCTGGGGTCGCCGCGCCTACAGGGCGGGGGATGACGATCAGGAGCCGGGGCGTTTTCCCGCGCGCCAGACCTTCGAAGCTTCGCGCGCCATCGCGCGCCTGCATCAGCTGCAGAATCGCGCACTGCTGTGGCAGCAAGCTCCGCGCGGAATCGATGAAGGCGCTTTTCACACCGACGTCTTGGCCGTCGGCAGCGCAAACCTGCTGCTGCTGCACGAGGTGGCGTTCGTTGACACTCAGGAGCTCCTCGAAGAATTGCGGCGGCGCCTGGGCGATGATTTTCAGTATTGCCTGGCCAAGCAAGGCGAGCTGCCCGCCGGGGACGCTGTCGCCGCCTACCCTTTCAACTCCCAGCTGCTCGAGCTGCCGAATGGTGAGATGGCGATCGTCGCCCCCGAAGAGTCAAAACGGAACGCTGCCGCGCACCGCTACCTCGAGCGCGTCGTGGCGGAAGACAACCGGGTGACGGCGGTTCACTATCTGGACGTCAATCAGTCGATGAAGAACGGCGGCGGGCCCGCCTGCTTGCGCCTGCGCGTCCCCCTCGAGGAAGGGGACGTCAGCAAGCTGGGCGCCCGGGTGGTGCTGGATGAAGCCCTGTATTCAGACCTGAAGAGCTGGGTGGAACGCCACTACCGCGATCGCCTGAGCTTCGATGATCTGCTCGACGTGGCGTTCTTGCGAGAGGTCGAGACCGCCCTGGATGAGCTAACTCAGCTGCTCCGGCTGGGTTCGGTTTATGATTTCCAGCAACCGTGAGCGACTACCCAAAACCGTTCGGCCCAGACCAGCGCTATGAGCTCATCAAGCAGCTCGGCGAAGGTGCGGGCGGGCGGGTCTATTTGGCGGCGGACCGTCAGGAAGGGCGCGAGGTGGCGCTCAAGCAACTGACCCGGCGGCGCACCCCCGAAGAGTTCGAGCGGCGCTTCGCGCTCCTTTCGAAGCTGAAGCACCGAAACCTCGTCGAGCTATATGCCATGTACTCGACCTGGGAACCGCCATTCTACACCATGCAGCTTGTGCCTGGCGTGGATATCGTGCGGTATATCCGCGAGGAATCCCCAACGGGCATGGAGGTCTTGGGGATGGAGGCTGAGGAAGACCTCGAGGGCAATCTGCTGCTCGGGGAAAAGAGCCGCGCCGCGAACCGCTCGGTGTTCACGCCACCCGAAGCGGGCGGAATGGATCGCGCTCGCAACACTTTACGGCAGCTCTGCTCGGGTCTCGAGTACGCGCATCAGCAAGGCCTTATCCATCGCGACATCACTCGCGGGAATATCCGCGTGGATTCCGAAGGACGACTCGTCGTCATGGACTACGGCTTGGCCGCCGAGAAGCTACCGACACCGGAGACGGCGCCTGCCAATCAAGATCCGAACAGCGGTGGCGACCTGGTCGGCACCGCCGCCTACATGGCCCCGGAGCAGTGGGACGCTCGGGAGCTATCTCCCGCCGTCGACTGGTACTCCATGGGGGTCGTGTTGTTCGAGGCGCTATGCGGCGCGCTGCCGTTCGTCGGCTCAGCCCACGAGGTCTTCGTGCGGAAACGCACCGTGGGCGCCCCGAGTCCTTCGCTCTTGTTACCTCAAATCCCCGACGACCTGGACGCCGTCTGCAAGGGACTCATGCAAAGCGATCCGAAGCGGCGCTGGAACGCCGAGCGAGTGCTCCAGCGCCTCGACCGGGGCTAGTGTCCTGTCTCCGTAGTTCGCTGCAAAACTCTTGAGACGACAGGCTCGCCTCACCAGACGACCAGGACCTCAGCGCGTCAGGTGATTGCAGACGCCGCTCTGCGAGTCTTGGTTGAAGTGCATGCACAAGTCGAAACCGTTGCTCGGGTAGTAGTACATCCAGAGGAAGCACATCTCGTCGCCGAAACCCTCACCGAAGCCAACGCGTGAATCGGTGCTGTTATCCCAGGTGCACTGGTAGGCGAGCCCATCACCGACGTCGAAGTAGGCCGGGGGATCGAGCATCTTGAGCGGCGGCTCTGCCCAGTCCGTCGATTCGACCAGCAGCTGCTCGTCACTCACATTGGTGCCATCGGCTTTCCAGATCTTCATGTTGGTGCCGAGCTGGTGCTGGTGGGTCGTGACGGCGAAGCCCTTGGTATCCGCCAGAGCCTTCTGGAACAAGACGGGCGTGGTGTACTGGGAGTGCGGGGCGATGTCGATCACCGTGCTGCCCCAGAAGGCGAAAGAAGACTCGATGACGTCTTCGTTCTCGCCTGCCACATCGAACTCAACGGTGCCCGTTACCTGCTGGGCCTTCGGCGTGGTGTTGAACCAGTGTAGCTCGATGCGCAGCATCTGGTTTTCTTCCACGCGGAAACCAAGCGGCTTGCCAGTCTCGGGATCACTCGGTAGGTTCAGCTCCGCCTCATGCTGCTGCGCGATGAACACGGGGATATCCACCGAGTCGAGCCCCGGGATCCCGCCGTTCAGGTTGAAGATACCGCTGAAGCCTCCGCAGTGCTTCGGCTCGAGTTGCTCCTCAGTCTCGCCTGACACGTAGACGATCATGTGGTGCGAGCCATCTGTGAGGTGGCCGCGGATGTTGCGCACGAACCCGGCGGGGTTCTTCATGCGCTTGAAGATGCACACGGTGTCTTCGTCACCCACGGCGGCCGAAACGGGACCAATCGTTGACTCGACAGTGCTGAGTACCTCTGTGTTGCCCCCGGCACCGCCGCTGCCGCCCGAACTCGCGCCGCCACTAGCTACTGACCCTCCGCTGCCCGAGCTTTCCGTGCTGCTCTCTCCGCAGCCAAGCAGCGCGAAGCCGCTCAGCGCGACCGCCGCTGCAGCGAGGGTTCGCCCGCGCGCGCTGCGGAAACGCGGGGTTGTTGTGACACCATCCGCGCCCTTCAGCGCGGCGCGAGGCTCAAAGCGGGTAGGGAGTGACATCGAACGACCGCCCGAATATGGCATGCTGTGTGGGACGCGGGTAGCTTCCACACGCCATGCACGGCAACGCTCCGTGCAGAGCACATGGATACGGTGAGGGTGTGCGCGCGCCGTTTCTGAGCAGGTCCTTCGCCTGTTGCACTGGAGAAGCAGTCCAATGAGTGGCACCGTGAACTACCTTGCAGCTGCTTGTGTTCTGATGTGTGCTGCGCTCGTGGGCTGTGGCTCGAATCCAACCATGGCAGCACAGGATGCGGGGGCAGATGTCGAGGCAGACGAGATGGGGACCAACCTCGGGCTGAAAGAGCTGCGCGCCGCCGCGAACTACGTGGGCGAAGCGAGGACCGTCGCGATGGCAGCCGGATCTTCGTTCGCGCAGTCAGCTCGGCGAATGCCAGTGATCCCCACACGGGAGACGCAGCCGTGACCCACAGCAGCACCCCTCCCCCGAGCAATCACCTCAGCCCTGACAGCATCGAACTCGGAGCTTTCGGTGGCAGCTTGGTTGCGTCCCAAACTCAGAGCGGGGTGAACTACCGCTTGGAGTATGTGATCGGCGAAGGGACGGCGAGTGTCGCCTTCTTCGGTATGCGGGTGGGACCCGAGGGTGAGACACCCGTCGTGCTGAAAGTGACGCGCCCATCCTTCCTCTCGCGCATGGGGGAGGCGGCCATGATGATGATCCGCAAGGAAGCGGTGGCGCTCGGACGTTTGAACGAACGAGTGCCAGCGACGCCCTTCGTGGTGCGCCTGCTGGATAGTGGCAGCGTCCCCGTGCCGACTCGACGGGGCAAATTCGAGGTGCCGTGGAACGCCGTGGAATACGTGCACGGCGGCGTCGAGGGCACGGCGCTGCACGAGCGGGTCGACAGCTCGCTGCAAGTTTCAGGCTACGCGTTCGATCTGAAGCGAGCCGCTCATTTCGTGCACTGCGTGTCCGAGGGCCTCGAAGCCATCCACGCGGTCAACGTCGTGCACCGCGACATCTCTCCTGGCAACGTGCTGTGCTGTGGCGCCGACACCAACGAGGTGTTCAAGATTGCGGACTTCGGCATCGCGCGTCCTGTCGGCTTGGGGCAGACGTTTGGCGAAAATGCAGCGCTCGGAACTCCGGGGTATGCGGCCCCCGAACAACTTTTCCCTGGGGAATCTCAGATCGGCCCCTGGACCGATGTCTTCAGCTTTGCTTGTCTGGTGTACCTGGCGCTCACCGGGGAGGACTATTTCCAGATCGACGGCCCGGTGGAGGCGATCATCGCGAGCCGCGAACCAGAGCGGCGGCGGCTGACTGACGCTGGGGGTCTGTGCCCGGAGCTGAAAGCCCAGCCCGATGCTTGCGCTGCCATCGATCACCTGCTGGCGCGGGCGACGAGCAACGAAATCCAGGCCCGCCCGCAGAGCGCGCGCGAACTCGCTGCGCTGCTCAGTCCACATCTGGAAGAGGCGCCGATGTCCCATGCTGGTGGGCGCCGATTCCAGTCGCTCATGTTGCTATCACGTCAGGCGGAGGCGCCGACCTGGAGCTGGACGCTGCGACAGCGGCCGCAGAGCGGCTTCATCGCGCGCGAGGTGTCGTGGGATGGCGACGGACGCTGCCTCGCGCTGACCACCAGCGGCCTCTGGTTCTGGACGGGTAGCGAGTGGCAAATGGCGCCAACTCACGGCCTCGACGCTTCGCGGCTGCGCTTCGTCAGTCGTCAGGCTGCGGGGCGCTGGTTGCTCGGAGGTGAGGAAGGCTTGCTCTGCACCTACGACGCAAGCGGTGCCCGCAAGTTCGGCGAACAGAGCCGCAAGACGGTCTTTGAGCGCGCCCACGGAGACCCAAACGACATCGCCGTTGTCGCCGGTTCACGAGACGACAGCCCAGCGCTCTTGTTCTGCGTGATCGCTGGACGCTGGCTCAAACCCGCGGCGCTGCCCAAAGCAGCGAACATCACCGCCCTCGCTCGTGTCGCCGACGAGGAGTGGCTGGTCACCGGACGTGACCTCCAAGGGGAAGGCTTCGTCGCCCGCTACCGACCACTGATGTGGGAATCCGCGCGGATTCAGTGTCCCAAAGTGCGCGCGTACCTCGGTGCCGCCGGTCATCCAGTGCTCGGCCTTGGTCTCGCGGTTGGCGCCGCGGGCACGGCGGTGACGCTGCGTGGAGAGGCAATCGAGCACGAGACCCTGGACGCTTCCGCAGATTTTTCCGTCACTGCGCTGGACTCCGTGGGCGGCGCCTGGACAGCCTCGAGGGGTGCGCTCTGGTATCGCGCGCACACCCCAGGCGCGGGTTGGGTACGCACCTGGGGAGACAACAGTCTGCAGACACCGTTCGTGAGTTTGCTCGCCCATGAAGGTCAAGTCGTCGCCATGACCGTGGACGGCGCGGTACTCGAGGGTCGCCGCGAACAACGCTACTAGCCTCCGCGGGCCGGCGGCGGGCACTGCACGCTCACCCCCTCTGTGTTCCACCGAACAACACCATGAGGCTCGATGTCGGCGCCGAGGGGTGTTTTTTCTGCTCGGACGACTAGACTTCGCGACGTGAAGGGACTCGCGATCGGGGAAGTGCTGCTCGACCGCTTTCGCGTCGTGGAGACGCTAGGTCGCGGGGCCATGGGAGTCGCCTACCGCGTTGAGGATCTGCAGAGCGGCGAGGCACGGGTCGTCAAGCTGATGGCCACAGGCGTGCGGAATAACCCTCGAGCACGACAGCGTTTCGAGCGCGAGGCGGCGCTCGGCAAGTCGCTCAACCACCCTGGCATCGTCGCCGCGCTGGAATCCGGCGAGCTACCCGACGGTAGTCGCTACCTGGTGATGAACTACGCCCCAGGCGAAGACTTGGGCGAGTGGCTCGAGGCGCATCCGAACTTGAGCAATCAGGAGCGCCTCGGCCTGTGCGTTCAGCTGCTGTCCGCTGCAGCGTCGGCGCACTCGGCGGACGTCGTGCATCGCGATCTCAAGCCGGACAACATTCGCGTCAGCGATGAAGCAGGCGAGGCCACTCTGCGCATCCTCGATTTCGGAATCTCGAAGAGCGTGGCACTCGTGGCGAGCCACACCGAAGCGGGGCTCGGCACGCCGATGTGGACCGCGCCGGAACAAGGCTCGGACGGCTACGTCCCCACCAAGCGAGACGACGTGTGGGCGCTCGGACTGCTCACCTTCTACATCCTGAGCGGCAAGATCTATTGGCGCAGCGTGGCGCGCCGCGAATCGGCGGCGGGCGTTGCGCTCGAGCTGATCCGTTCGGAAATAGCGCCCGCAAGCGCTCGCTCCCTGGAGCTGGCGGGCAACCCGCTAGGAACAGGCTTTGATCGCTGGTTCGCGCGCTGCGTGAATCGCGACTCCACGCAGCGCTTCGCTGATGCTGGCGCCGCACTGAAGGCACTCATGGACAACGAAATCGAACCCACGGACGAAGCAGAGCCGTCACCCACATCTTTGGACCAGGACCGGCCGCGCAGCGTCGGCCTGCCGGCTCCGCTCGTGGTCGCTGCGCTGGTCGGGACCGCCGGACTGATGGCGTACGCGATCTTCTGGCTGATAAGTCGCACGCACTAGCGTATCGAAGGCGGTTCGGCTCGCGCAGTCTACTCCCCGTCGGGGAACCCACGCCGCCGGTTACGACGTGCCTCGAGGCTCGCCGGAGAGTGACTACGCACCCATTCGACCGAGCTCACGACAAAGTTCAGCGCGTAGCCAGCTCCCGGCGGCGCCCAGGCCGCGCGGTGGCTCTCCAGTTCCGCGAGGTAACCCGACGGGAGGTCGTGCTCGACGGCCCCTTCCCTGAGCAGCTCGAGGTAACGGCGGGAGGGTCGTTTGCCCTTCACGACGCGACACGCAACGTAGGCGAACGCATCTTGGGTGCCGCTACTGCGCCCTTCTACCTCGACCTCGATCAAGCGGTAGTTGGGTCCTTCAAAGCGATCCAGGCAGGCGAATTCATCTGCGCTGAAGTGGTAGAGTACGCCCCACACCTCCGAGTTCGCATCCTCGCGGATACTCGCAAAGGCTGGCTCCAACAGCGGAATGCCTCGGTCTTCGAACACCAAGCGGTATCCCGGCAAGCGCGCCGCTTCGGCGCGCGACGGGTTCACGCGCCGACGTGTGCGCACCACGCGGCTCGCCATATTCGCCCCGAAGGCGAAGTAGCGGAGTTCGGCACCGCTCACGCTAGTTGACTGGGATCCCCGGGGGTGGGAAGTCGGCGCAAAGTTCCTTCACTTCGGCTGCAACGCTCTCGATGACGGCGCTGTCTTCGGGTGCAGCGACGACGCGGTCCATCCAGTCAGCAAGCTTCTTCATCTCGCCGGTGCCCATGCCGCGCGTGGTGATCGACGGAGTGCCGATGCGCAACCCCGACGGGTCAAAGGGCTTTCGAGGGTCGAAGGGCACCGAGTTGTAGTTGGCGACGATGCCAGCGCGATCCAGCGCCTGCGCCGCGACCTTGCCGGGCACTTGCTTGCTGGTCAGATCCACCAGGATCAGGTGGTTGTCGGTGCCGCCTGTCACCAGGTCGAAGCCGTGGCTCTTCAGGCCTTCTGCCAGCGCCTTCGCGTTTTCGACCACGGCGTGGGCGTAGTCCTTGAACTGCGGGCGCAGGGCTTCCCCCGCAGCAACGGCGATGCCTGCGGTGGTGTGGTTGTGAGGTCCGCCTTGCAAGCCAGGGAACACGGCGCGGTCGATGGCCTTCGCGTGCTCGGCCTTGCACAGGATCATGCCGCCGCGAGGTCCACGCAGCGTCTTGTGAGTCGTGGTGGTCACGACGTCCGCGATGCCAATCGGGCTCGGATGCGCGCCACCAGCGACCAGACCGGAGATGTGCGCGATGTCGGCGCACAGGATCGCGCCCACTTCGTCGGCGATCTCACGGAAACGCGCGAAGTCGAGGGTACGCGGATAGGCGGTGGTACCGCACCACAGGATCTTCGGCTTGTGTTCGCGGGCGAGCTTCACCACGTCGTCGAAGTCGATGCGCTGATCCTCGCGCCGCACTCCGTAGCCTTGGCTCTTGAAGTACTTGCCCGTGATCGACACGTTCCAGCCGTGAGTCAGGTGGCCACCAGCAGGCAAGCCGAGACCGAGCACCGGATCACCAGGCTGACAGAAGGCCAGGTACACCGCGAGGTTCGCCGGGCTGCCGCTGTAGGGCTGGACGTTGACGTGCTCCGCACCGAAGAGCTGCTTCACGCGCGAGATGGCCAGCTCTTCGATCTGGTCGATCAGCTGCTGACCTTCGTAGTAGCGCTTGCCCGCGTAGCCCTCGGAGTACTTGTTCGTCAGGATACTGCCGGTCGCGTCCAGCACGGCACGCGAGACGTAGTTCTCGCTCGCGATCAGCCGGAACTTGTCGACCTCCCGACGCTCCTCGGCGGCGATCAGCGCCGCGATTTCGGGGTCAGCTTGGGTGAGCGGAGGATCGTTCAACGTGCGCCTAGCCATGGCGTCCCCATAGCGCCTCCGCTCCCAAGAGCCAACCGGCGTATTGGCGTGCGGCCCTGACCATCGGTCGAACGAGGATTCAGGCCGGATTGAAGCGCACTCTCCCCCCAAGAAATGCGACTCCACGCGCAACACGAAACGCCCGCACAGCGCAAGCACGCATACGCAGCCGTGGCTTGCGCTAGCGAATGACGTCCGAGCGACCGAGATGCGACAGCAAATGCGGGCGAGTTCTTATCGACGGCGCGCTGGGGCTGACTACACTCTCGCGCCGTTATGGCCGAAGGGGGCGAAGAGCGAGCCCGAGCAAAGGGCGACGCCGCGGATGCATCCGTCGAGCAGTCAGGTGAAGCAGGAGGCGGTGTTGCGCCCGCTGCTTCCGAAGCCAGTGAGGTCGAGGAAGCCCCGCAGACCATCGACGCTGAGCCGCTGTCAGACGAGGCGCCGCCAAGCATTCCGTCGGCGGCCGTGCTCAGCGATCGTTCGCGTCCAGAGCCCGCGAAGGAGCACAAGCTCGCGGTACTGCCGGGGCACGTCATCGCCCAGCGCTACGAGGTGCTGAACGTCCTCGGCGAAGGCGGTATGGGCATCGTCTACCGCTGCCGCGATCAAGCCACCGGAGAAGACGTCGCCATCAAGCGCGTGATCCCGCCGGAGGGCAAGCTCGCCGACGAGTACATCGCGTGGTTCTACAAAGAGGCCCGCGCCCTCGCAGCGCTGAACCATCCCGCGATCGTCCGCGCCCGTGACTTCGGGCAGCTGATGGACGGTTCGCCGTATCTCGGCATGGAGCTCGTGGCGGGCGCGTCGCTCCACGACTTGAGCCAGGTGCGCCTCAGCTTCCCGATCATCTGGATGATCGTCGATCAGGTGCTCGGCGCGCTGGCGCATGCCCACGCTCGCGGCATCGTGCACGGCGATCTCAAGCCGTCCAACGTGCTCGTGGAAGAGGTGGAGGCATCACCGCCCCTGGTGCACATCCTCGACTTCGGCCTCGCGTGGCTGAAGCAGGATCCCCACGACGAACGCCTGGATGGTGAGAAGGCGATGGAGTTCGCGCCTCACGCAGGCGCTGGCACTCCGGGCTACATGGCGCCGGAGCAGATCCAACACGAGATGCACCACGTGTGCGGCGCGACGGATCTCTACAGCCTCGGGTGCATCCTCTACAAGATGCTGTGCGGGCGCTCACCCTTCCGCGGCACCTCCAAGGAGCTACTGAAGAAGCACGCCTTCGAGCCGCCCCCGGAGCCAAAGCTGATAGTCGACGCGCCGAAGGAAGTCGCCGACTTCGTGACGCGCCTGCTCGCAAAGCGGCCGTGGGATCGCTACGAGTTCGCCAACGAGGCGCGCATGGTCTGGTCCCAGTGGCGGCCCAGCATCGATATCCCCACGGATATGTGGCGCTTCCCCGAGCTGCGTAGCACCAGCGGTAAGCCGATCACGACTCGGCGTTCGGGGGGGAGAGGTCCAACGCGCGAGCTCGGTCGCGCACCGGAGCGTGCCCCTGGTCTGCTCAGCATCCGTCCGAGTCCGATCGTCGGCCGCGAAGAAATCCGCTCGCATCTGCACGAAATCTGCGACCAGGTAGTCGACGGACACGGTCCGTCTCACCGCCTGGTGATCCTGGTCGGCTCCGCGGGTGTCGGTAAGAGCCGCATCGCTGAGTGGCTGTGCGAAGCAGTGCACGAAGAAGGCACGATGGTGCCGCTGAAAGCGCGTTACCGCACGGTACGCGGGCCGCTCGACGGCATGCTGGGCGCCGTCATCACACACTTCAATTTCGAGCGCACGGATCGCGACACCATCGAGCGCTCCCTCTTGAGTCGCTGGAAGGTCGGGAAGTCCGACAAGAATGGCCGCGCATGGGTCGCGGGAGCCGCAGAATGGATCCGCCCCACGCCTGCGGACACTGAGCGCCCGCTCGGACCGAGCGGCGTGCGCTTCACGCTGGACACCCTAGAGGTGCGCCGCCTGGTCATTCGCTACACGCTTCGCCGCATCGCGCGTAAACGGCCGTTGCTCTTTTGGCTCGACGACTTGCACCAAGCAAGCGAGGCCACCTTCGATGGCTTCCACAAGATCCACGCGGAAGAGCCCGACCAGCGCATCGTGATGGTCGCGACGGTCCGCAGCGAGGACGTACAAATCGGAGCGCCCGCTGCCGAGCGCATCCGTCAGCTTCGCGAAGCGATGGACGGCGAGGTGATTGAGGTCAACGCGATGGACGCGGACACCACTCAGTCACTGCTCAGGGCCGCCCTTCCGCTGGATGACGCAGCAGTGGCCGAAGCCGCCAAGCGCAGCCGCGGCAACCCGCTGTTCGCGCTGCAGCAGCTGCACGCCTGGGCGCTCGGCGGTGAAATGGAGTTCACGAAGAGCGGCTACCGGGTGTCGGAGCAAGTCCTCGCGCTGCGCCCCAAGACGACCGCCGAGCTCTGGGACCAGCGGCTCTACGCGCTGCCGGAGGAGCATCGGTTGGGCGCCCTGGCAGTGGCGACGCTCGGCAGCGATCTGCGGCGAGACATCATCGCTCCCCTGCTGAATGATCTCGGCGTTCCCGCGGCCGCGGCCACAACCAGCATGCAGAACGCGGAGATCATCTTGCCGCGCGGAGCCGGTCGCTACAGCTGGCCCCACGCGTTGCTGCAAGAGCACCTATTGACCCGCCTCCGCGAGCGGGGCGACGCACGCATCGTCTTCGAGACGGCCGCGCGCGCCTTGGGGCATCATCCCCAAGCAGGCACCCGGCGTATCGTGCGCCTGCGCGTTCACAATCTGCTCGAGGCCGGGCAACCCGATGCGGCCGCCGGACTGCTCTTCGACTTCCTGGGGCGCGCGTGGAATGGCGCGCGCGAGCCCAAGGCGACGCTTGCCGATCTCGACCTGCTCAAGAACGTGACCGGGCGCTCCCTGGCGCTCAAGCACCGCTGGCGCGCAGAGGCCCTGCGCCACGTCGGTCAAACCGAGGAAGCGAGTATCCACGCAGAAATCGCTCGCACCAGCTTCGAAGAAACGGGCGACGAGATCAACATGGCTCACTGCCTGCGCTTGCTCGGGCACCTGGCGAGTGAACGCGGCCAAAGCGCTGAGGGTCTGCTCTTGGTGCAGCTCGCGCGAGAGCTCTTCGAACGGCAAGGCAGCGTGCTCGGTCAAGCCCAATGCGAGGCGGTTATCGGCGAGATCGAGTACTTGCTCGGCAACTACGAGCGCGCTCGCGAGGTCGTCTCCCAGGGGGAGCACCACTTCCATTCGGTGGACCAGCCCCTCGGACGCGGGCAGTGTCTACTGCTCTTGAGCTGGGTAGATCACTCGGAGGGACACACCGAGCGCTCCCGACGCCTGACTCTCGAAGCGCGCAACCAGTTCGAGCGCGCTGGGTACCGTCTCGGCATCGCCCAGGCGGACGCGTCGCTAGCACACCTCGAGCACCGGCTGATGAACTTCTATTCCTCGGAGGTCGGTGCTGTCGACGCACTGAGTGCCTTCGAGGCGCTTGGCAACGTGCGCGGTCAGGCGGCGTGTGAGCGCCTGCTCGCGATGATCGGCATCGACACCGACGACCTCGACATGGCTGAAATCCACGCGGATTTGGCTGAAGCGCTCTTCACCAAGATGAGCGACCCGTGGGGGCACCTGGAGTCAAAGCTCCTGTCCTGCCAAGTGGCGCTCGCGCGTCACGACCTCGATCTGGCGCAGCGCCTGCTGCTCGAGGCCGAACAAATCCACGTGGAAGAAGCCGAACCGCGGCAGCACTTCTTGCTGACTCGCGCTTGGCTGCAACTGGAGCTCGGCGAGCTGGACGCCGCGGAAGACTCCGTGGAGGCCGCGAGCGAGGTGTTCGGCGAGCGCTCCCGTGGCGGCGACCACACGCCGCACCTGCTCGGCCGCATCTCCCGCCTGCGCTGGCCCGCACACGTGCTCGGACGCATCGATGCCTGGCGCGCTCAGCTAGTGGACCGGGCGCGGCGCCACGTCGACTGAGGACGCGGCGCGAACACCGCGCACTGACTCGCCCGCTCCCTGCGGGTCGTGACAGGTTGTTGTTGATTGGCAGGGTGTTTTTCAACACGCTGCGGGCGATGACCAGCTCGGAACAACTCTTCAAGGACTCTGCCGCACGCATGCCGGGCGGCGTGAATAGCCCCGTACGCGCTTTTCGCGCGGTCGGAGGGCACCCGATCTTCGTGGCCAGCGCGAAGGGCTCCAAGATCACCAGCGCCGAAGGCCGCGAGTACATCGACTACATCGGGTCTTGGGGTCCCGCGTTGCTTGGGCATGCTCACGCGCCCACGATTCAAGCAGTGCAAGCCGCCGCGGAGCGTGGACTGTCGTACGGCGCCCCCACGGAGCTCGAGCTACGTTTCGCCGAGCGGGTGATGGAACTCTACCCGAGCATTCAGATGATGCGCTGTGTGAGCAGCGGCACTGAAGCCACGATGAGCGCGTTGCGCGTCGCCCGCGGCTTCACAGGGCGCGACGTGATCGTGAAGTTCAACGGCGCCTATCACGGTCACGCCGATTGCCTCTTGGTTCAGGCTGGCAGTGGTGCCGCCACGTTCGGCAATCCGGACTCGGCCGGCGTGCCAAAGGCGATGGTGCAGAACACGTTGAGCATGCCCTACAACGATCTGAGCGCGCTGGAGGCGCTGTTCGATAACCGCGCGTCGGAGATCGCCGCCGTGATCGTCGAGCCAGTGGCGGGCAATATGGGGTGCGTCCCGCCTGAGCCCGGGTTCCTCGAAGGCTTGGTCTCCCTCTGCACTGACGCCGGAGCTATCTCGATCTTCGACGAAGTAATGACGGGCTGTCGCTTGGCCCCCGGCGGCGCTCAAGAGCGCTATCAGCTCAAACCGGACATGACGTGCCTCGGCAAGGTGGTAGGTGGCGGTATGCCTTTGGCGGTCTACGGCGGCCGCAAAGAGATCATGGAGTGCGTCGCACCGCTGGGCGCCGTCTACCAAGCCGGCACGCTCAGCGGAAATCCACTGGCTGTCAGCGCAGGTCTCGCAACGCTCAATGCGCTGACGCCCGACGTCTACAAGAGACTCGAAGAGACCTCAGCGCGCCTCGAGGATGGCCTCAAGCGTGCGTTGAGCGACGCCAAGGTGAGCGGCACGCTGCAACGCGTGGGAGCGATGCTGACGCTGTTCTTCCACGAGGGGCCGGTGACAAGCTGGGAGCAAGCGAGTCAGTGCGACAAGGACCGCTTTTCCGCGTGGCACCGAGGCATGCTTGCCGAAGGCATTCTGTGGCCCCCATCCCAGTTCGAGGCCGCGTTCATCTCTGCAGCCCACGACGATGTCGACGTGGACCGCACTGTCCAGGCCGCGCGCAAAGCGCTGCAAGCCCTCTGAGCCGGCTCAGCTTCGATGCGGCCGTGGCCGCCGTCGGCTCGGAGCATAGACGCACAGAAGCCCCGCTACCTCCGAGAGGCGCGGGGCCAGCAGCGATCCCCCATTGAAGCGGTTGCTCTTACCAGGGCCGCTCTTTACTTATCTACCAAGAGCCATGGCTACCGTGGCTGCCATGAGACCCATGGCTACCGTGGCTGCCATGAGACCCATGGCTACCGTGGCTACCGTGAGACCCATGGCTACCGTGGCTACCGTGAGACCCATGGCTGCCGTGGCTGCCGTGAGAGCAATGCTGGGCTGGAATTACTCCTCCCAGATCGTCCCCAAGGACATCCTCATCGCAGCTCGACTTGGCCTTCTCGATGACGGCGTCTTCAGACTTACTAAGCATGCCTCGCGCACTCTTGGTGAACGAAGGCAAATTCCCCGGTCCATTCTGCTTAGGCGGCACGAGGATGAGTCTACATCACTCTCCTGTTTCGAGCGAGAGTCTGTCCGGCCGATCGTGCGAATCAGCACATCGAGGTGGGAGATCCGCTCAGAGAGCCGCACCCACGCGAGACCAAGGGTAGCCGGCTATGGAGATCAAAGCCGCGCGGCTCGGGTCGCGGAAAACGGCCCGGATCGCGACCTCCGGGCGTTTTTTCCAGATGCGAACAGCAGCGGCCGCTCGCGTCTGAGCGCGCTCCGGCAGCGAAATCCGCGGGCGTACGCCGCGCTGCGCCACGCGCCTATTTCTTGGCGAGCAGGTTGAAGTTGGCGATGGAAGAGCAGCGTGTCTCAATCTCACGCATCAACCGCAGGCGGTTATCACGCAACGGGAGATCGTCGGTCATCACGAACACGGCCTCGAAAAAGCCCGCGAGCGTCGGAGCAAAGGCGGCGATGGCAGCGATGGCTCGACCGTAGTCGGCTCCCGCTTCATCGAGGGCTTTTTCAAGCACGCCAAAGGCCTCGAAGAGTGCCTGCTCCTCGGGCTGAACGCTCTCTTGGAGCGCGCTCGGGGGCTGAATCACGCCCGCGGACGCGTCCTTGGCAATGTTCGCCGCCCGCTTGAAGACCTCACCGGCGGTGGCTCGCAGCCCAGCGTCCATCGACGCGAGCGCCGCGCAACGCAGCTCCACGTCGTGGGCGTCGTCGGTGCCCGTCGCCAGGGTCGCGTCGACTACATCCGCGGGGAAACGATCGGCGAGCAAGCCCCGCAGGCGGTCGCGGAAGAAGTCCGAGAGCTTGGTGCAAGTCTCAGCCTCACCTTCGTCCAGCTTGACTCCAACGTACCCGGCATAGGCCGCGCGGAACGCCGCGCCCAAGGACAACGACCAACTCTTGTCCAGCAGCGTGCGCAAGCTGCCGAGCGTCGCGCGACGCAACGCCAGAGGATCCGCTGCGCCCGTTGGGATCAAGCCAACCGCGAAGCAACCGACCAGCGTGTCCAGGCGATCCGCGAGCGCGACCAACGCGCCGGCGTCGCTCTGGGCCGTTCCGTCGTCGGCGCCGCGGGGCAGGTAGTGTTCAGCGATCACGGCGGCAACGTCTGGCGACCTGCCCTGCTTGAGGGCGTACGCCATGCCCATCTCGCCCTGCAGCTCCGGGAACTCACCGACCATCAACGTCACGAGATCGCATTTCGCTAGGCCAGCGCCTTCCACGGCGACGTCGCTCACCGCGGCCGCGCCGACCATCTGGGCGAGCTGGGGCACGAGAGCCTGGATGCGTCGCACCTTATCTCCGACGCTGCCAAGGCGCTTGTGGAACACGACCGCGTCGAGCTGCTGCTTTCGCTGCTCCAGCGGGTGCTTCAAGTCCTCATCGTAGAAGAACTTCGCGTCGGAGAGGCGGGCGCGCATCACGCGATCGTTGCCCCGACGGACGTTCTCGGGATGCTCGGCGGTGTTCACTACCGCGAGGTAACGCGGCATCAGCTTTCCGTCATTGCCGCGCACCCCGAAGTAGCGCTGGTGGTCCTTTGCGACGTCAAGCACCACCCGCTCGGGTAGCGCCAGGAAGCTCTCGTCGAAACCACCCGCAACGATATGCGGCTCCTCCACCAGGGAGAGGTTCTCGCCCACTAGGAACTGATCCTCGATCAGCTCGCCGCCTATCTCCTTGGCGGCCGCGCGCAGCTTTTCAAGCATGCTATCGGCGCGCTCCTTGGAGTCGACCAGCACGTGTTGCTCCCTCAGCTCGCCCACGTACTTGCCAGGCGCCGCGATCTCGAACGCCTTGCCCAAGAAGCGGTGCCCCTGAGTCGTGCGCGCAGAGTCCACGCCGGCGAAGACAACTTCGAGCGCCTGCTCACCGAACAGCGCCACGAGCCAGCGCACGGGGCGCCCGAAGGCAACATCACCATCGGACCAGCGCATGCTCTTGCGAAACGGGATCGCAGCGCAGACTCGCGTCAGTGCCCCGGGCAGGAGCTCCGCCGCGCTCGCGCCCCGCTCCTGTTTGCGCGCGCAAAGATACTCGCCCTTCGGCGTTTCCTTGCGGCTCAGCGCCGTAAGCTCGACACCGAGCTTGGTCGCAAACGCCTCGGCTGCCCGGGTGGGCTTACCGTCCGCGTCGAAGGCGACCCGAGCCGGCGGACCGAGGACTTCCTCATCCAGGTCGGGCTGCGCCTCGGCAACACCGCTCACGATGACTGCCAATCGCCGCGCGGTTCCCCCGACCCAAACGCCACCATGCTCCAGCCTGAGGCCCGATAGCTCGTCCTTCACCAGCTTGGGTAGCGCCTTGAGCGCGCCTGCAACGAACGAGGAGGGCAGCTCCTCCACGCCAATTTCCAATAGCAAGTCTCGTGTCATCGGCTCCTCGGTCAGCGCCCTTGGGGGGTGCGCTGGAGCCCTGCGTCATAGCCCAGCCGCTGCCCTCACCCAAGCCCCCCTTGCCACGAGCAGCTGACTGGCTCAGAACGATTTCATGCGCATCGAATGTCCCCAATGCCAGACGGTGCTCGAAGACGTCCCGCCGGACTTCCCGACGCGCCCGTTTTGCTGTGCCCGCTGCAAGCTGATCGACCTTGGAAATTGGCTCGATGAGCGCTACCGGGTGTCGACCCCGGTGACCCCGGAACTGATGGACGAAGATCTCTTGAACTGAGTACCCCGACGCGTTTGCGCCGCCCTGGCCTTTCCTCAGTCAGTGAGTGGCCGAACGGCGCTCCGACGGCGTCCTGCCTACCAGTCGACGACGGCTGCACCCCAGGTAAAGCCCGACCCGAAGGCCGCCATGGCGACCTTCATGCCGCGCTTGAGCTTGCCGTTGCGCTCGGACTCAGCGAGCAAGATGGGGATGGTGGCGGCCGTGGTGTTGCCGTAGCGCATGATGTTGTTCACAAGCTTTTCCTCGGGGATACCGAGTACTTCCTTCGCGAGGTACTGGTTGATGCGCAGGTTCGCCTGGTGAAATACGAAGAGGTCTACGTCGTCGCGGGTGAGGTTCTCCGCAGCGAACACGCGCATCAGGCTCTCGGCCATGCGCTGGACGGCATTCTTGAAGACCTTGCGGCCTTCCATGTGCGCCCACATGAGCTCGGGGTTGACGATGCCGTTCCCGTCCGCGTCTTGAGGGATGAACGGCTTGTTCCGCATGTCCCAGACTTTCTGGCAGAGCGCTTCAGCGTAGCGCCCGTCGGCACCGAGGTGCCACTTGCGTACGCCGCGATCCTCGTCGGTCGCGCTGACGATGCAAGCGCCAGCTCCATCGCCAAACAGACAAGAGACGGTGCGACCACGGGTCGTCAGATCGAGCGCGGCGGAGTGCGTCTCCGAGCCCACGACGAGCACGTGATTCAAGTTGCCCGACTGCACCATCGAAGCGGCGGTGCCAAGACTGTACAGGAAGCCAGAGCACTGGTTGCGCACGTCGAGCGCGGGGACGAAGGTCGCGCCGTCTCCGTCGCACAGGCCGAGGCGCTGCCCCAGCAACACACCGGAGCCCGGGAACGCGAAGTCGGGCGACAGCGTGGCGAGCACGATCATCCCAATGTCTTTGGGCTCGAGCCCGGCAGCCTCGATCGCCTGCCTCGCGGCGTGCTCGGCCATCTCGCCAGTGCCTACGCCATCGGCGGCGAAGCGCCGCTCTTCGATTCCGGTGCGCTCGACGATCCACTCGTGCGTGGTGTCGATGCCGTACTGCTCCCGCAGGTCGTTGTTGGTGACGACGCGTGGTGGGACATAAAAACCGGTTCCGGAAATGTACGCGTTGGGCAAGAGGCCCTCCTCTCGGGTCGACGGGTCCAGCCAGTGGTTTGGCCGCCCGACTCACAGCTGGATCGCCCACAGCAAGGCCCTTCTAAGGACCGAGCCGGGGGCGAGTTGTTTCACCTGGTTGCCTCGACTGCAAGAGTGCCAGGGCGTAGGCTCGACGGAAATGTCGGACTCCCCCTCTGGGCCAAAGCCTGTCTCACCCCTTCACAGCGCCGCTGACAGTGTGGTCCGCGCCATCACCGATGATGGCTCTTTTCGCGTGATTACCGCATCTACCACCCACACCGTGCGCGCAGCCTGCGCGGCTCAGGGTACGACTGGTAAGACCACTGAGTACCTGAGCGACATGCTGACGGGAGCCGTGCTGTTTCGCGAGACCATGTCCCCATCGTTGAGGGTTCAAGCGATCCTTACTGGAAGTGGTTCAACCGGTCGTATCATCGCCGACTCACATCCGTCGGGAGACACGCGCGGCCTGGTCCAGCTCGGCAAGGCGCGCACGGAGGTGACCCTCGGCAACGGCGCGCGCATTCAGGTCATGCGCTCACTCTCGAGCGGCAAGCTCCAGCAAGGCGTCGTCGAAGCGTCACCCGACGGTGGTATCTCTACAGCCTACATGGCGTACATGCAGAACTCCGAGCAGGTCGTGAGCATGATCGCGCTCGACACCATCATGCAGGGAGAGGACGTCGTCGCCGCGGGCGGCTACATGGTGCAGCTCCTCCCGGAAGTGGGTCGCGCACCGCTGGCGGTGATGACCGAGCGGCTGGAAGACTTCCGCAGCATCGCCAAACAGATCCAACAGCCGGAGTTCTCCCCGGACTACCTGATGCAGGAGCTCCTGTACGGCATGCCGTTCACGCGCCTCGAGCAGAGCGAGGTGCGCTTCAATTGCTGGTGCAGCGAGGCCTCGATGATGGGCGCCCTCGCTAGCCTCCCCCATGCCGACATCGAAGACCTCGTGAAGGACGGCGAGGTACTGGAGATCCAGTGCGACTATTGCCGCACGGAATATAAGGTCGCTCCCCAGCGCCTACGGGGCATGCTCGCAGAAAACTGAGCCGGCAGCGGTCGCATGATGCTGATTGAGCACGCAGAGGCACACGAAAGGTCCCGGGCATGAGCCGCAAGTTTTGGATTCTGGGGTTAGGGTGCAGCGTCGCCCTGGGTGTCGTCGCCGTCGCGGGCTGCGGAGCGAGTCAGCCGCCACCGAAGCGCGTGTTGAACACGACGCCTCCGAGCAGCACTCCGGCCCCGCCGCCGGCGCCGTTTCAGCTGAGCGTCATCGGCACCAACGACATGCACGGCGCCGTGGAGCGCCTGCCGCTGTTCGCGGGCTACGTCGACAAGCTGCGGGAGCAAGATCGCGGCACTCGCGAGGTGCTATTGCTCGACGCGGGTGACATCTTCCAAGGTAGCCTGGAGTCGAACCTCGGCGAAGGCGATGTGATGATTCAGGCCATGAATCGCCTTGGATTCCGTGCGGCAGCAGTTGGGAATCACGAGTTCGATTTCGGCCCCCTCGGCGACGCGCGCACTGGAGACCCTCAGGGCGCTCTGCGCGCGCGCATCGCAGAGGCGCGTTTCCCGTTCCTGTCGGCGAACCTCGTGCAAAAAGGCACGAGTCGACTCCCGGAGTGGAAGAACCTCGAAGCTAGCGCCCTGATCACCGTTCATGGCACGAAGATCGGGCTGGTCGGTCTCTCCACGCCAGAGACCGCGAGCATCGTGCTGCCCGCTTACCTCGAGGGCCTGGAGTTCCTCGATCCGGTGCCCGTCATCACGGAGCAGGCGACGCGCTTGCGCAGCCAAGGCGCGGATGTCGTGATCGTCACCGCGCACATCGGCGGTAAGTGCACGGAATTCGAGCACGCCCAAGATCTCGCGAGCTGCGACATGAGTGGTGAGGCGATCCAGCTGCTCCAGAAGATCGAGCCCGGCCTCGTCGA
This sequence comes from Polyangiaceae bacterium, assembly GCA_050183255.1. GTDB lineage: Bacteria > Myxococcota_A > Polyangia > Polyangiales > Polyangiaceae > JAHBVY01. Next base: position 8,036 of record JBFXBK010000079.1, on the reverse strand, counting down.
CGTGTTCATCGGTGGTCACACTCACCAGGCTGTCGCGCACGAGGTGAACGGGGTGGCCCTGGTCGAGAGCTTCTCCAAGCTTCAAGCCTTCAGCCGGGTCGACCTGACGATTCAGCCGCCCGGAAACGGCGAGCGCGGGCAGCTCTTGGAACGTCACATCCTGCCTCCCCAGCGCATGTGCGACGACGCCAGCGGGCTCATGAGCACGTGCAAGGGCGGCGAGTACGACGGTGCAGCCGTCGCGCCCGCGAAAGACGTCGAGTCCTTGATCGCGCCGGCGCTCGAACGCGCCAAGAGCAAGCGCGATCAGCCGCTCGGCATCAACGTGAAGCACGAAGTGACCCGCGGCTACGACAAGCCGTCCGCCCTCGGAAACGTGTTCGCCGAGCTGACCCTCGCGGGGGCGCGACGTGTGTTCGACGGCGGCAAGCAGACTGGCGCCGACGTCGCGATCGCCAACGGCGGCGGACTGCGCGCGAACCTCCCAGCTGGGCCCCTGACCTACGGCTCGCTGTTCAATGCGATGCCCTTTGACAACCTGATCGCTCGCGTGCGCCTAACCGGCGCGCAGCTGGCCCAAATGATCGGTTCTCACATGCAGCGCTCCAGTGGCGGCATCCTGTCGGTGGCTGGCGTCGAAGTCACCATTGCTTGCCACGGGGATACACCTGACGTGAAGCTCAAGCGTCCGAACGGCAAGCTGATCAAGCCCGACGAGGTCGTGTGGCTCGCGCTCAGCGACTACCTTGCCACGGGCGGCGACGGCTTGTTCAAGGGGATCGAGCTAGCGAAGGACGCGATCCAGATTTCACCAGACGTGATGCTGCGGGACGCGATGGCCCAGGAGCTGACCGTATGGGGCAAATCCACCAGGGCGCCTGGCGTGAGCGGCGGCGAGCTGGACCCGGACAAGCTCTTCAATCCCAAGCGGCTCCGCATTCAATCGGCGGACAAGCGCCCCGTTTGCCCTAGCCACTGACACGCGTCGTTTCGGAGCAGCGCGCTCAAAAACGACGCGTCGACGGCGGTCACCGCGCCCCAAGATCGCGCCTCTCCCCCCAAAAAAACCGAGGAATGGCCGGACGCCTGCTGGTCCGCTGCTCTGGCACGCGGCTTGTAATGCACTCCGAAAGACAGCGTCGCGAGGAAGCTGATTCCTCACGGATATTGCAGTCAACCAAAGGAGTAGGCCATGATGATTCGTTTTTGGGGCGTGCGCGGGAGCATTGCGTCTCCGGGCGCAGATACAGCCAAGGTTGGTGGTAACACCAGCTGCGTCGAAGTGAGCTGCGTCGGATCGGGGGGTGAGGTCACCCGCATCGCGCTGGACGCTGGCACAGGGCTACGTGGGTTCGGGGACAGCCTGCTAGCGGAGGCGCTGCAGCGAGCGGCGCCGGGCTGCGCACCCCAGGTCAGGCTGAACCTGCTGTTCAGTCACTACCACTGGGATCACATCCAGGGGCTGCCGCTGTTCACGCCGCTCTACATGCCGAGCACGGAGCTGAACGTCTATGGTCCAAACTTCGGCGGCGGAGTCGCCGGCGTGCTGCAGGCTCAGATGCAAGCCCCAGTATTCCCCGTGGAATATACGGAGCTAGCCTCGCGAGTGAACACTCGCGACCTCACCGCCGGCCAGACTCTGGAGATCGGCTGTGCAAAGGTCACCACGGCGCGACTGAATCACCCAGGCGGCGTGTTCGGCTATCGCATCGAGCACGCAGGGCGGAGCATGGTCTACGCGACGGACACCGAGCACTACGCGTGCCCGGACCCGGCGCTGGTCAAGCTCGCCCAAGGCGCTGACGTCTTGATCTATGACGCCATGTATCTACCCGAGGAGTATCGCGGGGAAACGAGCATGTCGAAGGTTGGCTGGGGTCACAGCACCTATGAAGCCGCTGCGGAAGTCGCCCTCAAGGCGGGCGTGCGTCGCTTGGTGCTGTTTCATCACGACCCGGCGCGAGACGACTGGGCCGTGATCGACCTCGAGTCACGGGCGCGCAAGCTGTTCCCGAACTGCATCGCTGCGAGGGAAGGTCAGGTGCTGGATCTCCCGCTCGACGCACAAGCGGCATGACTCAGGCGTTGGTCAGGTGATGCTGCCGCACTCTGAGAGGTCCAAAGTCCAAGGCGACTGCTATGCTGAGCCTTCGAATCCGACCATGTCTCGACTCTCGCTCCTCGTGGACCTCGCCGCACTGCTCACTCGCGAGGTCGATTTGGACGCGCTCCTGGGTACCGCCTGCGAGCGCGTCGCGGAAGCGCTCGGCGCGGACCGCGCCTCAATCTGGTTGGTAGACGCCGATCACGGGGATCTGGTCACTCGCGTGGCGTTGCTGCCCGAGGTTCCCCAGCTGCGCCAGGCGCTGGGGAGAGGGCTCGCGGGCTTCGTTGCGGAGACCGGAGAAATCGTTCGGGTCGATGACGCGCCGAATGACCCGCGCTTCGACCCGAGCGCGGATCGCGAAACAGGCTATTCCACGCGGAATATGCTGGTCGTACCGATCCGACGGGCGCCGGACGCCCCGGTGCGAGGAGTGGTGCAGGTCCTCAACAAGCAGAGCGGCCACTTTGAAGCCGAAGATGAGCGCTACTTGTACGCTTTGGCGACCCAGCTAGGTCGCGCCCTCGAGCTCACCACGCTGCGCCCAGCGAAGCAGAGCGACCCCGGGCTCACGCTGCGCGGACCGTTCAACCACATCGTAGGTCTCAGCGAGCCCATGAAGCGCGTCTACGAGCGCATCGGTCGCGCCGCAGGGACTGAAGCATCCGTATTGCTGCGGGGGGAGACTGGCACCGGCAAGACGCTGCTGGCCCGCGCCGTTCACGTCAATTCCGCAAGGCAAACCGGACCGTTCATCGTGGTCGACTGCACGACGCTCCCCGCCCAGCTGGTGGAGAGCGAGCTATTCGGCCACGAGCGCGGCGCATTCACCGGCGCCGACCGTCGCGTGCCGGGAAAGGTCGAGCTTGCCCGCGGAGGGACGCTGCTCTTGGATGAAGTCGGCGACCTGCCCCTCGAGAGCCAAGGTAAGCTCCTCAGGTTACTTCAGGATCGCTGCTATGAACGCGTGGGCGGCCGAGAGACGCTGCGAGCAGACGTGCGCGTGCTCGCGGCGACCCACCGCGACCTCGAAGGGATGCTCAAGCAAGGCAATTTCCGCGAGGATCTATACTACCGGCTGAGGGTAGTCGAAGTTCAGGTTCCCAGCCTGCGCGACCGCGGCAGAGGTGAGATCGAGATCTTGATTCGTCACTTCATCGAGCGCGCGAGCGAACGCCACGCGCGGCCCGCACTACGACTCACCGCGGCGCAGCTGGCTCAGCTGGGGAGCCGCCGTTGGCCCGGAAACGTACGCGAACTCGAACATTGGGTGGAGAGCGCGACCGTGCTTTCCGGCGGCGGAACAGTGTCTGATGAGCTGCTGACGGACGAGCCAGCGCTGGTCCAATCCAGTGCGCCTGAGGCAGAGACGGCAACGGAGCACCCGTCGGACAGCATCGCACTGCCCTTGGACCTCGAGTTGAACGAGGCCACTCGCCGCTACGCAGAGCAAGTGCTGCAGCGTTTCGCCGGAAACAAAACCGACGCGGCTCGTGCCCTGGGGATCAGCCGAAACACGCTCAGCCGCCTGCTGAAGGCGTAGCAACGCCTCGAGGCTCAAACCCTTGCCCGATCTGGCAACCCAGGGTCCAATGCGCGAGTGAAGGAGCTCGAACGCAGTCTGGGACTGCCCGCGGTGATCGCCATCAGCGTCAGCGCGATGTTGGGCAGCGGGATCTTCGTGTTGCCCGGATTGGCGGCAGCGCAGGCGGGTCCCAGCGTTTGGCTCGCCTATCTGTTGGCTGGTGTTTGTGTCTTGCCCGCCGCCACTTGCAAGGCCGAGCTCGCGACCGCGATGCCCACGTCTGGCGGTACCTACGTCTATCTCGAGCGCATTTTTGGGCCCCTCGTGGGCAGCATCGCTGGCGTCGGACTGTGGGCGTCGATGCTGCTGAAGAGCGCCTTCGCGCTGCTCGGCTTTGGCACCTACTTGGTAGTCATGGCCGACCTGCCGCTGCGCCCGACCGCGCTCCTACTGCTGGTCGTGATCTCGCTCTTGAACGTGGTCGGCGTGCGCAAGGTGGGCAAGGCCCAGGTGGCAATCGTAGCGCTCTCAGTGATCGGTCTGGGGCTCTTGGTGGCTTTCGGCTTGCCCAAAGTCGACGCGAAGAATTTCGAACATTCGTTTCCGCACGGTTTTACCGGCGTGCTCGCTGCGACGGGCTTCGTCTTCGTCTCGTACAACGGTGTGACGAAGGTCGCGGCAGTGGCGGAAGAGGTGAAGAACCCACAGCGGAACTTGCCCCTCGGGATCTTGCTGTCGCTGGGCGGCATCATGGTCGTCTACGCTCTGGTGACGTTCACGCTGGTGGGCAACGTCCCCCTGAACGAACTGGGAAGTGACCTGAAGCCGATTCACACCCTCGCCCACCACGTCGGCGGCAGCGTGGCTGGCAAGGTCGCTGCGATGATCGGCGTGGTAACCATGGTTTCGATGGCCAACGCGGGCCTGCTCGCGGCGTCCCGCTTCCCCTTCGCCATGGCTCGCGAGCAGCTGCTGCCCGCAAGCCTGGCGAGCGTCCATCGCCGCTACCAGACGCCCGTGATGGCGATCGTGATCACCGCCGCGGCCATGGGGGTCGCGATCTCGTTCTTCGAGGTAGCCAAGCTCGCGAAGCTCGCGAGCGCGATCGTGATCTTGCTCTACGTGTCGGAGAACCTGGCCGTGGTGGTGTTCCGCGAGAGCCGCGTGACCTGGTACAAGCCCACATTCGAAGCACCGCTGTATCCGTGGGTGCCCGCGCTAGGCGCCCTGAGCGGCGTGGTGCTGCTATTCATGATCGGGCCGACCGTGCTCGTGGCAGTAACCCTGGTGTTGGTTCCAGGCGTCCTCACGTACCTGTTCTACGGTCGCTCGCGAGCCAACCGTCGCGGGGTCGTCGGGCAACGCACAAACCGCGCGGATTTGCTGCAAACCGCACGCCCCATGGACACCGAGGACGCCTTGAGCCAGGCAGAAGCAGTGGTGGCGCTGTTCGGTGGCGAGCGCTCACCAGAGATGTTGGTGGAGGTCGGCGCCGCCCTCGCCGAGAGCGGCACCGTGCAGGTCGCGCACCTGACGGAAGTGCCAGAGCAGATGGCGCTCGACGTGGTGCTCGATGAAGATGTGAGCCTGCGTTCGCTGCGTCGACGCTCCCAAGCGGCAGCTGAGCAGCAGGGCGCGCACCTAGACTTTCACGCCATCGTCGCGCGCGATTTGGTTGGCACGGTGCACCGCGTGAGCAGCCGCTCAGAATGCCATTGGCTCGTCATGGAGTGGCAGGGACCCAGCCGAAAGAGCCTGCTCCCCTACAACCCGATTGGCTGGCTAATCAACCACCTGGACACGAACCTCGCGTTGGTTCGCGACGTCGGGATCCGCTACGTGCGCGAGATCCTCGCCTACCCCGAGCCAGGTCCACACGACGCGCTCGTGGTGCGCACTGCGGCCCACCTCGCGGAGAACTGGGGTGCCCACGTAACCCTGGTGCGCTTTGTGACCGAGGACGCACCGGAAGAAGAAGCCGAAGGCGAACGAGACTACCTGGACCAGCTCGAGCTGTTGGTCGAGGGTGATGTTGGCAAGAAGATTCTACGCGGAAAGAACATCGTCGCGAGCCTGAACTCAGAGACTGCCGCCTTCGACCTCTTGGTCATGGGCCAGGCGGATGCATCGTTACTCGCGACGTTGCGCGGTACGCTCCATGCCCGCATCATCAAGGGCTCCGCCTGCAGCGTGCTCAGCCTGAAGACTCCCCGCGTGCAGACCCACGCGGCACTCCGCCGACACACCAGCGCAGAGGAGAGCCAGAGCCGCTTGATGCCATTCATCGCTCCGGGTGCCCTGCAAGCGAAGGTACGCATCCACAAGAAAGAGGACCTCTTCGCCCACGTCGCTCAGGTGTTCGAAGCCATCTTGCTCGGCCGCGTCAACGCGCAGATGATCCAGGACGCGCTCTGGGACCGGGAGAAGACTCAAAACACTTCCGTGGGGAGAGGCGTGGGGTTGCCACACGCGACAGTGGCGAACATCCCCTCCTACCTCGGCGTCTTTACCACGCGAGAACCCGTTGACTACGGCGCTCCCGACGGCAAGCCAGTCGATGTCTTCTTCGTCACCTTGTGTCCCCCGAGCGACCGCAACACTCACCTCGAACTATTGCGCGACATCGCCGCGCTGACGCTCAAGACGGACCTCCTGGACAAGCTGCGAGAAGCTGAGAACTCCCACGTCATGCGGGAAGCCCTCGAGGACTGCTGTCAGGTCCTCGACGAGGCCGAGCAAGGAGCCGGGGCAGAAAAGGTCCAAGCCGCGCTCGACACCAGCGCCGGCTCGCCCTGAGCTTCGCCTTCGAGTGCCGCGATCCGTAACGCTGACCAGGAAGTCAGACAAACCGTTTGCGATACCGCGCATCTAGGCGAAGAATGCGCGCTATGGGGAGCCTCGAAAGCGTGATGCGCGATGACCACCGCCTGCCGCCGCTAGCCGAACCCGGCTACGACTTCCAGGGGGCGACGTTTGACCTGAACAAGGAAGAAGATCGCCAGATCGTGCGCTTCATCCTCTCCCAGGCTCTGTACGGAGAGGCCACCGGTGTCTATTGCGGCAAGTCCCTCTACGCGGCGGGCTCCCTCGAAGCCGCGCGTTTCTACCTCCGCCAGGCCAAACAAGAGCTGAACCACCTCGACACCTTTGCGGAGATATTCCGCATCCTGGAGCTCACCCCGGAGCCAGCCCACTGGGTGGTGAAGCTGCTGTCGTCGCACAACAACTACTACCCGCTGAAGGTGATGATGGAGCACGCCCTAGGCGAGGGCATGGTGCTCGACATCTTCAAGGACTTGCTGCTCCAGACGCTGCCCGACTCGGATCCGCGAGTGCCGCTCATCAAGAAGAAGCTGCGCATCGTGTGCCGTGAGGAGCAGGAACACGTAGCCTGGGGTGAGAAAGAGACGAAGCGTATCCTTGAGGAAATGCCACATCTCCGCACGCCGTTCTACGGCTTGCTCGAATTTCAGATGGCGGTCGTTCCGTTCATCACCCGCGCGTTCAAGGAGCGGACCCAGGGACACCCGGTCTTGGAACACCTCGAGCCGTTCCTAGACTTCGTTCGCGACCGAGTCTTCGAGCAGGGAAAGGCGCTCGGCATCGTTCCTGCGGAGCGCCCGGGCCTTGCGAAGCGTCAGCTCGCGATGGCGAGCGGGCTCGCGCTCTACGGCCGGAGCCAGTTCGCGCGCAGCACTTCGAAGCTCGAGAAGATCTACCTGAAGGAGCTGGGCTTCCAGTAGACGGACGCTCAGTCGCTGCCGTCGCCGCGTCCGGAAGGATCGCCAACAGCGAAGCGCGCGCTCCCCGGCTTCGACGATCGAGACTCCTCGGTGAGCTTCTTCGTGTAGCGACTGTCCACATCGACGAAGCGCTCTGCGAGCGCTTTGACGAAGGCCGCCATCCAGGTGTTGCGACCGAGCTCACGCTCGAGCGACTCGCGCGTGACCACCTTCGCGACGACGCGAGTGAGTGCGCGCACACTCGCTGTGCGCGGCTTCTGGGTGAACACCGCAGTCTCACCGAAGACTTCACCAGGGCCCATCTCCCGCAGCGTGACCCACTCGCCAGCTTCCTCTTTGAACACCTCGCACGTGCCTTCGACGATGATGTACGCCGCGTCCGCGGCGTCCCCTTCGGTGACGATCATCTCGCCGGCCTCGAAAGTCCTGGCCGGGAACCAGCCACCGCCTCGGAGAAAGTCTTCCAGCTCGGTCTTCAGCGCCTCGACTGACTGGTAACGATCTTCTGGGCGGCGCGCCAAGGCGCGCATGGTGATCGCAGCAAGTTGCGGCGGGAGCTCGCGGTCCCCTGCGGTTTCCTCCAGTGGGGCAACCTGGCCCTCGCGCGCCTTGATGAGCACTTGAAAAGAACGCTCTCCGCGATACGGCGGCCCACCGGTCAACA
>JBFXBK010000078.1:20586-28902 GCA_050183255.1 Polyangiaceae bacterium | reverse complement strand
GATGCGGAATGCTCCCGGCGGTAGTTGCCGAGCCGCGCGCTCGAGTTCCCTCACAGTGACTGGCGCGCCAGCTCTCTGTAGCGAGAGCTTGACCCAGTCCACGTCCACTCCGCGGGCCAACTCAGGCGGGATCAAGCGCAGCCATTCGTCCTCCGTTCTCGGCACATCTCCCGTGTGACCCGATTCCGTGAGGCACTGTTGCTGGATGCCCGTCAGGATCTCGAATCCTTGTTCTCTTAGTAGTCGGTGATCACCCGCGAGCTTTGCTACGCGGAATTTTATCGCCGCCCGCGCTAGCTGATTTAGGCTGCGTCCCCGGATCTGGCCATGCCCGATTTCATCCATCAAACCGAGCAGCCCAAGTGCGGCTCCAAGGGTCGTGAGGATGCCTCGTTCTTGAGGCAAACCATTCAGCCAGGCAAGCGCTGTATCCACCCGGAGCTGACTGTCACTGGGCAAGCGCTCCGCAACCCACGTTACGAGCTCCTCGATGTACGTCGCCAGGGGCAGGGAGCGAACAATCGTCCAGTCATCAGTTTCCGGGGGGAAATCTGCTGCGATGCAGATCTTGTCTCGTGGCGGATGGCGCCGGATTGAATCACTCCCGTTGGCGGTATGGAGCTCCACGAAGACTGGACCTGGCTCCCGAGTCTCGGGCTCTGCGGCGGGCCAGTCACGCGCTGCTACCCAACGCGCCGCGCCTCGAGCCTCCAACCAACGTCCAACGAGGCTGCGGCCCGAACCCGGAGGAGCAACCCACCAGACGCGTTCCCAGGCGGGGACCCGCTGGGGCAGAAGAGGGATCCCGGGGGGGAGCGGCTCCTCCTTGAGTCGCAATGCGCGAGCGAACGGGACGTCATCGAGTCGAACCGTCGCCTCTCCAGGCGCTCCGAACCCCTTCAAGACGACGCAGTGAACCTGGACGTCCGCAACTGGGACCTCCAGAACCTCAGCCATGGTTTGTTGAACGGCTGGCCGGTCTCGAAGCCAGTCGAGGTCCAGCTCGCGGTCGAGGCGACTGAACAGGGTGGCCAACGAGCGCGGCTTGGGTCTGGGCTCAGCCGGCCAGGTCGGGTGAGCAAGGCAGCGACGAGCGAGCTCTCCAAAGCTCCGACACGGCTGGGTGCCGCGCTGCATCATTTCCCTCAACCAACCCATCGCCGCACGGCTGTGCAGTGTCAGCCAATCAGCAGCAATCCAGAATTGGCTCGATGCTGAACGCGTTTACACTGGACAAATGATAAGAGTTTAGAGAACTTAGCCTATCGTAGCCCGCTAGATCGCTCCCGTGCAACTGATTTGCAGGATATTTGCAGGTTGCACGCAACCTGCAAACTCCTGCAGAAATGCCTGTGGATAACCTGGGATTTCAAGGAGTTCGGCGGCACGGCCGGGATGGTTCGGGCAAGCGTCCTGCAACCAGACTAGCGTGGGGGACGCCTCTGGGCGTCGGGCGCCGTTCGCGCTCGCAGGAGTCGCTGCGCCCTCGCGCGAGGGGTTCGCTGAGTCACGGTGCGTGGGAGCTATCGGTCCTGGACGGCCGACCAGTCCCACAGGTTTTCCACATGACTGTGTGTATGTTTAGTGAACTGGGCTGGACGAGACTGGGCCTGATCACGGGCGGGTGCCCGCGCGCTGTTGTCCCTGCGCGCGCGTATCTGAGCCCCGGGCGGGAGTTCGCTGAGCCCCGCGCCGCCGCTGACGCTGTGGCTCGACGTTTCCAGGTACCATCCGTCAGGTGGAGCTTAGGCCAGGCAACGCGCCGCCCGCGCCGTACCCGGACCCGCCGTGGGATACCAGCGGTCGAGCTGTCTTTCTGCCTTATATAACCGAGCGTCGGGATCTCGAATTGCCGCGGGGATTCGAACCAGTCGCGCTTCGAGGCCGCTGCATGGGGCTCCTCGCGTACGTGGTTTACGAGCCGCCCTCGCCACTCACCTATCACGAGCTGATTTGGATGCCCTGCATGGTGAAGGTGAAGAGCGGGAACCGCACGATTCGCGGCTACTTCGTGAGCTTCATGTACGTCGATGACGACACCACGCTGCGTGCTGGGCGGGAACTTTGGGCGTTGCCCAAGACCTGGGCGAGCTTCGAAGAGACCGGTGGCAGCGTGCAGGTTCACGCTGATGACGGAACCCAGCTCCGCCTGGACCATGCGTCGCGGCTGCCAGCGCTCACTGCCAAGAGCCGCATGGCGACGCTCCAGAGTTCGAGCGATGGCTTGGTGCAGTTTCGTGCGGAAATGACTGGAAAGGCGCGACCGTGCCGCGCCTCGGTATCCTCATTCGACTCCGAGGAGAGCGGCTGGCGGAGCTTTCGCAGCGCGCGACGGGTTGGTCCGTTGGCTGTTGAACTAACCCGGTTTCGTTCGCTGATGATGGCGCCGAAACTGCTAAAAATATAGCGGTGCGGCCGCTTAGGGCGTTGCCGGGAGGCAACGGTTTTCGGTGTCTAAGGAAGCGCCTCTCGACGCCACACGCCGAAGCCTTCGCGGCCCTGGCGCGACGGATGGCTCTTCGCGACCGTTTCGAAGTGCTCCAGAGCGAAGCGCGCTGTCTTCACCAAGTGCTGGTGGTAGATCTCACGTGAGAGCGGAAAGGGCGGCCCCTGTTCCCGGTCCACGTCACTGCCCTCGATCAGCGGATACATCAGCGTGAGGAGGATGCCGTTTGGCCGCAGGAGAGCAGCCTGCGCAGCGGCCCAAGCGTCTCTCAACCTCGGTGCCAGCGCGCAGAAGAACGTGTAGTCCCAAACCAAGTCGTAGCTCGCACGCTGGCTTGGGTCCTCGCTGAGGTCGAAGAAGTCTCGACACAGGAACTCCACTGAGCCAGGCGTCGCTGTTTCAGCCTTGAGCTTGGCAAAGCGACTCCGGGCGCTGGGGGCTGAATCCAGGCCCGTCACGTGTCGGCCCACACTCGCGAGGGTCAGCACGTCGTACCCGCTGCCCGCACCCGGAACGAGCAGTCGCCGCGCTCCACCCGGCACGCGCCCTCGGCCGCTGGGATCAGTCCCGACGCTGTCGAGCAAGCGAGCGATCTCTCCAGTCGCCTCGAGCTCCAGCAGCTTGGGAGAGGACTTTCCTGCATCCCAGCGCGTGCGCCCCGCCTGCCAGGCCTGCTCCCAGTCGACGTCCCCGACCGCGGAGCTTGAGCAGAGCGCGGCGTCTGGCCGCTCTTTGTCGGTGGTTTCCTGGCTGGCGGACGGCTTGTCGTAGCTGCCACTGCTGCTTTCAGCGTCTCCGGGCATGGGTCGCCTTACCACGAAGCAGCCCTCGGTAGCGGTCGACGCACCCCGTTCCTCGTCCGGGTGTGATATTTTCGGAGGTTGTGTTGCGAACTACTCGCGCGGTGCGCTCTCTCTTCGCGCTGGGCTTGGGCCTGGCGTTAGCTTCTGCTTGCTCCTCCGGAGACTCCGGTTCTACCTCTGCCAATGGTGGATCGGGGGGTGAGGGAGGCAGCGCGGCCGGCGTGGGAGGCACTGAGAACGATGCCAGCGCAGGAAGCGCTGGTTCCGCGGGGTTCGGTGCGCAAGGAGGCTCCGCCGGAAGCGCGGGAAGCGCTGGTGCCGGGGCGATCGGCGGTGGTGGGAGTGGGGGAAGCGCAGGGGCCACCGGTGGTAGTTCCGCGGGGCAAGATGCCGGGAGTGACGCCGCCTCGGATGCCGTCGCTGACGTGACCTGCGGCAGCGACGAAAAGAGCTGCAACGGCAGCTGCGTCAAGCTCGACGACCCAGACTATGGTTGCGGCATGGGTTGCTCAGCGTGTCCTACGCCCGGTGCCCTATCGGTGTGTGAGGCTGGCGCCTGCAAGATGATCGGCTGCGCCTCCGGATTCGCTAACTGCAACCTGGACCTGAGCGATGGTTGCGAGGTCGACCTGAACACCGATCCCGGGAGCTGTGGGGCGTGCGGGAATGAGTGCATTGCGAATCATGGCACGGCCGGCTGTGCCGCTGGCAGGTGTACGGTCGCGAGCTGCGATGCAGGCTTCAATGACTGCGACGGCGTCCCGCAAAATGGCTGCGAAGCGCGCACCACCAGCGACCCGAAGAACTGCGGAAGCTGTGGCAAGGAGTGCGTGCCGACACCCGGCGCGCAGGCCATTTGCAACGCTGGCACCTGCGGAGAAAAGGCCTGCTTGGCTTTCCGTGGGGATTGCAACAACAACTCCCAGGATGCCTGCGAGACCAACCTGGTCATTGACAACGACAACTGTGGCTTCTGCGGCAACAAGTGCGACCTACCCAACGCCGTGACGAAGTGCGACGCAGCCGTGTGCGCGATCGAATCCTGCATCGCACCGTTCGAGGACTGTGACGGCGATCCGCGCAACGGCTGTGAGGTGGACACCAGCAAGCAAAACGCGCTGCACTGTGGGGCGTGTGGGCGCGCCTGCTCCGGTGCTGGCGTCGCAACGGCAACCTGTAACGCGGGTGTGTGCACGCCCTACTGCGCTGCGGGATTCGGCGACTGCTCGAGCCCTGCGTTCCCGGCGCCTGACGACGGCTGTGAGCAAGACGTCTTCACGGATCCCGACAACTGCGGCGCCTGCGGCAGCGTGTGCATGTTGCCCGGGGCTGAAGCTGGCTGCTCTGGTGGAAAGTGCGTTGTCGCCAACTGTGGCGCAGGCACTGGCGACTGCGACGGCGATCCATTCAACGGGTGTGAGACGGATCTGCTGACCACGGAAGATCATTGCGGCGCCTGCGGCCGTGCCTGCTCGGATACGGGAGTTGCCTCGAAGCTCTGCAGCGGCGGTGTGTGCGTCTCCGGATGCCTGCCTGGTCTAGGTAACTGCACGACCCCTGCAGCGCCTACTGCGGATGATGGCTGCGAGAGCGACGTGTCGGCGGATCCGCTCAACTGTGGTTCGTGTGGGCGAGCGTGCGCGACCGATCACGTTTCCGGACTGGTGTGCGCTTCCGGGGCATGCACCAGCAGTTGTCAGACTGGATTCGGTAACTGCGTCCAGCCGGGGCCGGGAGCCATCGATGACGGCTGTGAGACTCCAATCAACCAAGATGACGCCAACTGCGGTGGTTGTGGAAACGACTGCACGCAGCAAGGGTCGCCTGCCGGTAGCCTGCGCTGCGGCTTCGTTACCGTAGGGGAATGTGGGTGCGTGGGCAATGCGGGGCGCTGCAAGGTCGACTCCGGAACTAATCCCACGTGTTCTGCGAGCACCGGGTTGTGTGTCTGCGGAGGAACGCAGTGTCGGCCAGGAGAAGCCTGCGTCGCAGGCAGCGGTGGTGACCAATGTAGCTGCGAAGGCTCCGCTGGATGTGCTGCCTCCGAGGTTTGCTGCCAGAGCGCGGGGGGCTGCGTCGACGTGGGTTCAGACCCCGATAACTGCGGCGGCTGCGCCCGCGCCTGCCCGACGGGATTCAGTTGTACGAGTGGTAGCTGCGGTTGCAGCGGCGACGCCAGCTGCAACGCGGGTAGCGCTGGCACCTGTAGCGCTGGTGTGTGCAGCTGCGGCGGGACTACGTGTGCTGCTGGCCAGCGTTGTTTGGCGAACGGGAGCTGTGGCTGAGTCGCTTTTGGTTCGGTGGGCGCAGGCGCGCTTCCTGGGAGTTGATGGAGTGAAGATGTCGACGATCAAGGCGAGGGTATGGCTGCTTCTGTGGGCTCTGTGCGTCGCGTGTGGGGGAGGCACTCCAGAGCCGAAGCAGGCCGATGATGGCACTCCGAAATCGGGCCTCACCCCCAAACCCGGAGACACGTCCAAGACGGCTCAGGCGATCCCCGAGAAGGGGAGAGTTTCCAGCGAGAAATTAATCGAGCGCCGGGCATCCACCGCCCTGGCCTCCGACTCCCTCGACACTGTCAAGTCACGCTCGCGGCCGCCCAAGTCGTCGAAGGAGGTGTACCGCGTAGTGGCCCCGGCAACGGTCATCATTCGTGTACCCGGCGGGATGGGCAGCGGCGTGATCATCGACCCGGCGGGCTGGGTACTCACGAACCATCATGTCGTGGCCGATGGGAAGCAGGAAGACTTCCAAGTCAAGGTGGAGGTCATCCTGGGGTCACTGTCGAAGGACACTGGCGGGATGGAGCGCGACGCGAAGCCTCATGAAGCCCTCGTGTACAAGGTCGATAAGCTACGCGACCTGGCGCTCCTGAAGATCAAGGACCCACCGGGCAAGTTGCCCTATGTCAAAGTCGCCAAAGACAAGCCGGTGCCAGGTGATCAAGTCGTTTCCCTGGGGCACGCTGGCGCGGGGATGCTGTGGGCGATCAAGGCCGGACAGGTGTCCGCGCTGGGCAAGCTCTCGGAGCACTTGGCGACGCTGGCCAGCTTCAGTGACGAAGACAAGGAGGTCGAGAAGCGCTTCAAGGAGTACCTCGACAAGCAGAACTTGGGACTCGTCATTCAGTCCAGCTGCGAGATCTTGCCGGGGGACAGCGGGGGACCACTCGTGAACAGTCAAGGCGAGCTGGTTGGCTTGAACGCGTTCTCGAACAAGGACGGCAAGACCGGCGGGCTGCTTAGCTTTCATGTCCACCTCGACGAGGTGAAGAAATTCTCGGCGGCATATCCGCCGAAGCCGGAGCGCCTGCTGCCCGATCCTTGGCGTGAAGGCGGGGGCGACGTCGCGCTCGATGACGTGGACTTCGATGGCAACGTCGACACCATGGTGCTGCACGGCCGACAGCCCTGTGTATTTTGCCCCAGGGAAAGTGAAGCAGTGTTCGTGGATCTCGACGAGGACAGCTTCAAAGGCAAGTCAACGCTGCCCAAGGTAGAAGACATCTACGAAAAACAGGCCTTCGACGCCGAGCTGATGTACCTGCGAGTGAAGTCAAACAGCTTCATTTGGTACGACACGGACAACGACGGCCGCTTCGACCTGCTGCTCTACGATGAGGGCACCACCGGGGGAATCGACGCCGCTTATGACATCGACAAGGACGGCGACCTCAAGGCGGCTGGCGTCAAGCGCTTGGGTCGCGCCGTACGTGGTTCGGCGTTCAGTGACCGTGGCCTATCCGAGCGCATGTTGCGCATCGCTGGGACGGTCTTCCCGTCGAGTTTCATTGAGAGCGGTGGCTCATCCGACTCGCAGCTGCCAGATCCGCTCGGAAATACGGGCGAGGGTACCCGCGGCGACCTGAACGACGACGGGACGCCCGATGCCGTGCTGCTCTCCAGCCCGTTCTCCGCTCGCCTCCTGGTGGATGTGGACGGCAACGTTGCGCCCCGTCTGTCGCCCTCACCCAGCGTGGAAGAGCTGCGCTCTCCGAGCATCACCGCGGACTTCGAGCTAGCAGTGGTGAGCCAGGGCGATGAACTCTGGGCGTGGTACGACACCGACAATGACGGCCGGCATGATCTGGTCCTGCACTCCCCAGGGTCCCGCGTCTATGTTGCTGCTTCCGCGTGGAAAGTAGATGCAACCGGCGCGCGCACACCTGCACCGGAGCACGTCGGTCGCAAGCTGATCCGGCCGGCGCTGCTCCAATCGCCGGGGCTCCGGTCGCAGTTCGAGTCGATGGTTCAGAAAGGCGTACTCGGTATCCTTTCAGCAAAGGGCGGGGACGGGATCGAGTCGTTCCCAGATCCGATCGATGATCATCGCGGCGCGGGCATGTCCCTGTTGGATATCAAGGGTGCCAGCAAGACCGTGATCGCGGTGAACGGTCAGGGCAGCGACGGATACCTCCTCGACCTCGACGAGAGCACCTTCCGCTCGACCGCTCGCAAGAAGATCGACATCGACAAGGCGATCAAGGACAAGAAGCTGGACCTCGAGGTCGCCTACTTTCAACGTAACGGGTATGCGTGGTGTTTCTACGACACCAAGAACAAGGGCTACTACGATCTGGTGCTCTACACTTCGAATCCGCGCGGAGGCAAGGTCGAGCAAGCATTTCGCGTAGAGAAAGCGGGCGCCGCGAGCCTCGACGCGACACTCGTCGGCAAGCCGCTGATCCAGCCCAGCCTGCTCAGCGGCAGATCGAAGTCGCGGCTCAAGAAGACTGCGCCTGAGATCTTCTCGAGCTCGATGATTGGGGAGTGACCAACCACTTGGCGGGTTCCGCTCTGAGTGCATTCCGGAGCGTACTTGCATGGCAAACACCTTCGGAGGTCGAAACCTCGCATGCGCGTACCTGACGTCGCCAACCACGAGTTTGCGGCTCGCGGTTGGGCGAGTCGCAGCTGCCATTAGTGCAGCTGAGAGTGCTGGCTGAGAAGTAGTGCAGCTGAGAAGTAGTGCAGCTGAGAAGTAGTGCAGCTGAGAAGTAGTGCAGCTGAGAAGTAGTGCAGCTGAGAAGTAGTGCAGCTGAGAAGTAGTGCAGCTGAGAAGTAGTGC
>JBFXBK010000078.1:0-20576 GCA_050183255.1 Polyangiaceae bacterium | reverse complement strand
GCTGAGAAGTAGTGCAGCTGAGAAGTAGTGCAGCTGAGAAGTAGTGCAGCTGAGAAGTAGTGCAGCTGAGAAGTAGTGCAGCTGAGAAGTAGTGCAGCTGAGAAGTAGTGCAGCTGAGAAGTAGTGCAGCTGAGAAGTAGTGCAGTGCAGGGGGAGGCAGCGCTGAAGCGCGCCTGAGCCAAACACATCCAATAGGTTGCGAGCGGGCTTCGCTTTCGACACCGATGTCGATCCCTCGTGGGAAAGAACCGCGTCTTGGCGCTACGTGCGGGAGGCCAGTGTTTGCGTGTCCTTGCTCAGTGAGCGGCCGCTGAAAATCTGCCCAGCACGGACGAAGGGCCGGGGCCGAAGTGACTCTCAGGCTGCATCCCTTGGCGCAGCCCTGTGTTAGCCTGACGGTTCCGACTCCGCATGGGGAACTTCAGTCGAACCTTTGCTAAGTACCGTTTGCTGGCGCGCCTCGGGCACGGCGGGATGGCGGACGTGTATCTGTCGGTGTCGAGCGGTCCTGGCGGATTCAACAAGCTGCAGGTGCTCAAGGTGTTGCGTCCTCACCTGACAGAGCAACCCGAATTCTTGCAGATGTTCCAGGATGAGGGACGTCTCGCCGCGCGACTGAACCACCCGAACATCGTTCAGACGAACGAGGTAGGTGCGGAAGGCGCGCGTTTCTTCATCGCGATGGAGTACCTCGACGGGCAACCGCTACATCGCGTCAAAGCGCGCGCAGGGCAGTCCGCAGCAGGTTTCCCTCTGGAAATGGAACTCTTCGTGCTGTGTCAAGTGCTCGAGGGGCTCGAGTATGCGCACGGTCTCAAGGACTACGACGGTACACCTCTGAACATCGTCCACCGTGACGTTACTCCTCAGAACGTGTTCGTCACCTACGCGGGGCAGACGAAGCTCGTCGACTTCGGCATCGCGAAGACGCTCGAGTCCACGGAGACCCAGTCGGGTGTCCTCAAGGGCAAGGTTGCCTACATGGCGCCCGAGCAAGCGCTCCGGGATGGCCTGGATCATCGCGCGGACTTGTTTAGCGTCGGCGTGATGCTCTGGGAGGCGGTGGCCAATCGGCGCATGTACAACACGCGGGCCGAAGTCGAGATCCTGCACAAGCTGATTCAGGGAGACATCCCAAAAATCCGCGATGTCGTGCCGGATTTGCCGCTGCAGCTCGAGCAGGTGATCGATAGGGCGCTCGCGCTCAAACCAGAGCACCGCTACCAAGACGCGGCCTCATTCCGGGCGGATTTGTTCGCTTTCCTCGAGGCGTTCCGAAAGGTTGACGCACGCGGCGTGGGGGAGCGAGTCAGCGAGCTGTTCTCCGAGGAACGCCAAGAGATCGGCGAGGTGATTCGCCACGAGATGACCGATGTCACTGGCCCTGACGCGATGCCGGCCAGTCCCGAGACCATGGAACTTCCGAGCTTGCGCGGAGTTTCCATGACTGGATACGCCACTCCATCTTCGCGAGGACCCTCGCAGTCGGTCGATGTGCAGGCACCGGTAAACCTCCCGCCGGAGAGCGTGCAAGAGCCAGCAGGCAGGCGCTGGTTGTTCCCGGCGTTGGCTTCTGTACTCCTGTTGGGAGTCGCCGGGTTGGCGCTGTTCGCCTTTACCCGCGGAAACTCTGAAGCGTTGGATCCGGCGGCAGCGTCCAGTGACTTGGCTGCGGCGCCGAGCCCTTCAAGTGCCGGCTCAGTGAGGGTGCACATCGAAGCCAGCCCCGCTGACGCAAAGCTCAGCCTCGACGGCGTACCCTTGAAGGAGAATCCCTTCGAGTCGAAGTACTCGCGAGACGACAGCCTACATAAGCTCGAGGTTTCTGCGCCTGGGTACGCGACGCGGGAGCTCGACGTGCGCTGGGACCGCGACGTCGACTTGCGTCTGGAGCTCGCCAAGCAGACCGACGAGCCTGCGCCCGAAGATTCTGCGGAGCCAGCTGGGGGGCACGCTCGTGCGCCTCAGATCGGACAGGGAACTGCGAAGCCGGTTGATGCCAAGACGGCCGATCCGTTCGATTTGCCCCCTGCGAAGAAGCCGAAGCCCAAGGCGCCAACGCTCGATAAGAGCGACCCTTGGGAGTAGCGAAACGCGTACGTAGGCGACGAGACGGCCTCGCTAACTCAGCCGCCCACCAAGCGCTGGCTGACCTCAGGAGGAGCACACTTGCTCGACCGAACGCCCGGCGATTGCGTGAGCCGGGCAATGCCTGCGCGGGCTCGCATTGATCACCCTCGCGAAACCCAGGTTTTGGCATACTGCGGGGTAATGACACGCATCAGGGGGTTACTGCTGAGCGGCTTGCTCGCTGCAGCGGGGCTGAGCTTTGGGGGAAGCGCATTCGCTGCTGATCCGGATACCGAAGCGCGGGAGCGCTACGAGCGCGCGATCAAGCTGTACGAGGACGCGGACTTCGACGGAGCGCTGGTTGAACTCGAGCGGGCCTACAAGCTGCGACCGAGCTACAAGCTGCTCTACAACATCGCCCGCGTCCGCTTTGCGCTGAACGACTACGCTGCTGCCCTCAAAGCGTATCGCCAATACCTGGCTGAAGGCGGGGACAAACTTCCTGCCGCGCGGAAAGACGAGGTTCAGGCGGAGATCAAGAAGCTCGAGCGTCGTGTCGCAAATTTGAAGGTCGAGGTCGACGTGGATGGCGCGGAGATCTACGTGGACGACACGTTGGTCGGGACCAGCCCCATGGCGGAACCGGTCTTGGTGAACGCTGGCCTCCATCGCATTGCCGTGCGGCACCCAGACTATAACCAGCAAGGCCGCCGCGTCAGCATTGCGGGTGGGGATGACGAGTCCTTGTCGATTCGCCTCAAGACCGCGAAGCCCCCTACGGCCGCTACGCCGCCTCCGAAGCCCGGGGGGCCGACCCCCGTAGCACCGCCCCCGGAGCCGACGGAGCAAGTCGAAGACGAAGGGGGATCGCCTTGGTTTGGCTGGGTGCTGACGGGAGTGTTCGCGGCGACCGCGGCGACGACCGGAGTGATCGCTCTCTCCGCCAACGGTTCACTCGCCGACAAGCGTGATTCCGCGGACGCATCTGCGGATGACCTGGATTCCGAATCCAAGCGCGTGCGCACACTCGCTATCGTCACCGACGTGATGATAGCCGCCACAGTGATCACCGGTGGGATCACGCTGTGGCTCTCCATGGATGATGACACGGATCCCGCCGCGGACTCTGGTACCGCGTATCGGCGGCGGAGCACGACTACGCAGCTTGGACTTGGTCCGACGGGCGTTTCCTTGCGGATGCAGTTTTGAGGTGGACACGATGAGGGGTTTCAAACACACGAACACTGCCTGCAGGTACCTACGCTACGCTGCGCTGGCGGTCGGTACCGCTTTGCTCCTGCCTCAACTTGCGAGCTGTAATCTCGTGGTCGACACCAGCACCGAGCAATGTGAAACCGACGCGGACTGCGCCTCGAAAGGCGGAGCATTCACCGGCACCCTTTGCAGCGAGCAAAAGGTCTGCGAGCGCCTGGTGTGCGCCTCGAGTGCGGAGTGCACGAGTCGGCTCGGTGAGCCGGCGGTATGCCGCCCCGCGGACAACTCTTGCGCGAAGCTGCTCACCAGCGACTGCACGGAGATCTTCCCGCAAGACGCCCTGATGGAGGGCGAAACGATTGTCCTCGGCTTCATGGGCCCGCTGCGGGACCAATTCGCCAGCGTTGGCATCCCATTGCGCCAAGGTGCCGAGCTGGCCCTCAACGAGATCGAGACGCGCACGAATGGCCTGCCCGCCGTGGGCGGTGGCGGTCAGCAGCGACACGTGGTCATGCTCGGGTGCCACGACATCGACGACCCCGAACGGGTTGCGCGCCACTTGGTCAATGACGTTCAGGTCCCTGCGATCTTGGGACCCGCATTCAGCGGCATCACGGTGCAAGTGACCACGGACGTCACCATTCCCGGCAATGTCATGACGATCTCGGCGTCCGCCACGAGCCCAGACATCACGACGCTCAAGGACAAGGGTTTGGTCTGGAGGACTGCACCCTCGGACACCATTCAGGCCATTCCGCTCGCGGAGCTGGTGCTCAAGGTAGAAGAGATCCTCCGTAACGACGGCAAGTTGAACACAGGTGAATCCGCACGGATTGCTATCGCCGCCAAAGACGACGCTTACGGGCTGGGCTTGGCGGATGCTGTCTTTTCGCAGATGCAGGCGCAGGGGGTTGGGGCTGCGTCCGATTCGAAGCTTCTACTTCAACGAAACTACGCGGATCCCGCGAGCAACGACAACGTCGACTGGGAGACCCCGGCCGACGAGATCGTGAATTTCCACCCGCATATCATCTTCGGCCTGGGGACCAACGAGTTCGTGACGGAGCTGTTGACCCGCGTGGAATCGAAGTGGGACACGGCGGATCGGCCGAAGTACCTGCTGCCGGAAGGCGGCAAGGTAGACGAGCTCGAGGGCATTGTGAGCGCCCAGCCGGACCTCTCTTCTCGCATCCTAGGGACGGTACCGGGGGCGCAGCTGGCGCCGGGCTACTCCGGTTTCGCGCAGCGCTTCAGCGCGTTCTTCAATGAGCCGCCTGGGACCTTCAGCGAGTTCGCGTACGACGCGGCGTACCTGCTCGCCTACTCAATCGCGGTCACGGGGCAAGCTCATCCGAACGGCACCCAAATGGCCGAGGCGATGAAGAAGATGACTTGCACGGACAAGACGGTGGTTCCCGCGGGTCCGACCGGCTTCTCGGGGTACTTCCAGGACGCCGCGACGAACCAATGCATCGACTTCGATGGTGTGAGCGGTCCTCTGGACTTCAACAACGACACTGGCGAAGCATCGAGCGATATCGCGATCTGGTGCCCGGAGCGCAGCGGTAGCAGCGTCTCTCTGAGCGCTCAGGCCGAGTACTACAGCGCCGCCGCCGGCGCGATTCAGGGCGACGTGACATTCTGCCCCTGAAGGGGAGAAATGGTTAGCTCCGCGAGGATCAGGCCGTCGAGCTATCTGGGTTTCGTTGCAGACTGAACCCAACAAACCGTCGTCTGCAGTCGACGCCAGCTTCGACGCGTCTCACACCCAGTCCGCGTTGGACGGACATCGACGGCGTTTTTGAGGTAGCCGCGGAGTTTTTGTAGAGTGCTAGCGTGGGCATGCGAGGGCACGGCTATTGCTAGGGCGCCCTCCGAGGAGGACTTCGGTCCTCGAACGTGGAGCTGGCTTGCGAGCCGACCGCCACAGTCACTGCTTGGAGTTGCGCGCGTGGCGCGCTGACGGAGTTTCCATGAGAAAAATTTTCGGACTGAGTGTTGTTTTCGGGGTCCTCGTGAGCTCGAGTGCCTGGGCACAAGTTCCAAAGAGCGCCCAAGACGATGCCAAGGTGACGGGGGGGGCGACCGAACTCACGGACGAGAAGGCCACGACGATGGGGGCCCTCGGCGAGGAGTCGAAAGACGCAACGGAGCTCAGTCTGTCCGCAGGCGGTCTGCTTTCCACGGGGAATGCGCGCCTCTTCGCTGGCACCGCGAACTCCAAGTTCCGCCTCCGCCGCTCAGACAATCAGTTCTCTGCGGCAGCCGCTGTCAACTACGGCCGAGCGGCAGCGGGCCCTGACGCAGACCTCGAGACCAACGTCGAGAACTACCAAGGGACTGCCCGCTACGACCGCTTCTTTGGGGACTGGACAGTCTTCTTGTCCACCCAGGCGCGTCGGGATCGCTTCCAGGGCCTGAACCTGCGCGGTCGCGTTGACCCCGGCGTTGGCTACTACTTCATCAACGAAAAGACCGCATTGCTCTGGACCGAGCTTGGTTACGACTTCCTGATCGACTTGAGGCGTGCGGACTCCCTCGAGGTCAAGGACGACGCGGGCAACGTCGTCGAGGTTCTCGACGACACAGAGGTCGTTCACTCCGGTCGTCTGTTCCTCGGCTTCGACTACGCGTTCCACGACAGCCTCAAGCTCGCTCTGGGGGTCGAGTTCATGCAGGGCATCAGCGATACGGACATCCGTCGCCTCAACGGCACCGCGGAGATCAACGCGAAGATTGAGGACAATCTCGCGCTCGCGTTCGGTTTCACCGAGCGCTACGACTCCGCACCGCTGCCTGGCAAAGAGGAGCTCGATACGATCACGACGATCAGCATCGTCTACACGTTGCTGTGATTGACACTGCGCAGGTGAGCGGCGCGCTGCCGTTCACCGCGCTGCCTTCATCGCGCCAGGTGAGCCTCAGACCGGCTGGTTGTGAGCGTGCTGCCCGTTGGTGGTGGCGCGCTTTCCAGTTTCCGTGGGGAGACCTACCCACTCGGCGCTCAAATCCCAGAGCTTCTTGGGCAGCTCCGCCTCACGGGCCAGCCGGCTCGGCTTACGCGGGCGTGACTTCTCGTAGTAGAGACCGCTCTCCTTGCTCGCCTCTTCGCTGAGGGCACAGTGGAGCGTGGTTTGGGCCCCCTGCTCGTTGGTTATCATGAACAGCTTGATCACGGAGCGGACGGGCCAGGGCACCGACCGCCAGACGTCACTCGCGACGACGCCAGGGTGCAACGAATAGGTCGAGACACCAGTCCCCTGCAGACGCTTGTCGAGCTCGATCGTGAACAGCACGTTAGCGAGCTTGCTGAGCGCGTACTCGTTCAGGCCGGCGACGGTCTTGGTGCGTTCCTTCACTCCGCTCAGATCAAATTCCTTCGCGTCGTAGTGAGATTTGCTCGACACGTTGACGATGCGGGCGGGGGCGCTCTCGACAACGCGTTCCAGCAAGAGCCGGGTGAACAGATAGTGTCCGAGGTGGTTCACGCCGAAGGCCAACTCGAAGCCGTCCTTAGTCTGACCGCGGCTACCCGCGAGCCCCGCGTTGTTGACCAAGATGTGAAGCGGGCGTCCGGAGTCCAAGAACTCGTTGGCGGCCTTGCGCACCGAATCGAGGGAGGCGAGGTCCAGTTCGAGGAACTCTAGCTTGGCTTCCGGGATATCCTTGCGGATATCTTCAATCGCGGCTTGAGTCTTCTCGCGTGAGCGACACGCCAAGACCACGGTCGCGCCCGTTCGCGCCAGTTCGAGCGCCGTGACTTTGCCGATTCCGGTGTTCGCGCCGGTAACCACGCACACTTTCCCCTGAAGACTCTGATCCATGAGCTCGCTCCCGTGCTTCCTTGGCAGCGGCCACGGTGTAGGCCGCTGGGTGAGTTCGTAGGTACGCGCGGCGAGCGGGGGGCGTTTCGGAAAAGTCATGCAAGGCGTCAAACACCTTGAAACCCCCGTGGTTCAGGCTGGTTCTGCTTGGGAGTTCGCCGCGCAAACACTGACCGCTGGCGTACCGTGCGACGCTGCTTCGTCTCAGGAGGCGAGGAAGCTGTTCTCGCCGTCCACGATGTTGCCGCGCGCCGTCTTGATGGCGTGGGACGAATGAACGTCGAGGGCGTCTGCCTGCGTCGCCAGGGGCTTCGTGAGCGCGTCCCAGACGGCGCTCCAACGTGCGCCGCGATCGTTGCGCGTCTCTTCCGTGGGGAACATGAGCTCGACGGTTGCGCCAATCACCGGCATCGCGATCCCGCGATTCTTGTCCACGTCCCAGCCGATCGCCGCCCAGGCTTCACGCACTGCGACCATCTGCTTGGCTCGTGCGCGATCCAAGATCCGGCGCTGATCGATGCCAAGCGCCTGGAAGTCTGGCTCGAGCACCTTGTTCTCCCACAGCGCGAAACCGACGAGCTTGGCCTGGAACAGGCTCATGCGGATCAGCTGCGGACGGCTCATCTGCTTCATCAGGATCGGCAAATACTGGACTCCGAGACCCACGTGTCGGGCTTCGTCCCGCTCGTAGTAGCGCATGAGCTCGCTCAACACCGGTTCGACGTTGAGCTCGCGGATCTCTTGAAAGATCGCCAGCGCGATGGTCTCGATCAAGAGCTGCATGCCGAGCAGCTTGCAGGCGAGGTCATTGGTAGAGAGGACGTGGTCGAGCAGCGCTTGGGGGGCTGGGTCGAGCTTCTCCGGAAGGTAGTCGAGCTCCTTCAGGTAGTCGTACATCGTGTAGAAGTGCCGCGCTTCGTCGAAGGCTTGGCTCGTCGCTGCCATCTTCGCCTCGAGCGGCACTAGCCGGTCGGCGAGCTGAGCAGAAATTTTCCATGCGGCTAATTCTCCCCAGAGAATGATCGCGAAGACTCTACGCAGCGCTTGCTTCTTCTCGGGCGCGACCCTCACCCCCCCATGCTTCTCCAGCAACATAGGGAGAATTTCTTTGCCGTCCCACGCGAGCACCTGACCCTTGTGATAGATGCGCTCGCAGGTCGCGAAGCGTTTGGCCTCCGCCGCGTTCCGCGCCAGGTCGAACATGTCGTAGCTGAGCCGAGAGCTGCCGAACCCTAGGAAACCCATGGGAACCTCCGTGATGAGCGCAGCCTAACACAAACTAACCAGCCGGTCAGAATTGGCGATTCAGAAACGGCCCTGGAGGGACGCTCCAAGGCTGCCCGGGCCCCAGAAGGGAGCCGCTGACATCTCCATGCTCGGCTCCGGCGTTTCCTCTTCCGGGGTCTTCGACTTCGGTGAACGTTCGCGCTGGTCGAAGCTGACCTTCGGGTCGTCGAAGGACATCAAGAGCACGCTGGTTGCGGTGAGCAATGTACCTGCGCCATACGCGATGATTGATGCCGTGCGGAAATCATCACGCTTCGCGATGTGGTCCTCGTACTCGCTGACCTGCGCGCGCGTGATGTTGCTGGTGGCCCGCTGGTCATCGATATCCTGCGCCTTACCCTCCTGGCGAATGGCAAGCAGCGTGAACACCCCACCGGTGAGTAGCCCTGCGACGCCCGTGCCGAGCACGACGTAGCTCGCCACGCGCTGGGTGGTCACGTCGAGATCGACGTTCAACGTCCGCTGCTCCCCGCGACTCAGGTCGAGTTCCTTGGAGAACGGCTCACGGCCAGTTCGACTCACGGTGATCAGGTGATTTCCGGCTTCCAGTTCCAGCGGACCGGCCAAGGGTGTGACGCCAACGGGACGACCATCGACGCGGACCTCTGCTCCGCTCTCGGTGGTGATGTTTACCTTGGCTGGCTGCGGGCGGAGCCGTACGTCGACTGCGACGATGCCGCCCTCAGCTGCTTGCACTTCCCTTTCCTCGGGGAAGTAACCTGGCGCGGTCAAGCTCACCTTGTGCTTGCCGGGTTTGACCTCGGCAATCAGTGGCGCCTGCTTGGCGGCTCCACCGTCGAGCTGCACCGTAGTCCCCTTCGTCTGAGAGGAAACCATCAGGCGCGTTTGCTGCACCATCGGCGCGGGGGTTGGGGGCGCTGGCGCCTCGGGGTTCTCCGGATCCACCGGCGCGGCGCTAGCGGCTAACCGCGCGGCAATGGGTTCGAGCTCCGACAGCGCCTGAGCCGCGTCTGCGCGCCGACCACCTTCTGCCACCTTGGATAGGTACGACCGGTAGTTCTTGATGGCTAGCTGGAGGTTCTGGGCGTTCTTGTCGATGAAGTACTGGCGGCGGTACGCCTGCGCAGCGCTGAACAGGATCGCGGGGCGCGGGGAGTACTTGTAGGCCTGGTCGAAGGCCTGGATTGCGGCCAGATACTCTCCGGCTTCGTAGGCTTGCGCGCCAGCGTTGAAGTAGGTGCGCGCCTTCTGCACGTCTTCTGCCTGGGCACTCGCGGGTGAGGTGGAAAGGCACGGTGCGCCGATTAGCGAAGCCGCCAAGAGGCTCGTTAGCAGGATGCGTCTCATTCAATCACCGCCTTGCCCAGGAACACCTGCACGCCGCCGTCGCCGGCAACGGCGAGGTCTGGGACACCGTCACCGTTGTAGTCGGAGCTGACCACGCTGTTTCCGCCGCGGATGGCTGGCAGGTTGCGAGCGTTGATCAGTTGCTTGTTGCCGAAGTCGAAGTCGGCAACCCAGCCGCCCTCAGCGCCGAGCAGCACCACCTCCGGGGCGGCGTCGGTGTCGGCCTGAGTCAGGGCGAAAGAGCCGGGGTCCACGTCTCCCGGGTTGGCGAAGACGATACGCTTGGAGGCGTCGAGGGTGCCGTTGCCCTCGTTCTTGAAGAACACGATTCTCGGCTCTGGGATGCCGTCATCTCCCGCCGCGCCGAGGCCCAGCGCGAGGATGTCTTTCTTGCCGTCGCCGTCAACGTCTTGAACCAAGATCTGGCCGTTGTACACGACGTAGCCTGTGCTGGTGCTACCGTCGGGATTGATCGGATCGGGTACGCCGGGCTCTGGGCCACCCGTCACGTTTCCGAGCGGATCGAAGTAGTAGCTCTCCTCGGTGAACTGCGGATCTTCGAGCGAGAAGCCGTTGTTCACGACGTGCCCAATGATCAGCACGCCACCGGTCGACGTCCCGTTGGAGACGAACGCGACCAGTTCGTCAATCCCATCACCGTCGAGATCGACCGCTGCCGTCAGGGCGTTCTCTCCTGACTCGAGCGTCGACACGGGCTCACTCGTGAAGACACTGCTGGAGTCGATGGCCGCTTCACCCGTTGAAGGCAACACCCAGACCCGGTTCGTGTAGTTCCCGTCGAAGCTGTCGGTGGTCGAGGCGAGCACAGTGATGTCGTTGTGGTCGTCGCCGGTGAACTCACCGATGACTGCGCGCACCGGTACGGTGTCGCTGTCGCCATTCAGGTAGAACGGCGAGACGAGCTGGCGGTCGCTGCTGCCGTTGAGCAATGCGATGCTCCGGCTGTCGGACGTCTCTGAAGTAGACAACACCAACAAGTCTGCGATGCCGTCGGAGAACAACTCTTCCACGTTGCCGCCCACGACGCGATCGATGCGAGCAAGGCGCCCCATGCTGACCGGCTCACTCGGCCCGCCGAAGCCGTTGCCGAAGGCGATGGACAGCGAGTCTCCCGTCTCGACGCCCGCGCCGACGCTCCCGTGGGGCCCGCGCTCTTTGAACGCCAGGTCGTTGACCAGATCTCCGTCGAAGTCACCCACGGTGAGTTCGCTCGGTTCGCCTCGGGCCTGGATCTGGAAGCGGTTCAGGCGTCCGTCACCCACGCCATTGTAGAAGTCGATGGTGTTGGAGCCCTGCGTGGCAGTGATGATGTCGGGGATGCCGTTCGCGTTCATGTCCGCGACGACGGCGTCGCTCCACGGCGCTTCGAAGTTTGCGGTGACCAGGTTGTAGGAAGCGCCACCTAGGGGTCCGGTCGCGACGCTCGTGTCGCTGACCAGAACGGAGTCGCTCAGGACGATGTCGACGACCGAGTCGCCGTTGAGGTCGCCCAGCGCTAGGGGCATCGAGCAAACCAGCGTGCTGCCCAGGGACACGGCGTTGCCGTCGCCGTCCGACATCGGGAGCGCTGACAAATCCGAGTGGAAAGTGCCGTCGCCGACGCCAAACGCGGCAAACAGCTCAGAGTCACCGAAGCACTGTGTGTTGCCCGTCGGCTCTGCGCCGATCAGCATGTCCAGGTGTCCGTCCCCGTTGAAGTCCGCGAGCTTGACGCCGGTGCTGATCTTGCGCCCTGCCGGGAGCTTGACCGGCGGCAGCGACCGCGACGGCGGCGAGCTCTCGCTGCCGTTGTAGCGGTTCCATTTCAGCACCGCGCCGTCTCGATAACACGGCGTGTAGACCCAAACGCTGTTCGCGCCCGTGTAAGCCAGCGCCATTTCCTCGCAGGGCGACTGCAGCTTTCGCTCGTCCAAGTTTCCAACCGCGGGGTGTCCAGCGAGATTCGCTACCGGGCCGGGTAGCGTCAGCAACAGGTCGACGGTTGCGGATGCGGTGAACATTAGGTTGTCGGTGAGCATCAGGATCTCGTCACCCTGGATGTTCAGCACGTCGGGGCCGATGTTGAGGGTGGTCTGCATCGCATCGAGGATCACCACCTCAGCGTCCGAGTTACCCACGTCGAACGGCGAGTACGCCGTGGGTTGCAGTGAACCATCGCGGCGGCCACGCAGCACATTCAGGCCACCACCAAGCTCCGACCGCAGCACCACCAAATCCGCGAGGTTATCTCCAGTGAGTTGGCCTATCGCAGGCACAATGGCTGCGCCGTTGACATCTGTCTGAGCCTGTTGGTTTCCGCGCTCATCCAGGAAGTGGATGCCAAGCTCGGTGGGCGTGACGCTGACGATCTCTGACTGACCGTCGCCGTCGAAGTCCCCGCTCTCGACGCGCAGGGTGTAGCCCTGCCTCAGGACGCTCCCCGGCGTGTAGTCGCCGGAGGCGCGTCTACAGACGCCGTCGGTGCCGCAGCCAAAGCCCGCTGGACAGTTGATGGCTTCGGTTCCGGCTGGGCTGCTCGCGGTCGTGCAGATGTAACGGCACTGGCTCGCGTGGCCCTTCGGAGCGCAGTTGTCTGCAGGAAACGAGTCACACTCTTCTCCTGCCTCAGGCTCGACCACGCCGTTTCCGCACTCGCCCCGCTCGATGGTGCCGAGATTCGCGCAGCTCACGAGCGCAGCGCCACCGAGCGCCGTCCCGAACCAGCTGAACAGTCGTGCCAAACTTCCCTGTGTTTTTCTGGTCAAGTTGCGGTCCCTAACCTGCACCTCAGGGGTGCTTTTCAAGCAAAGATGCGATGTGCGCTACACAGTGCGACGGCAAACCATGCCGCGCGGAATCAGAACGGGTTCTCCAGATCGCCGCTGCCCTTCTTCTTGGTCGGCGCGTGCTGGACGATCTTGCTCAAGGTCACACTGATCACTCCGCCGACGTCGGGTTTCACGTGGACCTTCTTCGCGAGGTAGCCCGGCGCCTGGAACTCGATCTCGACTTCCTTGTCGCCATACGGAAGCTCAAGGGGTTCGTCAGAGGTGCCGAGCTTCTTCCCGTCAAGATAGGCTTCAACGCTCTTTGGCTTTGAGTCCACGGTGAAGCGCACGCTGGTTGGCTTCTCCGGTTCGGCGGGCTCGGTGGGTTCGGCGCCCTTGGCTGGAGCGCTAGGTTCTGAGGCGGCTGGCGCGGCGGACGGCGTCGGTGTTGCCGTTTCCGCGAGGTGATCCGGCGTGACCTGGGTGTGGTTCGAGCGGAGCGCGAACACACCTACGCCAGCGCCGCCGAGCACTAGCACGCCGAGTACGGCGAACAGCGCGACTCGCGAGTTCTTTTTGGGGCTGCCCGTATCGACGGCGAGCGGCGCTTGAGTCGACGCGCCAGCCGCCTTCTGCAGTTGGCCCTGGATCGACGGAGACATGGCCTCGGTGTCGAGCTCGGTGCGATCGAGCGCGCCGAAGCGCGGAGTGGGCATCGGATGTCCGCCGCCTGAGAGCGGGCTTACCGTCACGCTCATGCCAGCGCTCTGAGCGGCAGCTGCGAGTTCTTCGAGCGCTCGGGACACCGTCTGCGGACGATCCGCTGGATCCTTCGCCATCATGCGTTGGATGGGCGCGTCCAACTCCGCGGGTAGCCCTGCTAAAGCGCTGACGGCTGGGGGTGGCTCGTTGATGTGCTTGAGCATCAACGTCAGCATCTGGTCGGACATGAACGGCCGCTGACCGCTCAGCACTTCAAAGCACATCACGCCAAACGAGTAGATGTCGGTGCGATGGTCCACCCCGGTGCCACGGCATTGCTCCGGCGACATGTAGTAGGGCGTGCCAATTGGCGCTCCCGTGTTCGTCTTGTGGCCGCTCGTGTGATCGCCAAGCAACTTGGCGATACCGAAGTCGAGGAGCTTCGGCGTGGGTTTCCCTTCGGAATCGAACGCGATGTAGATGTTCTCCGGTTTGAGATCGCGGTGCACGATTTCGTTAGCGTGCGCTGCGTCCAAGGCGCGAGCTACTTGGCGCAGGATCGGTATTGCTTCTTCAGGGCTCAGCCGGCCCTTGCGCTGGATGTACTCGTCGAATGGCACGCCGTCCAACAGCTCCATCACGTAGTACTGGCGCTTGTCAGGTAGGCTGCCGAACGCGAAGATATCGATGATGTTCTGATGCTGGATCTGATTGACCGCGCGCGCTTCCGCGATGAAACGCGAGACCATCTGCGGGTTCGAGGAGTACTCGCGGTTCAGCACCTTGACGGCAACGCGCTTGCCAATCAGAGGGTGCACGCCCGCGTAGACCGAGCCGAAGCCGCCCTCGCCGAGCTTCTTCTCGATTTCGTATTCACCGACGGTGGTGCCCGCTGTCAGATCGGGATCAACGCCCGCGAACGCAGCGTCGGGTAGCAATGTCTCCCCGTCGTGGCCGCACTTGGCGACGCCTTCAGGATAGACGGTTCGGCACTTGGGACAGGTCGGCATCTTAGGGCAGGGGCCAACGAGGACCGCAGGAGTCGCTCGGCTGGCTACACAGTGGACTCAGTTTGATAGGGTGCGCGCCTTCCTCCACGCGATCAATAGCCACCGAACTTTGTCGCGCAGCGGGCGCGGGCGCGCGCTCATTTCGCCTTCGCACTCACGCCGCGGTCTGCGCAAGGACTACTGCCAAGGCGGCAAGTTTCGCAGTTTTCGTTTGTGCCGGCTGCGTCGAGCCGCAAGCGCACGAGTATTTTTACGTTGTTTTGCTTGCGACCTGGCCGTTCACACCGCTCGCACTCGCAGCCGCCTGGGTAGGGCGAGCGAGCATCCGTTGGCCGCTTCTGGGCGCTCGTCGCTCCGTCTGCCTTGCCTGAGTTCACCCGCGACGTGTGCTAACCTTCGCGCCTATGCCCGTCTGCAAAGCCTGCGGTGAAGAGGTGGACGAAGTCGTGTCCGTCAAGGTCAATGGCAAGAGCAAGAAGCTCTGCGAAGAGTGCGCGGAGATGGCCGAACAGGAGCAGGAGATCCTGGAGCAGAGTGAGTCTGTCGTTCAGGGAATGATGGGCTTCACTGGCCGCCGCTGACGCCTCTCGTACCTCAAGCGCCGGAGGCCAAAGACTCCAGGAATTCACGCACCGCTGCGTGCGAGAGCAAGTGACGCGCTATGCGTTGACCTCGCTCGATCAACGCTTCGCGCGCCTCGTTGGCCACGCTCGTCTCCTCCAGCAACTCCCGCAGCGGGCGCCTGCCCTCGTGCTCTAGGAAAGCGTCGACCTCTAGCTGCACGGCCTGACTCAACGCTTCCCCTCGAGCGTTGTGACGAAGCACGTCCGGAGCGAGCTCAGCGGCCATGCTGCGGACGTCCTCGAGGTCCCGCATCATCTCGGCTACCTTTACCTCACGGATCGAAGTCAGCGCGTGCTGCCGCATGCGCTTCAAGAGTGCCTGCCCGTCGTCGCTCTTGAGGCGCTCGAGCATTGCCGCGCGGAACTCGTCTTGGGCCGTGCGGCTGAAGTCGTTGACCGACTTCTGAAGCCGACCCTCGAGGCCGCCCACCACACTCTTGCCGACATCGCTGATGCCCTTTGCGCCTTCTCCCACACGGCTCTTCAGGCCCCTCGCGAGTCCCGACAGCGCACTTCCCCCCGCCGCGGCGATGCCTGTGCCCAGACCCACACCGGGCAGTCGCTTCGCGAAGCTTTGCAGTGTGCTCTGCACCACCGGTGCCAGGAGCTCTCGCAGCAGCTTCGCATCCACGATCTCTCGCGCCCATTTGCCTTGGGGAATTCTCAGGCTAGAGAGTTGTGCTTCGAGCGCCTCCCAGCTTGCGTCACTCATCAAGCTGCCCACGGCCTCATCACCCTCGTCGAAGCGCTCGAGCTGGCGGAACCAACCTGGAGTGACGTGTTCGTCGACCAGCAGCGAGGCTGTTTCTCCCCCCAGCGCGACCAGCACCAGCGCGCTGACGCGTTTCAGGTCGACCAGCTCC
Organism: Polyangiaceae bacterium; assembly: GCA_050183255.1. Lineage (GTDB taxonomy): Bacteria > Myxococcota_A > Polyangia > Polyangiales > Polyangiaceae > JAHBVY01. Next base: position 4,906 of record JBFXBK010000078.1, on the reverse strand, counting down.
TCGAGGGGTAGCTCGAGCAGCGCATCCACCGCGACCGCCACGCCCTGACGTAGGCGAGGGTCGTCCGCCGTACAGAGTCCATCCAAGAGCTGATTCAACCGGGATGCGTCCATGGCCGCGCCATAGCCCATCCAGCGCGCTAGCCCAACCAGCGCCTCGCCTAGCCAGGCTCGCGGTGCGAACCGTGCGGCCGGCGCCTCCAGGGTCAGCGAGACGCGACAATCCAGGCCAGCCTCGCAGAGCGGCGGCGGCGTCAATCGACAAGCCTCGGGGGAGCGGCTAGTGTGCTTTTTCGCGCTTCGCCGCGCTCGGGTGTGCTTCTCGGTTCGCTCGAGGCGCGCGCTTCGTGCTCAGACCAATCGCCGTTCGCGTTTCGCCAAAGCGCCAGCAACAAGACTCACATGGCCAGACGTCATTCACGAGCCAAAGGATTTGGGGGAGGCCTCAAGCGCGTCAGCAAGGGTGCGCAGAACGCCATGGAGGTGCTGCGCCTCGGGCGCCTGACGCCGCGTCAAGGAGCGACCTTTGAAGTCGTTCATCAAGAGCGGATGTTCAAGCTGCGTCGCTATGCCGGGGTGAAGCACCCGACCGGCGCGCGCGTGAAGGCACCGCTCGTGCTCATCCCGCCGTTGATGCTGACGGCCGAGATCTACGACGTGTCGCCCGAGCTCAGCGCCGTGAGCGTGCTGACGAGTGAAGGCATCGATCCGTGGGTGATCGATTTTGGCGCGCCCGAACGCGAAGAAGGCGGCATGGAGCGCACGCTGGACGATCACGTGCGGGCGGTGGCCAAGGCCATTCGCATGGTCGCGGAGCAAACGGGCGCGCCGGTGCATCTCGCGGGCTACTCCCAAGGCGGCATGTTCGCTTATCAGGCAGCAGCGTACCTGCAGTCCTCGCACCTCGCGTCGGTGATCACCTTCGGTAGCCCGGTGGATATTCACGCGAACCTGCCGTCGCTTTCCAACGAGGTGGCGGAGCGTGTGATCGGCATGGCGCGCACGCTGATCGAGTACCCGCTGACTCACATGGAAGGCCTGCCGGGGATCCTGACGAGCACCGGCTTCAAGTTGCTCACTCCGGTCAAAGAAGCGCAGCAGTTGGTCGACTTCGTGCGCAACCTGCACGATCGCCAAGCCCTGGAAAAGCGCGAGAGCCGCCGCAGGTTTTTGGGGGGTGAGGGGTTCGTTGCGTGGCCCGGGCCGGCACTGAGAAAGTTCATCGACGAATTCGTGGTGCACAACCGCTTGGCGTCAGGCGGTTTCGTGATCGACGGCCGCAGCGTCACCCTGGCCGACATTCGTTGTCCGGTGTTGGCATTCGTCGGAGAGCGGGACGACATCGCGCGTCCGCCCAGCGTGCGCGCGATCGCCAACGCCGCGCCGAACGCCGAGGTGTTCGAGATCCCGCTGTCGGCTGGCCACTTTGGTTTGGTCGTCGGCTCGACGTCGCTGCGGGAAACCTGGCCGAGCGTCGTGGAGTGGCTGCGTTGGCGTGAGGGCTTGGGTGAGCGCCCCGCGCTCATCACCGACCCGGGCGCGGAACCAGAGACTCCCGATTTTCTCGACGAGGACGACGAGGTTGGCGGATTCGATCTTGATGTGGATATCGACCTGTTCGTGGATACTGCCGCGAGCGCAGTCTCTTCCGCGTGGAAACGGCTTGGGCACGCATTCGAAGACGCAGCGGACGCCGTCGACAACCTGCGCTTCCAGCTGCCGCGGCTGAGCCAGCTGCGCCGCATGGGGCCTGACTCGCGCATCAGCATGGCCGGCGTGCTTGCGCGTCAGGCCAAGCACATCCCGGAGCAGACGTTCTTCCTCTTCCGCGGTCGCGCGTTCTCCTACGCGGACGCCGATCGGCGCGTGAACCACGTGGTGCGTGGGCTGATATCCTGCGGCGTGCGCCGGGGGACGCGTGTGGGAGTGCTGATGGAGGGGCGCCCGAGCTATCTATCCGTGGTTGCGGCCCTCAATCGCATCGGCGCCATCGCGGTGCTGCTCAGCCCAACGTCGTCGCGCATCGCGCTCTCGAAGTGCCTCGAGATGGGTGAGGCAGAGTTCTTGGTCAGTGATCCCGGCCACGCAGAGCTCGCGCGAGACTCTTTTCAAGGGGATGTGCTCGTGCTCGGTGGCGGGGGTCGGGTGCGGAACTCCACCGCGGGCGTCATCGACATGGAGCAGATCGACCCGGATCGCGTGGAGCTTCCCGCTTGGTACGAGCCGAATCCCGGCAAGTCGGGCGACCTCGCGATGATCATCTTCACGTCGGGGCGCTACTCGAAGCCGCGCGCTGCGCGCATTACGAATCGGCGCTGGGCGTTCTCTGCGTACGGTGCCGCCGCCGCCTGCACGCTGACCGGCAAGGACACCGTCTACTGCTGCCTGCCGCTACATCATCAGTCCGGCATGCTAGTGAGCGTCGGTGGTGGCCTAGTTGGCGGCGCGCGTCTCGCCCTTGCCAGTCGTTTCACCCCGGAACTGTTCTGGAAGGAAGTACGGCGCTACGGCGCTACGGTCGTGTTCTACGCTGGCGAGATGTGCCGCGAGTTGGTGAACGCGCCGGTCACTCCCTCGGAGCATATCAACCCGCTGAGGTTGTTTGCCGGCAGCGGGATGCGCAAGGACGTGTGGTACCGACTACACGATCGCTTCGGCGTCGGGGTGTTGGAGTTCTACGCATCCAGCGAAGGCAACGCCGTGCTTGCCAACGCCTCCGGAAAGAAGCTGGGCGCTCTGGGCCGACCACTGCCGGGCGCTACCGACATGGCGATCGTCCGCTACGACTTCGATCGCGGGGAGCTGATCAAGGACGCGCGGGGTTGGCTCGTGCCGACGAAGGAGAACGAGTGGGGGATGATGATCTCCCGTGTCGACTCGACGCACCCCTCGGCGACCCTCGCCGGCTACGCTCAAGATCCTGACACCGCGAAGCGGATCGTGCGTGGCGCCTTCGAGGCGGACGACGTCTGGTTCCTCACCGGCGACATCCTGCGCCAGGACGACGACGGCGACTACTGGTACGTGGACCGTGCCTCGGATATGATCCGTACGGTAACGGGTCCGGTGGCGACTACGGAGATTGAGGACGCGCTCTACGATTTGCCTGAGGTGGGCCTCGCCGTGGCCTATGCGCTGCGGGTGCCCGGCACCTCCTGGCAGATGCCCGTGGCCGCGGTCGTACCCCAAGGAAACGCACGCCTCGACCCCGCAGCGATTCTGGACGTCATCGAGCGCCAGCTGCCGCTCCGGGCTCGTCCGCGCTTCATCCGGGTACGCTCACAGATCGCCCTTACGGATGGTTATCGCCCGATCAAGGCCCCGCTGATGGAAGCCGGGATCCGCGTCAGCTCGACCGAGCAGCGCTTCTGGTACGACTCCGAGCGTCATCGCTATGAGGAGCTGGACCCATCGGGTTATGTCGAAGCAGTGCGCCAGGCCGGTGGCACCGCGACAGAGCTGGATCTCGAAGAGGAGGCAGCGAGCTAGCCCTTGCCCCTCGGAGCCGAAAGCCTAGACCAAACTCCGGCTGATTCCGAACGGCAGCGTCCGGTAGGCGTGCGTGAGACTGCGAGCGCCTTCTGGCGACTGTCGCGGCCCCAAGGGGCGTTCTGGCTCTCCTGGATTGTGCTGATCGGCTACGGTTTCACGCTCTGGGACTGGGGCATGGGGCCACGAGGCCTTTCGGGGCTCGTGATGATCTTGATCAGCTGGTGGCTGCTCAACGCCGGGAGCTTGTGGCTGAACGCGGTCCTCGATGACGATCAGGGTGAGGTGCTGTTTCAGCCTTCCCCGGTAACGTTACCTCGAGGAACTGCCCTGGCGGGCTACCTGGCCCTCACCGCCGCGGTCGTCGTGAGCGGCTTCAGTCGTTGGCCCGGACCAGTGTGCGCGAGCGGCGCGGCGCTGCTAGCCGTGTTGTACTCTCACCCCAGAACTCGTTGGAAGGGACACGCCTGGGGTGGGCCATTCGTGAACCTGGTGGGCTATGGGCTGCTGACGCCGATCGCCGGCTTCGCTCAGACCGGGCTTCCGCCCACGGCGCGCGGCGCGGTAACGCTTGTTTTCCTTGCCGCGTGGATCTTGGGCGCCTACTTCGTTGCCCAGGCGTTCCAGCAGCGAGAAGACGCGGAGCGCGGCTACGCAACGCTCGTGGTGAGCCACGGAGCCGTGGGGGTGATACGCGTTGCGCGCTGGCTCATGGGCTTCGCCATGGCGGGCGTCGTCCTCGGCATCGTGCTTGGCTACTACCCACGGCTCTTGCTGTTTGGTGTACCCCTGCTGTGGTTGACGGATCGCTACATCAAGCGCTGGCAGGCGGCGGCCACCAATCCGAGCAGCGAGGCCTCCGGTCGGACGATGGCGATGGGGCTCCATCGCCGAATGATGTTCAGCGGCGCGCTGCTGTTCGTGCTCGCGTACTTCGACTACCAAGCTGACTTCCAAGCGGATCGTCCGGCTGCGGGCTGGGCGACTGCCCGCGGCCGACCGCCGTTCCCCCAGCGTTTCCAGAACACCGACTAGGAACGCGAGCTTCCGTGATCATTCGCGGGGTTTGGTGACAGGGGGTGCCCTCACTGCCCAGTTCTGCCATGCTGGCTGCGAGCGATGTTCGTTTGTCCTGAGTGCGGTCAGTGCTTTCAGGCGCCGGGCCAGTGCCCGAGCGACGGCAATCCTCTATCCGACAACCTGACTGAGCCGCTGCTGGGGCAAATGGTCGGGAGCTACCGGATCGCCGCGCTGCTCGGCGTCGGGGGAATGGGGCGCGTGGACATGGGCGGCCACCCGCAGATCGGTAGTCGCGTCGCCATCAAGGTCTTGAGCATGGAGTGCGCTCATCACCCGGCGCTGGTGCAACGTTTCTTTGCGGAAGCACGCTCCGTCAACGTGATCCGCCATGAGAGCAT
>JBFXBK010000077.1:0-28968 GCA_050183255.1 Polyangiaceae bacterium | reverse complement strand
CGGCAAAAGCACCCGCTGCGGCGATGCTCAGGAGCAAAACGAGGGTAGAAGTGGTCCGCTTCGAGAGCGAAACGCGGCTCGACGGAGGCGTGTGTGACGGCAAACGCATGCGCGAATTCTAACAGGCCGCTCGACCTGCCACAGCGCCTGTCTCGCTCGGTTCGGAACTTTCGCCCCTCAGTGCAGCCGACCGAGTGATGGGCAGCGGCGCTCAATCGCGAAACAGTGACACCTTGGCCAGCCTTCGCAGCTCTCTCAGGTGCCGCTCCTCCACGGCGTGCGGCGGCTGCTCGGGAGCCAGGGCGGCCTGCACGAGCGTCGCGTTGCTCAGCGTCGCGATGGTCAGCGTGACGACGTGAAGCAGGTAGGATTCCTCGTCCACATCCTCGCGGATCTGCCCGATGCGCTTCCCAGTACGGATGTACTCCGCGACGACCCTGAGCCACGGGCGAAGGTTATCGATCACCTGCTCGCGCATGTGAACGGGTCGATCCATCAGTTCGCGCATCAGGAGCAGCGCGCGGTCTGGATCCTCACGGAAGAAGCGAATCAGCTCGTTCGTCAGCGCCTCGAAGCGGGCATGCCCGCTCGTGACCGCCTCGAGGAGCTGCGGCACCGTGCGACGCCAGTGGGCAAACAGGTTTTCGAGCACCGCGGCCCGCAGCGCGTCCTTGGAGGGGTAGTGATACAACAACGTCGGCTTGGTGATGCCGACCTGAGCGGCGATCGCCTGTAGCGAGGTGCCGTCGAAGCCTTGGCGGGCGAACAGCCGGGTGGCGGCCTCGCAAATCAGTTCCGCACTGGAGGTGCGCTGCGTATCCACGGCGAGTCTCTACCGCCTGGTAGAGAACAGAGCAAGTGGGGTGGCCTCGCGGCGGGGGAATGCTGCAAGACGTCAAGACCCACAGGTCTCAGAAAGTGTGCCAATCAGCGGGAGACTGGACGCCTGAGCACGCCGACACGGGAAGCATCGCACACTCGCGCGAAAATCCTGGGAGAATGACGCAACGCAGAAAATCCCTTGCTGCACCTCTACCAAGTGGTAGACAGCCTGCGGCTTCGCAGGAAGACGCCTGCGAAACGACTGCCCGCAGTCGCCGGGCTCACGAGGTAGTTCATGGGCGTTTCGAATCGACACATCCTGACCCAGGCACCGGTCATCGGCGCCCTCGGGCGCACCGCGTTCGCGGCTCTCCGCCAGAAGCCAGGGAACGGCGCTGCTCCGGTCACTCCCGGGCCTGAGTTCCGCACGGAAATTGATCCGCTCCCCGCCGCATTGATCAGGGACTACATCCGTCACATTGGCGGTGATCCGAGCGCGTACCGCGGAATCGTGCCGGCGCACTTGTTCCCGCAGTGGGGCTTCCCACTGGCGACGCGCACGCTGGAAGGGCTGCCATACCCTTTGCTGAAGGTCATGAACGGTGGCTGCCGCATGCGAGTGAACTCACAGCTTCCGCTCGGCAAGAAGCTGCAGGTCACCGCGCGCCTCGAGAGCATTGACGACGACGGTCGTCGGGTCGTGCTGCAACAACACGTCGTCACCGGCACCCAGGAGCAACCGGAGGCCGTGGTCGCGGACTTTTTCGCGATCGTCCCGCTACCGAAGAAGCTGGAAAAGGCTGCTGCGAGCAACGGTCAGGGCCCGAGCAACGGGCAAGGCTCGAGTAGCGGGCAAGGCTCGGGCAACGGTCACGCCAAGAAGGACAAGCCGCGCGTGCCGAGTAACGCCCGCGAGATCGGCTACTGGAAGCTGCCTGCGAACGCCGGCCTCGACTTCGCCAAGCTAACTGGTGACTTCAACCCGATCCACTGGATCCCGGCGTACGCCAAGGCATCTGGCTTTCGGAACGTTATTCTGCACGGATTTTCGACGATGGCGCGCACGGTGGAGGGCCTGAACCGCGGCCTGTTCGCCGGCAGCATCAAGAACCTCACGGAACTCGACGTGCGCTTCACGCGACCGCTGGTGTTGCCTGCAAGGGTCGGACTCTACGTCCTCGACAACTCGGTGTTCGTCGGTGACGCCCCGGGCGGCCCCGCCTACCTCGTCGGTAGCTTCAACAACGAAAACGGAGAACAACCATGAGCGACATCCTGCTCGACCTGGCTCAGAACCCCCGCGCCCGGAAGCTGATTCAGAGCGCCGGCTTGCCCATCCCAATGCCCGCGCAGCTGCTGCGTCAGCGCGGCCCCGCCGTGGAACGCCCGCTGATGGATCAGTCGGTGTTGGTCGGCGGCGCCGGGGAGCTCACGCCGGTCATCGCTCGCACGCTGATCATCGCTGGCGGCAATCCCTGGGTTACCGCAGCCGAGCTAGAAGCTCCTTTCAAGGAGCTCGGCGAGGCCTACGGTCGCCTTCCCAAGCTGGTGAGCGAGCCCGAGCTCGGTGAGCACACCAAGCCCAACGTCGGTTCGATGGTATTCGACGCGACCGGCATCCAGAGCCCCGCGGAGCTCGACGCTGTGTACTCGTTCTTCCATCCCTGGTTGCCCTTGCTGCGCAAGAACGCACGCGTCGTGGTGCTCGGCAGGCCCCATGAGACCGCGACCAGCGCTGCCGCGGCGGCAGCGCGCAGCGCGCTCGAGGGCTTCACCCGGAGCCTCGCGAAAGAGCTCGGCAAGAAGGGCGTGAACGCAAACCTGATCCGCGTGGAAGAAGGTGCAGATGACCGCGTCGCCGGTGTGCTGCGCTTCCTGCTGAGCCCTGCGTGCACATTCGTCACCGCCCAGCCGATCAGCGTCAGCGGCGCCGCGAAGTTCGATGGTGAAGTATCGTGGGTACGTCCGTTGGCCGGCAAGGTCGCGCTGATCACTGGTGCGGCGCGCGGTATTGGCGCAGCTACCGCCGAAATCATGGCAGCTGAAGGCGCGCACGTCGTGTGCCTCGACCGCCCCGACGACGACGGCCCGCTGAGCCAAGTCGCGCGGAAGATCGGCGGCTCCGTGCTGCTGGCAGACGTCTCGGATCCAGAGGCGCCGGGCAGTATCGCCCGCGCGCTGAAGGAGCAGCATGGTGGCGTCGATATCGTGGTCCACAACGCCGGCGTAACGCGCGACAAGACATTGGCGCGCATGAAGCAAGCGCTCTGGGATCAAGCCATCGACATCAACTTGAGCGCGGTCGAGCGCATCACCAGCGAGCTCCTGAAGGGCACGCTGAACGACGGTGGCCGCATCGTGAACCTGTCCTCCATTGCGGGCATCGCCGGAAACGTCGGGCAAACCAACTACGCCGCATCGAAGAGTGGCATCGTCGGCTTGACCAAGCACCTGGCGCGCGAGGTCGCCGATCGAGGCATCACCGTCAACGCTATCGCGCCGGGCTTCATCGAAACCCGACTCACCGCGGCCATCCCAGTGGTGATTCGCGAGGCCGGAAGGCGCATGAGCGCCCTTGGCCAAGGCGGACAACCCGAAGACGTGGGTCAGGCCATCACCTTCCTGTGCACGCCCGCAGCGGCTGGCGTCACCGGCAACATCATCCGTGTCTGCGGAGGCGCCCTCATCGGCGCGTGATTGGAGGAACCATGGCAGCGAAACGCCGCACGAACACCGGTACCCGTACCAAGACAAACGGTGGCAACGGAAACGGCAATGGCCACAGCGCCCGGCGCGCAGTGGTCGTCGGAGGTATGCGTACTCCCTTCGTCAAGGCCTTCACCAGCTTCACCCAGCTCGACACCATCGGTCTCGGTGTCGCCGCGACTCGCGGCCTCTTGAACAAGCTCGAACTTTCCCGCAAGGAAATTGACGGTATCATCTGGGGCGGAGTGATCCTCCCCACCACCGCTCCCAACGTGGCGCGTGAGATCGCTCTCGATCTCCAGTTGCCCGCAAGCGTCGAGGGCATGACTGTGACCCGCGCGTGTGCGTCAGGTCTGCAGGCCATCACCCTGGCGGCCGCGGCCATTGAACGCGGAGAAGCCGACGTCATCATCGCGGGTGGCTCCGACTCGACCAGCAACGCGCCCATCACCCTGCCCTCCAAGGTGACCCACAGCTTGGCCCCGCTGGCGCTCGGAAAGCCGTCGCCCGCGGACTACCTGGCAGCGCTTTCCCAGCTGACACCGATCACGGAGATCCTCCCCCGTCAGCCCAAGATCGCGGAGCGCACCACCGGCGAAGTGATGGGAGAGTCCGCAGAGCGCATGGCAAAGCGCAACGCGATTTCGCGCGAGGCGCAGGACGAGCTCGCTGCGCGTTCTCACCATCGCGCGGCCCACGCCATCGAGTCAGGTCGCTTCGCAGACGAGGTCGTCGCGGTCGAGACGCCCGGAGGCAAGTGGGTGCACGCAGATGGTCTCGTGCGCGCGGACACGTCGGTGGAGAAGCTCAGCAAGCTGCGCCCCGTGTTTTCCAAGGACGGGAGTGTTACCGCAGGGAATGCAAGTCCCCTCACCGACGGCGCCGCGGCAGTCGTGCTGATGAGCGAAGAGAAGGCGCGCGCGCTGGGCTACACGCCGCTCGCTGCAATCCGCTCCTGGGCCTACGTCGGTGTGGATCCAGCAGACCAGCTCTTGATGGGTCCGGCACTCGCGATGCCCAAGGCCCTGGAACGCGCTGGCCTGTCGTTGGGCGACATCGATCTGATCGACATGCACGAGGCGTTCGCCGCTCAAGTTCTCAGCGTGCTCAAGATGCTAGGTAGTGACGCATTCGCCAAGGAGCGCCTCGGTCGTGAGCAAGCGGTCGGGCAGGTGGATCCAGAGTCGATCAACCTTCACGGTGGCTCGCTCGCGATCGGTCATCCCTTCGGAGCAACTGGCGCGCGAATGGTCACCACGGTCGCGAACGAGCTCGCACTAGGAGAGCGTTCGCTAGCTTTGCTAGGCATTTGCGCCGCTGGTGGCCTGGGTGCCGCCGCAGTCCTGGAGCGCGTGAACTAGGCGACCTCGGACCCCAGCTGAACTGCCCGCGACCGAAGTCGGTCGCGGGCGCTGCGCTTTGTGAGACCAGCGCGTTTTGTGGCTCAGCGTCTTGCTGGCAAGCACGGCGGAAGCGGAACACCTCCCCCCCCACATGAGCTTCAGCCAACGGCGAACGCCGAGGCGCTGAAGTAGCATGCGGGGGTGCGCATCGAGCTAGAGCAGGGCGCGTTTCTGATCCTCCACGAAGCGTGGCTTCCCGTGGCGTTTGCTGAGGCTCTACGCGCAGAACTGGAAGCAGAACTCACATGGGAGCAGCGTACGGTTCAACTGTTTGGGCGAGCGCTGCTCCAGCCTCGGTTGATCGCGTGGTGCGGAGAGGCGCCCTATCGCTACTCGGGCCAAACCCTCGAGCCTCGAGGGTGGACTCCAGCAGCGCAGCGCGCGCGAGAGCTGGTGCGGCAATCCACGCAGTGTGAGTTCAACCACCTGCTGGCCAACCTGTATCGTGATGGCAACGACAGCATGGGGTTCCATTCAGACAATGAACGTGAACTCGGCCCAACACCGCAAGTTGCCTCGGTGAGCTTCGGCGCGACCCGCAGATTCCGCATCAAGCCGCGCAAATCAGGTCAAGCCCACACGCTTGACTTGGCTCACAACTCGCTCTTGCTAATGGCAGGCACGACCCAGGCCCACTACGTCCACGGCGTTCCGAAGCAGCCTGAAATCAGGGCTTCGCGCCTGAATCTCACGTTCAGGCACGTCGTCGCAGGGGGAGCTAGGAGGAGCTAGCCAGCCCTCGCTGCAAGCACGCCCCGTTAGCGGTCCATAACAGCCAACACTGAAACAAGCCGACGGGGCTTAAGTGGGTCATTGGGCGTGACGTAGAGGCCCGCGCAACAAGCGTTTCTGTGTCGAAAAAAGCCCATCGAGGAGCACAGTCCGCGCGCTCATGAGATCTACTCAGCCCCCGACAACGCGCAACGACACCCGCCTCTGACACTAACCGTCATCACCAACCCTCGAGTGTGTCGATTGGTGTTCCTGTGTGGTTTCTCTATTGACGTATCGCGCAAATTAGGCCAGAAGGCCTCGCGCTCAGATACCCCTCCTGAGCCAACATATCCGGGCGGCGCGTAGCGCGTCCGTAGCAAACAAAGCTCCACGTTCCTCTTGCGTGGAGATTGCTCGTGCTCGCCACGAGCCTGAAAAACTCAGGGTTCCATCCCGGGCGCCTATGGCCGTTGCCAGGCTCCTAATTTTTGCGCGGAAATTCTGCTCCGTGGTCGTCGAGAGACGACTGAGCGGGCGAAGGCCGACCTGCGTCAAGAGTGCTGCTTCGGACCTGACAAGTACGAGCTCGGATCTGCGTGGGTCCGAGCATCGACGCCAATCCACGCTGAAAACACACAACAAGCACCTTGGAGGCTCTCATGCGATCCGACCTCTCCTCTGACTCCGAGCGCGACGTCGCGCCCGAGTCCTCGCCTCGCTCGTGTATTCGCGAGCTCACGCAGTTCAGCGACAAGTCAGCGTTCGCTGTACCCACGGCAGACCCCTCCGCTGCTTCTCACACGGAAATTCCTGCGTTCGAAGCGCTCACCGCGGCAGATGGCATCATCGACGCGCTGGTGAAGGAAGGCGTCGACACATTCTTTGGTATCCCTGGCGGCCCCGTCTCCCCCGTCTTCGACTCGATTCTGCGTCACCCTGGCGCGAAGTTGGTGGAGTCGAGACACGAGAGCGCTGCGGCATTCGCCGCGACGGCGTACTTTCGTGCGAGCGGAAAGGTTCCCGCCGTTGTGGTCACTGCGGGCCCCGGCGCGACCAACGCCGTCACTGGCGTGTGTTCCGCACACAACGAGGGCGTGCCGCTGGTGCTGGTGATCGGTGACGTGGCCTGGGCCGCCAACGGTGGTCGCCTGCTGCAAAACTCCGGTCCCGAGGGGATCGACGTCGAGTCCCTCTTCGACAAGATGACTCGCAGAGCGGTGCGGGTCACGAGTCCCTCCGCGGCCAGCTCCCAAGCTACCGCCGTGCTGGAAGCGGCAACTGACCCCGCGAATCCGGGGCCAGCCCTCTTGGTAGTGCCCATCGACCGCGGCGCAGCCAAGACGGAAGGCTTTCGCGTTTCCCGTACGGTAACACGCCGTCTAAGCGAGCCCGATCGCGCCGTCGTCCTCGAAGTGTGTCGTCTGTTGGCGGGCGCCGAACATCCGCTACTGGTATTCGGGTCGGGAGCGAGACCCTACTCACAAACCCTGCGCCGCCTGGTCGATGCTCTGGACGTACCGTTCGTCACGACGCCGAAAGCCAAAGGCATCGTCAGCGAAGAGCATCCGCGTTCCTTGAGGCACGGTGGATTGGCCGCGTCGATCTGGGCGCGCGACTACACCAAGCTCGGCGTGGACGTCGCTGTGGTGCTTGGTACGGATCTCGATGACTGTTCCGTTGGTCCGACGCCTTACATCGCACCAGGCGGTCGCCTGATCCACGTGGATCGCGACGCGGCGGTGTTCAACCGCAACCTGCCCACGGAGCTGGGTATCGTGAGCGATGTCGGCTCGTTCGCGGAGCGGATGTACGACGTCGTGCTGGCGGAGGGTCTGCGCAACACTCGCTGCCGCTCGAAGCTGCGTGAGTTGCGGGCACGCTCACCGTTCGACGACGCAACCTTTGGGGGTGAGGATCAACTCTTGATCACGCCCCAACGCGCCGTCGTCGAGCTGGAGCGCGCCGCGGGTCCTGCAGCGACCTTCGTGACGGACATTGGCGAGCACATGCTGTTCGCTCTGCACTACCTGACGGCCAAGGATCCAAGGGGCTTCCAGATCCAGCTCGGCCTCGGCAGCATGGGCTCTGGCGTCAGCGGCGCAATCGGCGCTGCCATTGGCAACCGCGAGCGCCCGGTCGTTTGCATCTGCGGGGACGGCAGTATGCAGATGGCGGGTATGGAACTCTTGGTCGCAGCCAAAGAGCGACTCCCCGTGATCTTCGCGGTGTTCAACGACGCCCGCTACAACATGGTCTACCACGGCTACAAGCAGGTGTTTGGTCGTGAGGCCAAGTGGTCGACGGACTTCGTTGACTTCGCTGCCTGGGCTCGCTCGATGGGGGTAACCGGCGTGCGAGTGAACCACCCCGGCGAGATCCGCGCAGAGCTGTTTGAGCGCTTGCTCGAGCTGGGTGGCCCTGCGGTGCTGGACATTCGCATCGATCGCGACGTGCGTCTGGCCGGCGGCGGCCGGAACGAAGCGTTGCAACACATGAGCATGCTGTCGAACAAGGGGGTCGCGTGAGAGCGCGCGTCGCTGGGCTTGGGGCATGGTTCCCAGAGCAGGTTCGGACCAACGCAGACTGGCCCGCAGAGTTCGTAGAACGAGGCCGCACCAGTGCTCGTCGAGAGCTCGTGGACGTTCGTGTGGATGACGACCCGCGCGAGGCGCTGGGCAAACAGTACCTGGCTGCGGAAGCAGGTGACCCATTCCTGGGCGCCAAGCTGCGGCGCGTCGCCGGGGAAGACGTAGATTCTTGCCTCGCGGAAAGCAAGGCTGGGGCTCTAGCGCTCGAGGATGCGGGCGTCTCCGCCTCCGAGGTGGACGTCGTCATGTCCTGGGCAGCGGTTCCTGATCGCGTGGTTCCGCCGAGCGCTCCGCGCGTGGCGAATTTGCTCGGGATACGCTCAGCGATGGCGCTCGGCATCGAGGCTAGCTGCGCTACTTCGGTAGCGCAGCTAGGTCTGGCGGCTGCGCTGATCGAAGCTGGGCGCGCCCGCACGGTGCTGCTCACCCAGAGTCACATCATGACCAGAGCGTTTCCCCTAATGCACCCTGCCTCGCCCAACGTGGGCGACGCTGCGACTGCCATGGTGTTGCGCGCAGCCGAGCGCCCCGGGATCGGCATGCTTCACGCGGTCACGCACGGGGAGTACTACCCGGCTGTGACTTGGTGTCGCGGCAAAGAGGAAGATCCGCCGTGGTGGAAGGCCGGCCCCGATTACTACCCAGGGAGCCTGGCCCCAGAGCTAGCTCGCTCGCTGATCGCTCAGACCGTCCACATCGGTATGACGACAGTCAAAGAACTACTGGAACGAGCGAACGTGAACGCAGACGCGGTGGACGTGTTCGCTTGCGTGCAGCCTCGTCGCTGGGTTCCGAGCGCGATCGCAAGCGCGGCGGGCCTGAGCGCCGCGCACGTTCCGGTCACGTTCGACCAATACGCGCACCTTGGCGCGTGTGGCGTGGTGAGCAACTTGATCGCCGCCCGAGCGAGCGGTCAGTTGACGGAGGGCTCGAGGAGCGTGCTGTTTGCGCAGGGTGCGGGTCTGACGCGGGCGGCGATACTCGTTGACTGGTAGAAAGTGGCGACAAGCCCGGGGGTCATTGAAGTAGACTCCGCCGGTGGACTCGCATTTTCCTGCTGATGCTCCGCACACGCTGCTCCTCGTGTTCGATGCCAGGCATGCAACCAGCCTCCGACGGATGCTCGAAGGCTTGCCCGCATCCCGCAATTGTGAAGTTGAAACAGCTGAGCTGCCGGTGCTGGACGCCGTGCGCCAGGCACGCCTGAATCACGGCGGCAAGCCGCTGGGTGTCTACTCCCCCGATGAGTCTGGCGTATTGGCCGCGATCGAGGCGGGAGCCGATGACTCGCTGGTGCTCGGAGGCGACTTGCCCACCCAGCAGGGAGCACTGGCGTTCCTCGACCGCGTCAGCTTGAGAGCTCGACTGCGTCGGCATCGGGAGCGCTTGCAAGCGTCCGCCGTCCAGTCGGAGAAGCTCGCCGCGCTCGGAACCGTCGTGGCTGGCGTCGCCCATGAGGTAAACAACCCCCTCGCGGCGCTCATGCTCACGATCGAGGCGATTCGCGTTCAGCTTGGACCATTGTTCGACGCGCGCACTCGCGTGCGTGGCCTCGTCGAGCGCGAGCGTGGTGCGACCCTGGCAGAACTCGAGGAGCTCGCACAGAGCATGCGCAGCGGCGTGCCTTCACACGAAGCCAACGAGCTCGTGGACGAAGTGCTGTCCGCGTCGGAGACGATCGCAAGCGTCGTTCGGGACCTGAAAGTGTTCGCTCGCCCCGACGACAAGGAGGAACCGCAGGTCGTCCACCTACCGGAGCTGATGGACCAGGTGATTCGCATCGTCGGCCGCGAGATCACACCCTTCGCTGCGCTGGAGCGAGACTACGCGCCCGACGTTCCACCGGTGGTCGCATCGCGGACGCGTCTGACGCAGGTGTTCACCAACGTGCTGATCAACGCGGCGCACGCGGTGCGGGAGGTCTCACGCCCCGTGCACCGCATTCGTGTCTCTATCCGCGCGGATGAGGATGCCGTCGCGGTATCCATTTCGGACACGGGCCCAGGGATCCCTCATGAGACCATCGAGCACATTTTCGACCCGTTCTTCACCACCAAACGCGAAGACTTCGGCACCGGGTTGGGACTGTCGATCTCGCGCTCCATCATGCGCAGCTTGGGTGGCGACCTGTTGGTGGAGTCGGTGCACGGTGTTGGCGCGACGTTCGTCGCACTGATCCAGCGCCCCAGTCGCGTCGACTTGCTCAAGGCGATGCAGAACGCGGCCCGCTTCCGTCAAACGCCCGCACGCAGGGCGCAACGCATTGCGGTGCTTGCCGTGGACGAGGACGAGCGCATGCTCAAGGCTTATGCGAGTTCGTTGCGGGAGCATTGCGATGTGCTCTTGGCGGCGGACGGCCAAGAAGCCATCGAGCTCTTGATGTCGGGCTCGACGGCAGACGTGGTCGTCACCGATCTTGCGATGGCCTCCCTCGACGGTCGCGCCCTGCTGGAGTGGCTCGAGGCAAACCGACCGGAGCTTGCGCTGCGTACCATCTTCGTCACGACGGACCCGCCCCCCGAGTACCAGAGCTACCTGCGGGAGGTCCGCGTGCCCGTGCTTCAGAAGCCCATCACGCGCGCACGTTTGCTTTCACAAATCGAGCGCGCCGTTGGCTTCATTCCCAACGAATCCGGGTAGACCCGTTGTAACGATCCTTCAGCAGCGTCTCCACCCGAGGCTCGACATCACATGCCTCGAAGGAACCCACGGCCGCCCCTGCGATCGCGCTGTCTAGCCAGGTGTACTCGTCACGGTAGACCATCTCGATGTCGTGCGGGCCGTGACGCACCATCCGCCAGTCACCGTAGTTAGCCATCTGCCGACGCGCGGCGACCGCCTGCTCCGTGAGCCGAACCGGATCCCGCGCCAAGAGCCGCAGCAACGCTCTCCCCATCAACGTGGCAGCGAACACTCTCGCGTTGTTCCGAGAGATGTCGAACATGCCCTGCTGGAGCTGCGCTGGGCTCGCCATGAGCGCGCCCGCCACCGCAAGCTCAATCAGGTATTCGCCAAGCGGAAACTCCCCGAACGACGAACGCTTGCGGGCAGGGATCAACTCGTGGAACGCACTCAGGTGCCCCGCAGCTTCGAGAGCTTGATACACGGATCGAAACAGCGGGCCGCGGACCTTTGCCGACGGAGGAACGTCAGCCAGCCTGGTTTCGATGTCGCAGTGGGGCGCCACCAGCTCCACCCCGCGTCGATAGCCTGCGTACAGTTCCACAACGAATTCTTCCTAGAGCAGCGCTGCTGGGTCCGACCCAAAACACAAGGAGACTATCAAAGCTCTCCCGACGAAGCGCGACAACCGCATTCGCGCGCGAGCACGGCGGCCTTTTGCACGGAAAGCGCCGCGTCCTGCGTGGCTAGAGAACGTCGATCTCGTGTACCCGGCATACGCCACGGTGTGCCGATACTGCGCACTACGTAACATGAATGAAACCCGGACTACCACCCCGCGGTCAACACCCGCCGCTCGCGCGGGTGCCGCCTGAGCGTGCCGCCTGAGGCTGCCGCGCTGAACAAGCCGCAGGCAGGTATGGGAACCCCGGGTCGGTCCGTCAACTAGCGAAACGCGACGTTATCAGCGGTGCGCTGCCTTTTGGTTTCCTCGTGGTAACTACTAATCGACGGCCGTGACCTTCAGTACTTCGCTCAGGCTCGTCTCTCCGGCGAGCATTTTCTGAACCGCAGCCTCGCGCAGACTCAGCATGCCGTCGGCGCGCGCCTGCGCGCGGATCGCATCGACGCTCCCCCGCTGCATGATCAGCTCACGCACTGCCTCGTTAATCTCGAACATCTCGAAGATCCCTTGGCGACCCTTGAAGCCCGTGTGCCGACAGTCCACACAGCCAGCGCCCTCCCGAATCAAAGGCAGCGCACCGCCGGTAACGTCCAACAGCCCACCCAGCTGACCCAGCTCCGGCTCCGTCAGCGAGCGTTCCTCTGCACAGCCGGAGCACACCTTCCGCACCAAGCGTTGTGCGATCAGGCCGCTCAGCGTTGACGCCAACAGAAAATTCTCAATCCCCAGATCGATCAACCGTGCGACCGCGCTGGGCGCGTCGTTGGTGTGCAGCGTCGAAAACACCAAGTGACCCGTGAGCGACGCCTGAATAGCATTCCGCGCGGTTTCAAGATCGCGGATCTCGCCGACCATGATGATGTCGGGGTCTTGACGCAAAATGGTACGCAGTGCTGACGCGAAACTGATGCCAATCGTGGGTTGAACCGCAGTTTGATTGATGCGCTCGAACACCATCTCGATGGGATCCTCGATGGTCGTGATGTTCACGTCATCGTTGGCGAGGCGGCGCAGCGCAGTGTAGAGAGTCGTTGTCTTCCCCGAGCCGGTTGGTCCGGTTACGAGCACGATTCCGTGGGGACGCTTGATCAGCTTCTCGAAGAGCAGCTCTTCGCGTTCGAAGAAACCCAGTTGGCGAATGTCATCGTGGACGATCTCCGGGTCGAAGATTCTGAGTACCGCCTTCTCGCCAAAGGCTACCGGGAGAGTCGATACGCGAAACTCGACCGCCTTGTTCTGGAACTCCGTCTTGATGCGCCCGTCTTGAGGGCGGCGCTTCTCTCCGATATCGAGGCGCGCGAGCGTCTTGATGCGATTGATCACGGCGCGATGCACGACGGCGGGCAACTTGTTCACCTGGTGGAGTGCGCCGTCGATGCGAAACCTCACCAAGCTCTCTCCTCGCTTTGGCTCGATATGGATATCGCTCGCGCGCTGCTGAAAGGCGTATGAGAAGAGGTACTCGACCGCGTTGACGACGTGTTGATCCGAAGCCTCAATCTCGCGCTCGGACTGCATGCGTACGAACTGCTCGAGGTTGCTCAAGTTGAAGGACTCGGTCAGGTCTTGTTCGGCTCGCTCCACGGAGCGCTGAAAGCCAAAAAACTCAGTGATGAGCCGCTGGATGTCGCTCGGCGGCGTGACCACCAACTCGACCTGCTTACGGGCGACATCTTGCACGGCTTCGATGGCAAGTGCGTTGAATGGATCGCTGGTTGCAACGAGCACCCTTGACTCGTCCGCATCGATCACCAGCATGCCGTGCTTACGCGCGAAGGGCTTTGAGAACACTGAAGTGACAATCGCGGCGTCCAGCTTCAGAGGGTCGAGTTTGACGAAGGGCACACCCGCACGCTCGGCGAACACCTCCACTATCTTATCCTCACGGATATATTCGCCCTCGAGGTCCTTCACGTTGAAGGACATCATCAGCTCGAAGGCCGAAACGCCGGGACCGAGCCGTCGCTGCTCGTCCAAACTGGGCGGCGCATTTGGGGTTCGCATGCGTACCGCCAGCAAGCGCTGCTTGGGCTCCTGATCGAGCAATGTCCGCGCGGTAGTGCTGGCAATGACGCGCGCCTCGACCAAGTAGGTCAACAACTCGTCAAACCCCAGAGACGTGGTACGCGCTGCGATCAAGGCTTCTCAAGCGTACGTCGCTGAGACTCGGAGTCCAGCAGCTCACGCACCTTGCCGACCAAGCGGGAAGCGGGAAACGGCTTGGATAGCAGTGGATCTCCTCCCACCCCCTTCAAGTCGCTGCCAACGCTCGGCAGATCCAAGAAGCCAGACATGTAGAGCACCCGTAGGCTTGGAAGGCGTGCGCGTGCCCGGGAGATGAACTCCGGCCCGTTCATCTTCGGCATCACGACGTCGCTGACCACCAGATCGAGGTTCAGCTGTTCCCTCGTCAGAATGGCCAAGCCTTCTTCGCCATCGCACGCCTCGAGAACACGGTAGCCCGCTGCCCGGAGCACGGCCGCAAGCGTCTTCCGCACCGCATCGTCGTCATCCACCAAGAGCAGCGACTCACTGCCGCCGGCGGTTCTCTCCCGGGCCGGCGCGGGCTCTGGGAGCAACGCGGGTTCGACTGCCTCGGGGAAAAAGAGTTCGAACGTGGTGCCGTGGTTCAGCTGGCTCTCGACACGAATGCGACCGCCAGTTTGCTGCACGATACCGTAGACCGTGGACAGGCCGAGCCCCGTTCCCTGGCCGGGGGGCTTCGTGGTGAAGAACGGTTCGAACGCGTGGCGCAGCGTGTCCTCATCCATACCCTCGCCATCGTCCGTGATCGTGACCTTGACAGCGGTCGTCCACTCGACCTCGAGTTCTTCCCTCAGCTCGGGCGTAGTAGGCACGCGCTCTAGCCTGAGGCAGATTCGGCCACCGTCGGGCATTGCGTCTCGCGAGTTGATCACCAGGTTGAGCAGGACCTGCTCGAGTCGCGTCAAATCCGCGACTATCTGAATCGGTTCCTTGGGGATATAAACATCCAGGCACACGCTATTGCTCAAGACCCGACGAAGGAGCGCTTCGATGCCACGCAGCACCGACCCCAGATCGAGCAATCGTGACTCGAGCATCTGGCGTCTACAGAAGGCTAGGAGCTGCCCGGTGAGTGAGGCACCCCGCTGCGTTAGCTGCTCGACCTCGCGCAGGTGCGGCTCCACAGGGCGAGCATGCTCGACATCGCTGCGAATCAGGCTTGCGAGCATGTCGAGGGCCGTCAGCAGGTTGTTGATGTCATGGGCGACGCCACCCGCCAGCCGGCCCAGAGCCTCCATGCGTTGTGAGTGCGCAAGCTGATCGGCAAGCTGAGTCCGATCGGTGATGTCGCAGATGATGGAGTGGAGATAGTCGCGACCCTCGACGCGGACTGGGCCGGAGTAGACCTGTACGTCGCGCACCGCACCGCTCTTGAGTCGGTGTTTGAACTCGAAGTAGGTACGTCTTTGTTCTCGCGCGGCGGCCATCTCTTCTGCAACCAGCTCCGGTGGCAGCTGATTCAGGTCGGTGATCCGCAGGTGAGCGAACTCTTCAGCGCTGTAACCGTAGAAACTGATGGCTGCGGGATTGGCTTCGACGATCCGTCCGTCTGTCGGATCGATCACCAACTTGACCGCCGTGCTGCGCGTGAACGTCTGGTCGAGGCGGAGCTCCAAAGCCGCGAGTCGGGCGCGCAGCTTCGCGTTCTCAGCCTCGAAATCCACGGCCAAGAGCTTAAGGGCGGGATCGATTCGTTGTCCAATGCCCGCAGCGGACTCCGGGTAAATCTTCGCGGAATTTGCGAATAAGCCATGCCCGTGCGCAGGTGAACGCTCAGGCCAAGTCGCACTGACCTCTCCAGCCTGCGGCTCGCTTGGTGAACCGCCCCGCAACGAGGGGAAGCTCCCCTTCTGGGATACGTCGTCGTCGTCCGCTCGGGTCATGATGCTTCGAATGCCACTTACGCCCACACCAAGTCTGCACCCCGCGAGTCCCTGTTTCCACACGAAAACCGTTCGACAGCTCCGCTGTAGAGATGGGCTCAAAGAATCGACGAGAAACCTGCCGTCTACCTCGCAGCACGAGGTCGAGTACTGAGCCTACCGCGAACGCCACCAGGTAGTGAATCGGCAGGCCAGACACCTGTAGCGCCGCGTGGCACAGCGCTTGCCAGGCTTGGCGATGCCAGACTCTGCACCTATGCTCCTCGGATGGACGACGATCAGAGCGAGCGCGTGCGAACCGAAATCGAAGCTGCTGCATTCCGTCGCCTCCTGCAGCACTTTCGCGAGCGCACCGATGTGCAAAACATCGACGTGATGAACCTCGCTGGCTTCTGTCGCAATTGCCTCGCCAAGTGGTACCTGGCGGCCGCCAACGAACGCGGCGTGGAGTTGGACCAGGACGCAGCACGCGAGATCATCTACGGCATGCCTTACGCCGAGTGGAAGGCGAAGCACCAACGCTGACTGGTCGCGGGCGTCACACCACGCTGAGCCGCGCCAGCGCCCCGGTGTAACCAGGGTTCGCCACTTCGAACCCTGAAGTTCGGAACACCTTCTGCACGAGGGGCGAGGCGCCTGTCCCTAGCTCCACCAGGGCTGAGCGCACCTTCGCGCGACTGGACGGCGGAAGCTCCGTTGCGCCAACGACACAGTCGGCCGGAACGGTACCCGCAAGCGACACGATGTGGATCCCTGCATCCGGGATCGCGACCTCGTTCCATCCGCCGTCCCGAGTCTGGCGCGAACCCCCGTCAAGAATCGCGTACGTCGCGCCAACGTCCACCCGGCGCTCAAAGACCGCGCGAGCAACCGCTGCGTGAGTGCCGAGAAAGCTCTCGCGACCGAAGAACGAGTCCAGGTCACAGCCACGGTCACGCAGCCAGCGACGGGGCACGGCGTAGCCGGCAGCGCTCGCCGAGTCGACCCAGCCGATGTGCTTGCCTTCGAGATCGCCGACTTCGACCAACCCCGAGTCACGGTGCACGAACAGCGCGGAATGAAACAAGCTGCTGGCTTCACGCCTCGAGGTCACGAGCGCTTCCGCGACGCCCTGCTGGATCAACTCCGCGGCAACCAGCGGTGGAGCCCACGCGAAGTCGATGCGCTTCTGCTTCACGTCGGCCAGCAACGCGGCGTAGGAGCGCACGACATGGCCAAAGAAGATCAACCCGGTTCGCTCTGACAGTTCCGCACACAGCCCCGAGAGAGCCGATCGCACGGCATCGCGATCACTCACCACACCAAACGAGTGGGCCGCTCGAAACCGAACCGATGGAGGGTCAGCCACGTCTCCACAGCATAGCAGAAGCGCGTGACACATCGGTCACACCAACGACCAATCGACAGGCAGGCTGCTTTCCACCAGGTTTCAAGCGGCCTAGCTCGAGCCCACTAGTTCTTGATCCGCAGCGGCAGCAGCAGATTCTGCTCGGCGTTGGCGGCGTCATACAGCACCGTGTAGGCCGCTCGACTCGCGAGGACGCGCTGGGTGTAGCGGCGAGTTTCTGAGTAAGGGATCGCCTCCACCCACAGGTCGAAGTCGAGGTTCGGCCGCTCTCGGAGCCAGCGCCGAGGGCGCCCCGGGCCGGCGTTGTAGCCCGGGATCGCGAGCAATGGGTGGGCATCGAACGTCTCGGTGAGCTTGGCCAGAGCCCGGCAACCCAGGGTGATGTTGATGCTTGGCCGCTTCAGCGCACGGGCATCGTAGGGCAACCCCTTTGCGTAGAGCTTCGCCGTCGGCACGATCAGTTGCATCAACCCGTAGGCGCTCGCAGAGCTCTCCGCGTCGGCGTCGAACGCCGACTCTTCCCGCATGATGGCGTACACCAAGGTCTCGCTGATGCCGACCTTGGCGGCGTTCTTTTGCACCGTTGGCAGGTGGGGACGCGGAAACGCGATCTCCCAAGTCTGGATCCAGTCACCCGCGGGCCAGCGCTGAGGCCAATCCGTCAAGAGCCCGCGAGCGACGCCATGACTGAGATTCGCAGAGCCCGCGCGAGCATATAAAAGCGCGATCCCCCAGAGCACCCCGGGTGCGGCCCCGCGCTTCGCGAGCCCCATCGCGCTGATCTCACGCTTGGCGTTCGCGAGATCGCCCACCCGAGACAGCTCGAGCGCCCGTAGGAACCCGGGCTCCTTGAACTCCGGGCGCTGCTCGAAGCTGAACGGTTGCCTCGCGGAACTGTCCATCGCATCGTCGCGGACCTTCGTGGCGAGCTGCGCGTCCAGATCGTGCAGCCGCGAGTACGCGAGCAACATGTAGTAGGACAGCGGGAGTTCACGCACGATGGCCTCGTACTCCGCCTTGCCGCGGTCTGTCTCGCCAAGCTCGATCAGCGCGCGCGCCCAGAAATAGCGTTCGCGCCCGGCGTACTCCCGCCCCCGTGCTCCGTCCCGCAGCTTGCCGAGCTTCGCCGCGCGCTCCAGTACCTGCGCCGCGCCCGGCCAGTCGCCCTTCTCGATGCGGCGCATCGCCAGGCGGACCACACCGTCGAGCACCATGTCACCCTCTGGGTAGTCGCGATCCATGGTGCTCAAGAGGTCAGTGAACTTCTTTTCGACCCCGAGCTCGAAGTAGCTGTACGCGGCCTTCATCCGCGCGTCGTCGGCGAGGCGATGGCTAGGCGCTTCTTTCTCCAGTTGGTTGAAGCGCTGCACAGCCTGGGTGTGACGGCCGTCCTTGGCGGCATACACACCCGCTAGGTACAGGAGCCGCGCGCGCAGATCCTCACCCTTGCAGCGACGAATCGGCTCGGCCAAGGCGTCCGCCGCCTCACCATGTTTCCGCTTGGAAGCAAGCGCCTTGGCTCTGACCAGCTGAATTTCGCAGCCGATCTCCGCATAGCGCACCGCCTGAGGCTGCTCGCTCAGCACTGCCTCTGCGGCCTCGTCCGCCGCCTTGTCGAACCCCGCATCGAGCAGCGAACGAACGCGCACGAGCTCTAGGTCGAGGCTCAGCGATTGATTCTGCTTCTGCTTGTCCGGAGGCAACGCGGCGAGGGCCTTGGCCTCTAGCTGCTCCGCCATGCGTCGGCGCGAATCTCCGCGGGGATTTTCGATCCGGACACGACGCGCCCACCTCAGCGCCTCGAGGCGGTCTTCCACCGCGGACTCAGGTTGCTTCTCTGCGCGCTCGAGCAACGCCGCCGACAAGCGTAGCGCCACGTTGAGGCGGTCCGCCGGGCGATCCTGAGACTCCAGGTGCGCCTTCCAGTGCCGGATCGCGCTGTCGAGTTTTCCAGCGCCTTTCGCCGCTTCGGCGATCAGCAGATCCAAGTCATCTTCGATTGGAGCCTCGGGCTTCACCTTCTCGAGCCAGCGCAGCGCGTCGGCGTACTTTCGCTGCGTCGTCAGCGCGCGGGCGACACCGAGCTTGGCATAGTTGCTGAGCGTCCAGTCCGCGCCTTCGGCGGCCCGGGCATACGCCTCACCAGCCGCCTTCGCCCCGCCGGCCTGCTCATGCAAGCGCCCGATCAGGTATTCCCAGCTCGGCCGTTCATCGACTGGCAGTTTGTCTTTTTCCGCAGAGAAAATCTTTTCAACGAGCTTGACGGCGGCCCCGGGTTGTCCCCGCTCGACGGCTTCCCTCGCCTTGGTCAGGTTTGGCAACGCCAAGAGCGGCGTGAACTGCTCGAGGTCGAAGCGATCTGCGGTGGATTTGGGGGACTCCGAGGCGGAAGCCTCGGGGGATGCACCTGCATCCAACCCGATTGGCGTCTGTACGCCGTGCCCGGCTGGTGGTGCGGTGGGCCCGCTGCAGGCCATGAGCGCTACCAGCGGTAGCACGGCCGGCCCTAGGGACCCTAACCCCCAAACTCGCCGCATTAATCGCAGGGGTCGCATCAGGCGCGTCCTCGCTGCCGCGCGCTCCAGACCTCTTGCGCCTGTTCTTCCAGCGCGAGCTCTTCCGCACGCGAGATCTCTGCCTGCCAGTTCTCTTTGTGGCGCTCGACCGCCTTGGCTTCGCCCTCCCGCAGCGCGAGCTCTTCACGCCGCAGCGCCTCTTCTTTCCGGGCGGCAATCAAGCGCTCCGCTAGGCTCCGCTCCTTCTGGCGCGCAGTCTCGATACGCCGTGCCGCTTGGCTCTCCCACGCGGCCTGGAGAGCCAGGTCCTGCACCGTGGCTTCCCCGCGCACGAGCCGCGCCGCTTCAGCGCTCCGCTCGTCCGCGAGCTGCTTTTCGAGCTGCTTGCGCTGGGCGGTGGCATCGAGCGCCTGTCGCTCTGCCTGAGCCACCTGGCGCAATTGTTCGGCGACGCGCTCAGCCTGCTCCTCCACCCGCTGCTCGCGCAGGCGCTTCAGAGCTTCCAGGGAGTAGCGCTTCACCACGGGCTGAACCTAGCTCAATTTGCCTGATTTATCGAAATCACTGCACACATTCGCAGCAGCGGATTCGCTGATGGCAGTTTTTTCGGGGGGAGAGGGCGCGCTGAGTGCTCGCTTCAAGCTTGAATCAGCACTCGATGATGTTGACCGCCAGACCGCCACGAGCGGTTTCCTTGTACTTGGTCTTCATGTCGGCACCGGTGGCCCGCATCGTCGCGATCACCTTGTCGAGGGAGATGCTGTGCTGACCGTCGCCCTGGAGCGCGAGCCGGGAGGCGTTGATCGCCTTGATGGCGCCCATCGCGTTGCGCTCGATGCACGGCACCTGCACCAAGCCACCAACCGGATCGCACGTGAGGCCGAGGTTGTGCTCCATGCCGATCTCGGCGGCGTTCTCCACCTGCAGCGGCGTGCCACCCAACGCTTCGGTGAGACCGCCAGCGGCCATGGAACACGCCACGCCGACTTCACCCTGACAACCGACCTCGGCCCCGCTGATGCTGGCGTTGAGCTTGTACAGCATGCCGATGGCGCCCGCCGCGAGCAGGAAGCGCACGACGCCGTCTTCGTCGGCGTTGGGGCAGAAGCGTGAGTAATAGTGGAGCACCGCAGGCACGATGCCGGCTGCGCCGTTGGTCGGCGCCGTGACGACGCGACCGCCCGCGGCGTTTTCTTCGTTCACGGCCAGAGCGAAGAGGTTCACCCAGTCCATGACCACGAGGGGATCGCGATCGCCGCGCGCATCCTGCTTGAGGCGACGAAAAATCGTTGCCGCACGGCGACGTACCTTTAGTCCACCCGGCAGGATCCCTTCGCGTTCACACCCGCGCTTCACACACGCCTGCATCACCGCCCAGCGCTGCAGCAGGCCTTCACGGATCTGCTCCTCGCTGCGCCAGACCTTCTCGTTCTCGAGCATCAGCGTGCTGATCGAGAAACCGGTGTCCTTGCAAAGCGCGAGCAACTGGTCGCCAGAGGTAAAGGCATGAGGCAGCGCGCCGTCTGCCACCTCGACCAACGGCGTGTCTTCGTCCACGTCGGCGCCAACCACGAAGCCACCGCCAACCGAGTAGAACTCTCGACGCCTGATCTCGGTACCGGTTGCGTCGAACACGCAAAAGCGCATGCCGTTTGGATGCGCCGGTAGGCGCTCCCGACGGTGAAACATGAGATCTGTTTCCGCACGAAACTTAACGCTGTGCGTCCCCAGGATTGCTAGCTCACCAGACGCTTGAATCCCTGCGAGAGCACGCGGCACCGCGTCCGGCTCGAGGCTCTCCGGTCGCTCACCCAGCAGGCCCATGACCACCGCAGAGTCCGAGCCGTGTCCCTTGCCGGTGTGCCCGAGCGATCCAAAGAGCTCGACCTTCACTCGCGCGACGCTGGTCAGCAAGCCGTCGCGCTCGAGCCCCTTCGTGAAGCGACGCGCCGCGCGCATCGGGCCCACGGTGTGAGAACTCGAGGGACCGATACCAATGCTGAACAGCTCGAAGACGCTGATGGCCACGGGCGGAGCCTACACCTTGCAGGTTCGGCCGCAGCAACTGGCGCTGCGGAGCGCGAACAAACCACGGCTCAGCGCGGAGCCAAGATCAACGCACCGCGTGGTGGCAACTCGACGCTCACCTGCCCCACCCCCTGAACCGTCGTCACTTCCCGGCCGCGCAGCGCGTCAAACAGCGGCGTGCCCTCGGGGTAGTCCGTACGGAACGACGCACGAGAGCTCTGGAGCGCGTGACCGTTCAGCGCCACCAAGAGCCGCCGCCCGTCATACTCCCGTTGCCAGACCAGCATCCCGGCGTCGCTCGCCGTGTCGAGCCCGCCGTAGTCCGATGCGAACAGCACGCTCAGGCTGCCGTACCGGAGCGCCGGTTCGCGCTTTCTCAGGGCGCAGAGCGCCTTCACCACCTGAAAGGACGCGCCATCCGTGGGGAAACCGCTGGTCCACATCACCTCCCGTGACTCGTGGCCGCCCTGACCTCTGAAGTCTTGCTCAGTGCCGTAGTACACGGCAGGGATCCCGTCCGCGCCGAACACCGCGGTCATCACCAAGTCGGTGGCGAATGGGTCATCGATCTGTCCGCGAATGCGCCACACGTCGTGGTTGTCACCAAACACCAGCCGCAGCCGCCACGGGTCGAAGCCAGCGCCTAGCGGCTGTGGCTCCTCGCGGAAGTAGCCGCGGTTCCCCTCCAGCACCTGACGCGCGATGCTCGGCTTGTCGCCACCGAGCAGCACGCGATCCACGAGATCGAACTTGAACGAGAAATCGAAGACCGTGTCGAGCTCGTCTGGGTCGGTGTAGCTGGCGAGCACCGCTGGGTCGCGATTGAAGACCTCTCCCAAGAGCAAGAAGTCGCGCTTGCCTTGCGCCTCCAGCCCGTCCCGCAGTCTCGCGCCGAACTTCGCCCAAAACGGCTGCTCGATGTGAGGCACGGCGTCGACACGGAACCCGTCCACGTCGGTCTGCTCGACCCAACGGAGATACGTCTCGACCAAGGCATCGATCACGCGGTCTTGAGACGTATCGAGATCGCGCAGGCCCGTGGGAAAGTCACCGTATAGCTGAGAGTCGTCCCCGAAGCCTCCAGCCCCGCGGCGATGAAAGTCGTCTTGAGTGAGCGGCGTGGACGTGCCGTTGACCGTCCAGTGAGGCGTGAGGGTCGGGCAAGGCCCACTGCCGTCGACGCAGGAACGCCAAAGCAAAGGCGCGTCGATGGGACCATCAGTTGCATACTTCGGCTCCACCTCGTCGTCAGAGATGGCTCCATCCGAGTTCAGGTCGTAGTTGAAGACGCGCCCGGTGTGGTTCGTCACCACGTCGATGATCACGCGCATACGGCGCTCGTGGGCAGCGGCGATCAGCGCCTGCAGGTCTTCCAGGCTGCCAAAGCGCGGATTCGGGGCGTCGAAGTCGAGCGCCCAGTAGCCGTGGTATCCGTCCTGTGTTTCCGTGCGGTCTAAGTTGCGAACCACCGGGCTGATCCACAAGGTGTTGACGCCCAGCTCAGCGAGGTAGGGCAAGCGCTGCTGGACGCCGCGCCAGTCACCACCTTGAGAGCGCGCGAGATCGCCAGGCACCGGGGCGATGCCGTCTTGAATGTCATTCGTCGGGTCGCCGTTGTCGAAGCGATCGACGAGCAGCTGATACACGATCGCGTCACGCCAGTCGTCGAACGTGTCCGGCTCGCGCGGCGTGGACGTATCCGCCCCGCAAGCCGTCACCAGGGAGGCAAGCAGCAGCGCAAAGCATGACCCCTGCCGGTCACTGACACGCCGCTGCATGCGAAATGCATGGCAGGCGGCGTGTCGCGCTGCAACGACTACTGGGCTTCGAGCACCAGGAAGGAGCGCGGGGGCAGGCTCACGCTGCCACCAGCCTGAGTGCCTCCTGCGATCAGATCCGTGTAGTTGCCGGCCGGGATGTCCACGGACTGCGCACCATCGGCGCGATTGATGGCCACGACGATATCCTGCTCTTCGCAGCCGCTACGCCGGTACACCCAGGTGTCTTTGCTCTTTGAAAGGTTGGTGCGCACACCGCGCCCCAGCACCGGATGCGAGCCTCTGAGCTGGGCGAGCGCCGTCACTTGGTCCCGCAGCGCCTGCTGGTGAGCGTTGAGTCCACTCCACGGCATCATGCGGCGGTTGTCCGGGTCACCTCCCCCAGCCAGGCCCACTTCGTCACCGTAGTAGATCAGCGGGATGCCCGGGTTCGTGAGCATGATGGCGAAGGCGACTCCCAGGCGCTCATAGGGTGCTGCATCCGTCGGTTGCATGAAGCTCTGAGCGGTCCAGCCGTTGCCGGGGCTCGAGCCTTCACGGCAGTTGCCGATCTGTCGGCTCGCGAAGTGAATCGCCCGTGGCACGTCGTGGTTGCCGATCCACGTCGTCATGATCGCGTTGCTTCCGTAGTAGCCGTCGTTGCCTGCCATCCAGTCGGCGAAGCCGTCGAGGGAGCCTTCGTTCGTGAACACCGCCTCACACAGCCGCGCCTTGAACGGGAAGTCGAACTGACCGTCGAGCATCGTTTGCGGGTCGACGTACTTCTTGAGCAATCCTGGGTCGTCGTACGCGAAGGTCTCGCCCACCAGGTAGAAGCGATCGCCCGCAGGATTCTGAATGTCGCTGTTCAAGCGGCTACGCAGATCGGTGAGCCAGTTGAGCGGTACGTGCTTGATCGCGTCGAGGCGGTAGCCGTCGATGCCGTACTCCTTCGCCCACCACATCGCATCATCCACGGACCATTTCCGCGCGGCGCTGTTGTCAAAGTCAAAGGGCGGCAAGTAGTCGGTGAACGCGCAGCGGGTGCCCCAGTAGGGGTCGTCCCACAGGTTCTCTGGGCCGCACAGCGCGATGCTGCCGTCGCCCTTGCGCGCGAACCAGTCATTGTGCGCCTGGTACAGCCCCGAGTCGCTGTCCACGTGATTCATCACGTAGTCGAATAGCACCTTCATCCCCTGCCCGTTCGCGCCGGTGGTGCCATGCGCGGTGTCGACGAGAGACTTCAGGTCCTGGCTCGTGCCGATGCGCGACTCGACCTGGGGCGTCGGTGATGGCGCTCCCGGATTGGAGTAGTCGATGTTCGCAGGGCTCGGCCAGTAGCCGTGGTAGCCGGAGTAGGTGTGATTGTCCGAGTTCGGGTCGATGGCTTTCCCAGCGGAATTACGGTTCTCGTAGGGCGCCGAGAGCCAGAGCGCGGTCACACCTAGGTCCGAGAGGTAACCGAGCTTGTTGGTGACTCCCTTGAGATCCCCACCCTCATACTGTCCGCTTGGCCCGTTCGCCGCGTCTCCACCAGTAACGCCGCTCACCGGCTGCGCTTGACCGTCGGAGTCGTTGAAGCGATCGACCATCGCGAAGTACATCACGCTGTCCCGCCAGTCGAACGCAGCGGTGTCGCCGCATTCAGTCGTACACAGACTGATCTGCGCGTTCGTTCCGCCGAAGCCGTCGTCGACCTGAGTGGGGTTGCTCGGATCGGTGATCCAGTTCCCATCCACGATGAACTTGTACTGATGGGTGCCTGGCGGCACCGCCTGGGTCGTCAGGCTGAAGTTACCAGCGCCGTCGTTCGTCAGCTCCAGCGCACCCCCCGCAACCGTCGGCGCCCAGTTGCTGAAGGACCCCGTGACGAGCACCTCCGTCGCATTCGCGTCCGTGTAGCTGAACGTGTGCTCATAACAGGGCGGGGGGGGAGGTCCAGCGTCTTCCCCCGCGGAACCGCCTGCACCGCCATTTGCCCCCACACCTCCGTCAGCGCAGTTCACGTTGCCGGTCGCGCCACTGCCGCTCGCCGCGCTGCCGCTCACGCCGCTGCCCACGGAGCCGTTGCACTCCGGGTACTCAGGCTTCGCGCCGCCGTCACGATCTGGGTAGCTCCCGCCAACGCCCACGTCATCGCTAGGCGACTCCTCACTCAGCGCGCACCCAGTCAGGGTTGCTCCCAAAGCGAGCACCCCTAGCAGCCTCACGAACTTCATCGTCTGATGCATGACGTTCTCCTTGGTCAGCACCGGCGGACGTGCCCCCGTGTCGCTGGAAGACGGTGAGAGTTACCGGACGGCATCTAGTAACTCTCGACTGAGTTACTAACAGGTTTCGGGAGTGTGCGCAACGAGCCGTGCCGGAGCCCACCTTGAAGTACGCGTCACCACGGTCCGCCGGCCGTCGGACACGAGGAGAAACGATCTTAGATTCAAGAACTTGCGCTAATTCACAAGGCCTACACGTGTCAGACTAGGCGCGTTGAGTCGCTTGAGAGTTTGTTGGTTCGCCGCGGGTGCGCTCGCACTTGGCTGCAGCTTGTATCCGGAGACGCCCCCGGAAGCTCAGGTGGGTGCGGGTGGTGACGGGGGCAGCGCAGGCACGGCTGGAAACGGAGCTCAAGGTGGCACAGGCAACAGCTCCGGCACCGCAGGTCAGGGTGGCACGGCGGCTGGCGGTCAAGGCGGAACCAACAGCGGAGGCGCTGGAGCAGCGGGCAGCGGTGGCACCAGCGGAGCTGGCGGGTCCGCGGCTGGTGGCGCTGGCGGCAGCAGCGCTGGCGGCAGCAGCGCTGGCGGCAGCAGCGCGGCCGGTGGTTCCGCGGGGATATCGAACTGCAACACCGGGGTGCCGGCGCCAGGCGGCACGTGTCCCAGCGTCTGCAGCAGTTGCACGAACGGCGTCTGCGTCATCGACTGCGGTGCCAACTGCGCGAACAATAGCTTGGATTGTCCCGCGGGGTTCTCCTGCCGGGTCAACTGCACGGGCAACAAGACCTGTGAGAACGCGCGACTCAACTGCACCGAGGACTACGACTGCCAGGTCATTTGCAATGGCAACCAGGCGTGCTCGGGAGCGTCGCTTGGCTGCGCTGGGGGTCGCTGCGAACTCGATTGCCAGACCGGCAACAAAGTTTGCGACGGCGCAAAGCTCGAGTGCGGCGCCCGAGCCTGCCGAGCCCAGTGCATGTCCTCCTCGCGGCCTACGGTCACCTGTGGTGACTCGTGCAACTGCATCAGCTGCCCCTAGCAGTATCTAGAATGCCCCGCTCACCCCGAGCAAGGCCCCATCCTGGGTGATCCCCCCGGAAACGGTAGTGTAGGCCGTGGTGCGATCACCCTGCTGCCAGTCGACGAAGAAGCCTGCGAGCACTCCCGTCGCTACACCCACCACCGCAGTCCCCGCCAGCAACCAATTGGTCCGCCGCTCGAGGCCGTGGCCATCCTCGACGCGTTGATTGATCTGCCCCTGCGTGAGCGTCGGCAGATCCTTCTCATAGGCGTCGTGGGAACTCTGGGTATCGAGCGCACTCCACGTCGCAACTCCCCCCACCACGAGCGTCGCACCGAGCCCCGCGTAGAACCAGATCGGAGACAGCGGTTTCGGGCTCTCAGGCTCGGGGTCCTTCGTGGGGGCCCTGTCCTGCTCACCGGGCATGACCAACACGAGCTCCCGCGCGCGGTCCAGGCTCACGCGCAGTGTCTCTCCTGCGGATAGCTCAATCTGCCGTTCGAGCACCACGCCGCCGCGGGTCAATTTGATCTGGTGCTTTCCGGGATCCAGCTGCGTGCCGCGCTCGCCAGTCTCCGCCGCCTGCCCGTCAATCTCCAGGCTGACTCCGTCACCCGCGTCCAGCTGAAGCCACGCGGTGCGTGTTTCCGCCTTCAGACGTTCGTCCCGCGCGCTCTTGCGCATATCGCTGGTCGCCTGGGCATCGGCCTCAACCTCTTTGAGGTGCCCGATCCCCGCCAACAACGCCCCAGAGCGGATCTCCGCCAGGCCCAGGTTGAGCAGAATCGACGGATGACGCTTGACGGCCAGTGCCGCACGGAAATTACTGATGGCGCTGGCGTAGTCCCCAGCTTGATACGCCTCGACCCCCGCCTTGAAGCGTTCCTTACCGCAAGCAGACGTCGAACAGTCCTGGCTCTGAGCCAGGGCGGTGGAGCCCAAGCAAGGCAGCATCAAGCTCGCAACCAGTACGCTGCGCAGAGCAAGCCGGGGCAACTCAGTCATGCGGTTCTCCGCGCCTTCGGGCATCGCGTCACCAGCCTACAATGCCACGGCCGCAGCTGAGCGGCCGATTGCGTGGACGTTTTCGCTCGGGCCTGCGCCTAGCGAGAATGTCCTGTCTCCGTAGTTCGCTGCAAAACTCGCCCGCCCCCTGAGGGAGTGGGCGCCCGAGTTTTGCGCCTTCGCGCTACTTTTGAGACGAGGAAACGCTGGGTTGATTTGTTCAGCGAATTCAGATTCGCCTCACTAGAAGGGGTTGTCCGTCACGAGAGGATCGTGAGCCGGGGCCTTCGGCTTGGGATTTGGCTGCGTTTCCTTCGGTCGGACGTTCTGCGCCTTGGTCGGCTGCGCTTCTGCGTTCCCGGCCGCGCTCGCCCCACTCAGGTCGGCCCCAGGTTCTGGCGGCGCGTCTGCGGGAGGCAGCGCCACCAACGGCACCACGAGGAAGACATCGCGATCCGGGATCACATCGAGCTCAGCGTCGCGAAAGCCTGGCGCTTTCACCCTCACCTTCACTTTGCCTTCGCTGCGCGGCAGCTGGATGCGCGGCGGGCGCGCCTCGATGAGTCTACCGTCGACACGGATCTCTGACTTGACCGGAGGCTGCACCGAGAGGTCCAGCGTGATGTCGCTGGGCGCGGCAGCGCTCGCCGCTTGGGGCTCTGCTTGGCCCTGGCTCCACCACACTCCGGCGATGCCGAGGGCCATCGCGCTGAGTACGACTGCGGCGGTCAGTCCGCCGCGGCGCGGTGGGCTGCTCCCACCGAACCCGCTGGTTTCGGCGACGGAGGGCAGCGGGCTGCCGCGAGGCGCGTCCACGTCATGGGCCGTCACATCCATGCCGGGTACCATCGCGGGGGGCACCAAGCTGGCGGGCCAGATGTCTTCCTTTAGATCTCGCAGCGCCTCGCTTCGGGCCACAATTTCCTCAGGGAATAGCTCTAGCAGCAGGCCAACCCAACGAGCGGTGTACACCTCGCTCTCCTCTGGGAGGAGCTCGCGCAGCGCCTTGGAAAGCTCCTGCCCCGTGTGGTAGCGAGTCTCGACGTCCCGCGACAGCAACTTCCCAAAAAGCCGACTAGCGGCAGGCGGCAGCTCTGGAAACTGGCCTGCGAAGTCCGGAGCCTCGCCGAAGATCAGCTGATTCAGAACCTCGACTTCGTCGTCGCCGCGGAGCATCGCTTCCCCGGCGAGGCTCTCGTAGAGGCTTGCACCTAGCGCGAACAGATCCACCCGATGGTCGAAGTCCCGCGACGTCACCTGCTCAGGCGCCATGTAGCGGAACTTACCCTTCAGGCGCCCATGGCCCGTTTCCGCGAGGCGCCCCATCGCGCGCGCAACCCCAAAGTCGATCAGCTTGATGTGGCCGTCGTAGGTGATGAAGATGTTGTGGGGGCTGACGTCGCGATGCACGATCGACAGCGGCTGACCCTCGTCGTCTCGCAAGTCGTGGGCGTACCCCAGCGCATCGGCGACCTTCGCTCCAACCCAGGCCACGAGGTCCCACTCGAGCTTGCGCCCACGCTGGGTCGCCCGGAAAAGCACCTCTGACAACGGCTGCCCGTGCAGGTACTCCATCGCCATCAAGAGCTGGTCGAGATCGGAAGAGCGTCG
>JBFXBK010000076.1:0-29468 GCA_050183255.1 Polyangiaceae bacterium | reverse complement strand
CCTCCACCCCCCGGGCGCCCTCGCCCCAACCCAGCGCTCCGTCGACCCGCTTTCGCGTGGTGCAGCCAGTCCTCGCCTGACTGCAGGTGGAGGCGAGTCCGTATGAGCGCGGCCTGGGTGCTGGTGTGGCTTGGAGCGAGCGCGCCCACGCTCGACCAACGCTTGGCTCTCGAAAGCTACGAACTCGCCCATGGGTTAGCGACTCGAGCGCCGGCAGCCGCGCCGCGGACGAGCGTTCCCTACCCCGAAGCGGTGGCTAAACGCGTGGAGTCGGGTTTGGAAACCACGCGTACCCTGGTGGGCAGCCTTCAGGACGAGGAAGCCAAGCGCTCTCTGCTGCGAACGAAGTCTCTGCTGCAGAAGCACCCGGAGCTGCCCCAAGCACCTTGGCTGATGGCGGAGTGCTTGCGCCTCGAAGCCAGATTGCTCTCCCGAACTCCAGACTCGGCGCAGGCGGTATGGAAACTCCTGCTCGACGCCAACAACCTGGGTGGAGGTCGAGCGTCTGGCATCGATGAAGCGGACATTGCCGAGGTGCGCGGCGAACTACCTGATGCAGTCGAAGTCCGTGTCGACGTCCCACGAGGCACCCGCCTAGACATCGACGGGGCACGCATCGCTGGGCGTGCTGAGGCCCGCCAGCTCTCATCGGGCGCCCACCACGTGCGACTCACGCGGGATGGCAGGCACCTCTACGCCGCGTGGCTAGAGGTCGACGAAAAGACCAAACGTATTCTCCTGCCTGTCCCCCAAAGCGAGCGCTGCACGCAGGCCGACTTCGTTTCCGCACGTAACCAGCCGGAAGCCGACCAATTCGAGTCAGTGAGCTGTGATCGCTGGTTGATGGCGAGGCCCGCTCCAGGACCGGTGCGCACCGGACACATCCAAGTGCGGAGCTGTGAAGGCAAGACCTGCGGAGGCTGGATCGTGTGGAAGGCCAACCTTCAACCTGATTTCGCTGGGCCCGCCCAGGTGTTCGACCATGGCCCAGACTGGCCTGACTGGGCCACCTACGTCATCGTCGGGGCGACGGCAGTCGCCGTCACCGGCGTCGTGCTCTGGCAGCTGGGGACTTTCGACAGCGCCGAACCCGGAAAGCAAAAGTGGGTCTACCAATCACCCGCCGCTCTGACCTTTTAACGTGCTGATCGCTGCGTAGCGCTAGGCATCCGCCCAGCGTTGCCTGGCATCCCGAATGGCGTCTTGCACTCGCGCTCTCGCCGGGCCCCCGAACAACGCGCGCCGTTCGACCGCCGTGCGCGGGTCCAGGGCAGCTGCCACTTCCGGCCCCTCGAGGCTCCCATGAGCTGCCTTGAGTTCCGCGCTGGGCAGCTTCCCGAGCTCGACGCCGAGCTCCGACGCACGCCGCACGAGCCCACCGACGACGTGATGCGCCTCGCGAAAGGGTACGCCCTGGGTCACCA
The DNA here is from genome assembly GCA_050183255.1 of Polyangiaceae bacterium. Classification (GTDB taxonomy): domain Bacteria; phylum Myxococcota_A; class Polyangia; order Polyangiales; family Polyangiaceae; genus JAHBVY01. Next base: position 28,044 of record JBFXBK010000076.1, on the reverse strand, counting down.
AGTAGTCCGCCAAGTCGGTCGCCGTCAGGTGACCGCGCTCGAGCGCGCCTTCCAGCCGCTCAGCGTTGAAGCGGGCGGTTTCGATGGCCCCGGCGAGGGCGTTGAGGGCGATGCGAGCGTTGTCACACGAGTCGAACAACGGTCGCTTGTCGTCCTGAAGCTCACGCCCATAGCCAAAACACAGGCTCTTTTCGAGCACCATCAGGCTCGTGGTCGCGCCAATCAAGAGCGCCGCCTTGCCGCGCACCAGCTCAGCGACGTCTGGGTTCTTCTTCTGCGGCATCATCGAGGAGCTCGTCGAGAAGCCATCCGAGAGCTCCATGAAACCGAACTCGGAGCTACTCCAGAGCACGATTTCCTCACCGATGCGCGACAGGTGCACGCCCAGGATCGCCAAGCCCGAAACTAATTCCATAAGGAAATCACGACTGGCCGTAGCGTCAAGAGAGTTACGCATGGGGGCGCGAAAGCCCAAGCTGTTTGCCACGCTGTGTCGGTCGAGCTTGAAGCCGGTTCCAGCGACAGCGCCCGCGCCGAGCGGGCTCTCATCCATGCGCTCGATGGCATCTCGCAGCCGACCGCGATCGCGCCAAAGCATCTCCTGCCACGCCATCAGGTGATGGGAGAGTCGACTCGGCTGCCCGCGCTGCAAGTGCGTATACGCAGGCATCAGCACCTCGATGTGTTCTTCCGCACGCCCGAGGATCACGCTGGCGAGCCCGTCGAGCGCTTCGAGGATCTCGAGGCCTCGGCGCTTGGCGAACAGTCGTAGGTCCGTCGCGACTTGATCGTTGCGAGAGCGCGCCGTGTGTAGCTTGCCCCCCACCGGCCCGACGATCTCCACCAGGCGTGCCTCGATGTTCATGTGCACGTCTTCTTTGATCGGATCCCACTGCATCTGGCCGGACTCGATCTCTCCCGCCACTTGAGCCAAGCCGTCCCGCAGCACCTGCGCCTCGCTCGCGCTAAGGATCCCGGCTCCTTCGAGCCCTCCAACGTGCGCCAAGGAGCCGTCGATGTCCTCGCGCCAGAGGCGCTTGTCCACCTCCACGCTCTGGTTCAACTCCAGCATGGCCTGATCCGCCGCCGCCAGGCGGCCACCGCGCGCAACACTCATGGCTCGCGCATACGGGGCACGCCGGGGCGAGTCAATGCGAGACGCCCGCTCAGGCGCCCCCCAGATCAGCCGGCAGCGACGGGCAACTCGAGCCGGAAGCCCGCCAGCGCCTGCTGCAGGCCGAGTAATCGTGCCGCAAGGTCCGCGGCTTGCTGCGTGAGGGCCTCGCGATCTCGAGACTCTTCGAGGCGCTCCGCGCGCGTCTTGCGCAGCACCTCGACCAGCTCGACATGCAGCTGCCGCATCGCGCTCACGATCCACTCGTCGAGCGCCTGGGTGAACGCGTCGACCATCCCGTCGAGCGCCTGAGCGACTTCATCCGCCGCGCCCTGCAGCGCTGTAGGCAAGAGCTCCTGGGCCCGACGCTTGATCTCGCGCTCGGTGCGCCCGCGCTGCCACAGCGCGAGGGCCGGCGCTGCCACTAGGAGCGCCCCGCCAAGCAGCACGTTGGCGAACAAAGTGCCGAGCCCGACGGTCATTACCGCGAGGATCCCAAAGTCGTACGCGAAGGTGTCCACCTCCACGCTCGGCGCCTTGAGGGAACCGCCCAACGTCTCCGCGAGTTCAGCCGCCTTGAGCGCCTGCTCTTCGCTGAGCAGCGCTACCATGCGATCCGCAAGCCCCTCGAGATCTTGCGCCATGCTGCGCGTCTCCCGCTCCAGGAAGTCGCGGAAAGCTTGCTCCACGAATGCCCCGAGATGTAGCCGCACCTCTTCGCCCGACGCTTCGGCCAGGAGCACCGGCAAACGCGCCACCGTGTCGTCGACGAAGTGCTGAAGGTCCTTGCGCGCTCCGGTCTTGATCGCTCCAGCCGCTTCGCGGATCTCGAGTCGCCGCTCTTCGATGCTGCGGGCGTTGCCTTCGAGCTCCTGTTCCAACGCGGTGATGCGACGCTCCAGCTGCACCAGGCTCAGGGCGCTGCTCCTCCGCCGCGCCTCCACGCCGTGGCTCAACGCGCCAAGCGCGCGCTGTCCCTCGATCGCCGCATTGTCGAGCAGGATCTTCCCCCGCTCTTCCGCGAGGAATCGCTTTAGGTAGCCGACCAGCTTGTCGAGGTCCCCTCCTCTACCGGCCAATGCCTCTTGAGCGCTCACGGCGAAGAGCTTTGGCTGCCTGACCAGCTTCTTGAGCCGCCCCTCGATGTATCCGAGCGCCTGTTCTCGCTCGTCCGCGCTCCAAATGTCCGCTTTCGTGACGACGAACAGGATCTTGTCGCGGGAGCGTTCGAGCAGCTGTTGCTCGAGGAAACGGCGCTCGCTCTCCTTGAGCGGTTGTCCAGCGTCGAGCAGGAATAGCACGGCATCCGAACGCGGGATGTAGCCGTAGGTGATCTCCGCGCGCGTGAGGGACAGGTCGTTGACGCCAGGCGTATCCACCAGCGTGATGGAGCTCTCGAGCAGCTCCGAGGGGTAGCTCAGCTCGAGGTAACTCGGCGGCCGCTCGCGTACGCCGCTGTTGCGATTGTCCTCGCTCGCCTCGATATCCTGAGCGCTGAAGCGACTCAGCTCCTCGACCGCTAGCGGAGTCTCGCTGCCATCGGCGAACACCAGGCGCGCGCTCGGCTCTTCGCCGTGGACCACGTGGTGAATGACCGCTGTCGTCGGTGTGACACCGACCGGCAAGAGCGGCCTGCCGAGCAGCGCGTTCACGAAGCTGGTCTTGCCGTGGTTGAACTCTCCCACCACCACGAGGTGAAAGCTGCCGGAGCGCAGGCGCTGCATCACCTCGCCCTCGATCCGCTCGGCAATGCTCTCCGAGCCGACCTCGCGCGCGAGCTTTGCACCTTCCTCCAAGACACCGAGCAGCTCGCCACGGCGCGCCTCGAACTCTCTGAGTTCCTCGCTCATCCGAGCACCTTCACGATTTCTTCGACCTCGCGATCGACTTCCCCGAGGGGCGTTCCTGCGCTGCCAGCTCCTTCGCCGCGACGCATGTGGCTCTGGAAATAGTCGCTCGCGGCGAACTTGCGCAGCGCGAGCACGCGCTTGGGCAGCCACGGATGGCTCGAGAAGATCTCACTGATGCGACCCACGTTGCCCTGCATTTCGGCGTATTGCTCGAGGAAGACTTCCACGTCGAGCTCCTCGTAGAGCTTCTTGGAGCCCAGCGCGAGCTTTGCCAAGGCCCGAGTTGCGACGTCCAGGTCCTGACAACACAGCAGCGCTGCGCGGTCGCATGTTATTTCCGCACGGCGAGACCATGCCTGGAGCGAGAGGCTGAGCCCCAGGCTGAACAGCGCGCTAAAGCGCCCGCCGACGCTCTCGATCATGCGCAGTGCGGTCATGTAGGTCACGTGCTGGTTGTGGATGTGGCCACACTCGTGGCCAATCACGCTCATCAGCTCGGCGTCGGACAGGTGATCGACGAGCGCCGAGTGCACCATCACGAACGAGTGCTGCTTGGTGCCGTAGGTCGCCGCGTTCAGGTAAGGGCTGTTGACCACGTAGACACTGGGCGCCGCAATCCCGAGGATGCCTGCGCACTCCTGGGTGATGCGATAAACACGCGGAAATTGCTTTGGCCCGACTTTGACCGCGCCGCCCAGCAGACGCCCGAGCTCCAGGTGCCAGAACGCCCGCACCGCCGCCTCCACCGCGAGCTGCATCGGCACCAGCTTGTCAAACACCGCGCGGGTCGCACGATCCGAGACATAGGCGTAGCCCGGTTCGCTCGGCCCTGCCTCCTCCGCGCTGGCCCCGTTTGGTAGCTTGCCGCTGCGCGACGCGATGAACGCGCGAAAGTCGTTGGTCATCGTCTCGCTGTGCTGGCCACTCGCTTCGCCGTGCTGGGTGTTGCTCAAGCGTCCTCCCTCTCCCAATGGACTGACTCCAAAAGCTGGAGCCCGTCTTGGGTAACGAGTCTAGCCTCACAGCTGTTCCCACGCCCGCAGAATGGAATCGACGGATTTTCCGCTAAGAAGCGCGGAAACAAGCGAGTTTGGGGGGGAGGAGCGACGCGCCTCCCAGCGCGAGGCAGCTCGTGCGTCACGCTTCTCCGTAGCTGCGACGTGCGTGCCGTTATCGCTCTTGCGCTGGTGTGCGCGGCTTGTTCCGCGCCAACCCTCAACCGTCCAGCGGGGACGCGCTCCGTGCCAAACGCCGAGCCCGTCGCAGCTTCCGTGGAACAACCAGCGCCCGCCGCGTGCGCCAAGCGCGGAAGCCTCGCCGTCCAAGGCTTGCCCGCGGACACCAGCTCGAGCGTCACCCTCCTGAAGACCCAAGGTCACACGCTCGCGCTGGTGGCGGACGCGGACCAACGCGCGCTCGCAACCTTCGACCTCGAACAGGCACGGCAAGTCGCCGTCACGCCGCTGGGCGCGACGCCATCCCAGCTCCTAGCGCTCGCCGATGGCCGCGTCGCGGTGACGCTGCAAGACGCGAATCGGGTCGCGCTGTTCGAGTTCACGGCGATCGACCAACCGCTCGCGCTGCGCTGTTCGACGCCGGTTCCCAGCGAGCCCTTCGGCTTGGCGGTGAGCCGCGACACGCTGCTCGTCACGAGCTCCTGGGAGCACCAGCTGAGTGCGCTCGATCTCAGCTCGCTGAGCACGAAGTACCGCGTTTCCCTGGAGCGCGAGCCGCGAGCCGTGCTCGCTCTGGGAGATCGCGCCTTCGTTTCTCACGTCGTGGGCAGCCGTGTTTCGGTGGTCGATCTCCAGGGCGACTTGCACCAGGCGCGGCGCATCTCCTTGGACGTCGATGGAAATTTTTCCACACGCAAACTAACCCAAGGTTTCGCGCTAGCGCTTGGACGTCTGCAAGGAGGCACGCGCCTGTTCGCCCCGGGAGCCGCAGCGTTCTCCGGCAATCCGGTGATCAGCCACGGCTACGGCAGCTTCCGCGTGCGGGCGCACCTGCCGCTGGTCAACGTGATCGACCCGACGGGCGAGACGTCGCTCACTCGCTTTGCGCACGAGGGCGCCGCGTCGCCAGACCACTGGGACCACGTGAGCGGCTGGGGAGAAGAGTGCATTCTACCGCGGGCTGCGACGAGTGCTGGCGACAAGCTGTACGTCGCTTGCCAAGGCACCAACACGCTGCTCGAGCTCGACGCCCGAGCCGCCGATCCAATCCGCGTGGAATCAAGGCGCTACCCGGTTCCCGCTGGGCCGAGTGGAGTCGCGCTCGCCGGCACCCGCGCCGCAGTTTGGTCGCAGTTCGCCGGGGAGCTCGCGCTGGTCGACCTCACGAGAACGGGACGTGAGGCCGTCACGCGCCTCACCCGTTGGCGTGCGCCCGAGGCACGCTACACCGCCGAACAGCTTAGGGGCCGCGAGCTCTTCCACAACACCTTCGATTTACGCTTCTCCATCGACGGCCGCACCTGTGCGAGCTGTCACCCCGATGGGCGCGATGACGGCCTCACCTGGTCAACCCCGGATGGCCCACGTCAGAGCATCATGCTGGCAGGTCGTATCCAGGGCAACGCACCGTACGGCTGGTTTGGGGACCACCGCGATCTGGATCAACACCTGGAAATCACCTTCCGCGCCTTGGGCGGTCGGGGCCTGAGCGGTCCCGAGTCCAAGCAAGATCTCAGAGCACTCGAGGCCTGGCTCGCGGTTATGCCCGCGCCACACCGCGCGGAAACTAACAAGGACTCAGCAGCGTACCAACGGGGCGCCGCGTTGTTCTTCAGTCAGGAGACAGGCTGTGCGAGCTGCCATGTCGCCGGCGGCAGTGACAAGCGCCGCCACGATGTGAAGAGCGGTCGGGAGATTGAGAGCCACTTCGAGTTCGACACGCCATCGCTGAGCTTCGTCGCTGGCACCGCGCCGTACTTTCATGATGGCCGCTACCCGACGCTTCAGACCCTGCTACGCGCGACGGACACCCAGATGGGGCACAGCGCCCACCTGAGTCGGCAAGACATCGCCGCGCTGAGCACCTTTCTAGAGAGCCTGGATGGCGCACCCGCCGTGAGCTTCGCGCCGTCATCGGACAGCGCAGGCTGGACGCGCGAGAGCCAGGCGCTCGCGATGCCCGCACCACGCAAGTTGGGGAAGAAGAGCCTCGAGCGCCTCGAGCGCGACGTGCATCCGCCGCAGCTCCCAGTGAAGTCAGAGTCCCTCGACCTCGAGAGTCTGCCGCTTGTCCAAGTCGGCCCCGAGGACAAACGTTACCCGCGGCCGCTGACCCGTCCCTCGCAAGTCGAGGCGGACGATCTGGCGCTCTCCTTCACGAACTTCAAGCATCGCACGGACGCACTGGCCCGCGGCGGAGACGATGTCCGCCTCGCGGTGAAAGACGCCGCGTTCGGCTGGATTCAGCTGTCCGACAATCGCCAAGACGTGCGAGCCAACCTGCGCGGCGGCGTGATGGGCTACTGCTCACCGAGCTACGAGTTCTACACGGGCGTCGAGTGGAAGACGCTCCAATTGGATCCTGACGGAAACGTCACGTTCGACGGCGCCACCGGTTGGCTCAGTCGCCGCGAGTGCCGCGTCTGGGTCACGAGCCGGGTGCGCGCCACGGCCAAGCCAATCATCCCTGGGCTACTCTATGGCTTCCGCACCCGCTGCCAGGGATGCCGCCACGATCAGCTGCACCTCCTCACCCCCGACAGCAACTGGGGCAACGCCGCCTTCGACGAGCACACCCTCGAAGTCGAACGGGGCAAGAGCCAGAACCTCGACCTGGCGATCAGCCTCGACAAGATGCGGCGCTGGAGAAAGCTCGGCGTGAAGACCGACTTCAAGCGCCCGACCCTCGGCGTGCAGCTCAGCTGGGCAGCGAGCGAGCCAAGGCCCATCGCCATCTACTTCGTCGCTGAGCGATGACTCAGCCCCGTTCGAGAATTTCGCAGAGCTCAGGCTGCTGGAGCTCCTCGAGGCGCTGCAGGAAGCGGCGGTAGTCTCTGATTGGTGGCTGACCCGGCGCTGCCCGCATCGCAAAGTCTGTGATGCGGGTGGTCGCAAAGCGCAGACACGCGAGGGCTCCCTCTCCCCCCAAACCCCTGCGCTCCTCGGGGCTGAGCGGGCGCACGCTCTGGTAGCCCCGCAGCATCGCCCGCACGCGCTCGAGCTCGAAATGATCGCGGAAGCACCAGGAGAGGATCAGCACCATCAGGTCGAAGGCGAACACCCCTTGAGAAGCGCTCTCGAAGTCAATCAGGGCGGCGACGTCGGGACCGTTCCAGAGCACGTTGTCCCGAAATAGATCCCCGTGGATCAAACCCTGGGGTAAGTCGGCCACGCGTGCTTGCTCGACGCCGGGCAACAGCCCTTCTATCTCTTTTGCCGCACGGCAAAGCTCCGGAGGAGCCTCACGCTGAATCGTGCTCAGGCGCTGCCGCAGCGCGTCCACATCGAAGCGACTGGGCGGCTGCTCAGGCAGGCTCCCCCCCGCGAGGTGAACCCGGGCGAGCGCCTCCGCCACGGCTTCGCAGCGCTCGGGAACTGCGCGCTCGGTACACACGATGTCTCCCTCCACCCAGGGGTAGAGCGCAACGGGCTTGCCTTGGTGATGTGACACGCTTGCCCCATCGAGGCGCAGCGGCGGAACCGTGGTCGGCACGCCAGCGGCGGCCAGCCCCCGCAAGAGCTCGAGCTCTCGCACTGCCCCTTCAGCAGCCTGCTCTTCGTATATCCGCAGGAAAAAGCGGCCCTGGGCGGTGTCGATGCGAAAGTTCGAGTTGACACTGCCAGCCGCGAGCGGCTCGAACTCAGTAAGTTCCAAGCCATAGCCCTGGACGATGGCGGCGGCAGCGGATCGATCGAGGGGGGTGAGGAGCGCCATGGGCCGGCGAGTGTGCCCGTGGCGAGTACGTTTGTCAGGTCCAGAAGCCGGATTGGCATAGAGCGTGTAAGCTCCGCCGTGTGGCTAGCGTTCGGCGTCGAACGCTCAACCCCTGAGGAGATGTATGCGTCGAATCAAGAAACTCGCCCCTGCCTTCGTGCTGACCGCTGCCTTGCTGCCCGCGTGCGGCGGAAGTCAGCCCACGTCCAACCCGCCGCCAGTGGAAGAACACGCGAACCCGCCCGGCACTGAGGAGCCCACCGCGAACCCGCCACCGCCCGAAGAGCCCATGTCGGTCAACCCGCCGGGGCCCGATGGCGAGCCGGGCATTGGTGACGGCGCCGGTCCGCCTAGCGACGATGACGGCGACGACGACGGCGACGAGTAGCCGGCTTTCGCAGTCCCCCAAGCGGCTCGCTCCGAGGAGCGGGCCGCTTGGCGTTTTGTGGATCTAAAACCGCGCGGCAACGCGCTGTTGACGCTCTCGGAGACTTTACGAGTTGGGACTCGGGAGTGCATACGGCTAGGCTCCTACCCATGCGATTGCTCTCGATTCGCGCTGCGACTTCGCTAGCCACCCTGGCGTCGGTGACGGCACAAGTCAGCTGTTCCGTGGAACGAGCACATCCTCCGTCGGTGGTCATCGCTGCCCCCATCGCGGGTTCGAGCGCTGACGAGCCCACGGCGCCGGTCCCCCAGAGAGCCGAAAAGAGGCGCCAGAAGGCCGGCTTCCTGGAGATCGGCGAGACCGCGCATCGACGCGACTTCGACCTCACACTGAGCGCAGTGAGGCCCTGTGAGCCTCGGTACTACGAAAAGGCCTCGCTGAAGAAAGCGGAGCATCGGTTGGTCGGAGTCGAGGTGACGTTCGAAGCCACGACCAACAAGCCGTTCACTCCAGCAACCTACGAGATGAAGCTCATCGACTCCGAAGGGGTGACCTACACGTACAGCTTTCGGGGCACGTGCGAACCCCGGTTTCAGAGCTACTCCCTGGACCAGGAGGGCATGCGGGCTTCGGGCTGGGTCACCTTCGAAATCGCTACCGGATCCCGCGGTCTCGAGTTTCACTACGGCCACGAGTCTGACGAGGTCGTCAAATACGATCTCGGGAGCTAGCACGCCTGCGACTCAAGACGCGAAACCGCGCGCCGGCTGACGCCAGCGCGCGGCCTTCAGTTTCTGCTTCCTCGAGGATTCAGGCGCCGCTACCGCCGATGCGGTGCGTGTTCGGCCCGGCCGCAGCCTCGGCGACGGCGGCACCCAGGCTCCCGAACTGCTGCAGGCCCTTGAGCAGATCCATCGGCAGGGGGAACACGACCGTCGTGTTTTGCTCCATGCCGATTTCCACCAGCGTCTGCAGGTAACGCAGCTGGATAGCGGCCGGATTCAGCGCCAGCACGCCAGCGGCCTCTTGCAGGCGCTGCGCGGCCTGGAACTCACCTTCAGCGGCGATGATCTTGGCGCGGCGTTCACGCTCGGCCTCCGCCTGCTTGGCCATCGCACGACGCATGACTTCGGGCAGCTCGATGTCCTTGATTTCCACCGCGGTCACCTTGATGCCCCAAGCGTCCGTCGCTTGATCGATGATCTCCTGCAGCGCGTGCCCGATCTTCTCCCGCTCGGCAAGGATCTCGTCGAGCTCGTGTTGACCGAGGATGTTGCGCAACGTGGTCTGTGCGTAGAGCGAGGTCGCGGTGTAGTAGTTCGCGATCTTGATCACCGCATCCGTGGCGTTCATCACGTTGAAGTAGATCACGGCGTTCACCTTGATGGTGACGTTGTCCTTGCTGATCACCTCCTGCGGCGGCACGTCCAGGGTGACCGTGCGCATGTCGACCTTCACCATCTTGTCGAGGAACGGCAAGAGCAGGCGCAGGCCCGGTTGCTTCACGTTGTTCGGGTCGACCCGGCCCAAGCGAAACACGACGCCGCGCTCGAACTCATTGACCACGCGCAGCGCCTTGAAAATCATAACCAGCACGAAGAAGCCGAAGCCCAAAACGGCAAACAGCGTCAGTCCAACCAAACCTTCCATGTGCCTTCCTCCCGGCGGGACCATCGCGCCCGTGTGCGCCCGGGGCAACCGCAAAGCGGCGCGGGTACGCCTTAGGGGCGAAGAGCCTGAGCCACGCGGAGGATCGCCCTGCTCGAAACCGAGCAAGCCCCGGGCCGCACCGCGTGTCTGCAGGCCCGTACGGGGACAACCGTGCCTCATGGTCGGTTCTTCCAGGAATCGGTAGGCTGCGGTCCGATTCTGGGAAGTCGATGGTGAAGGAGACTGCATCCGCTGTGGCAAGTGCCGACGACCGCGCCACCTCGGGCAGGACCGCGCTGGCAAAGGTGGCGCTGGCCGCAGCCGTGGTCGTTTGCGTTGGTTACCTCGACTATGTGACCGGGCCCCGCTGGGGCTTCTCACTGTTCTATTTGGCTCCCGTGGCCTGGCTCGCTTGGCAGGTCAACGCACTCTGGAGCTTCGCCCTGGCGCTCGCGGCGGCGGTGTTTTGGTACTTGGCGGAGGTCCCCTACTACGCGGACACGCTGCCCACGTTCTGGAATTCGCTCACGCGACTGGTGATCTACGTCGGCGCCGCGGGCTTCTTGCGACGCATCAAGAAACAGCGCGACGACCTGCGTCTTCTATTACGCGCGGAAACGGAGCTCGCGCGCACGGACCCGCTCACCGGGCTCGCGAATCGACTCGCCTTCGAGCACCTGCTCGCGCGAGAAGTGCTGCGCGCAGAGCACCACCGCAGCCATTTCGCCCTCGGCTATCTCGACCTGGACAACTTCAAGCGCTTGAACGACCGCTACGGGCACGACGCGGGCGACCAAGCGCTCAAGCGCGCCGCGGAATCGCTGAAAGGCGCGCTGCGCCGGGATGACGTCGCGGCGCGACTGGGAGGCGATGAGTTCGCGTTTATCTGTGTGGATACTCCCTTCGATGCACTAGCTCTCATTGCCGCGCGCATCTTGGACAGCACCCAGGACGTCGGCGATGCCTTCCCCGAGGCTGAGCTATCCGCCAGCGTCGGCATCGTGTGGATCGAGTCCGCTCCCCCGGCAGCCGCGGATCTGCTCAAGATGGCTGACCGGCTCATGTACGGAGTCAAGCGCAGCGGCAAAGGTCGTGTGGCGATCGAGCGCTTCGGGGAGCGGCCTTCCCGGCGACCGCCGGCGCCGCCGCCGGGCTCCGACTGAAAAGCGTGCTAGCCTCCGCTCTACCCCCGGGGAATGTCGCGGCGACTATCTCAGGCGCCGCCGGGCGGGCTGAATGACGGAAATTTTCGGAAACACTAGCGGCCTTGGGCCGCGCGCACACAAGGCCCTCGAGCGCATCTACCGCCGCCGAGTACCCCTAGAACAAATCGCGACCCTGGAGCTGGTGCGCTCCCTGGTGGAAGCCTCTCGCGAGACCAAGCGCCAAGTCGGCGCGCTGGTGCATCGCTCGGGGAGCGTGGAGTCGGTGATCGTCGGCAGCGCCACCGGGCTGATGCTGCCTGACATCGGCCGCCTGCGTGCGGCTCAGGGTCGTTTCCGCGCCCTGCGCCTGATCCACACGCACCTCTTCAACGAGCCCCTCACCCACGACGACCTGACCGACTTGACCCGGCTGCGGCTCGACCTGGTCGCGGCGGTGCTGCTCAGCCCCGAAGGCGAGGCCAAGAGCTTCACCTGGGCCTACAACATCCCGCCGAGCCCGGGCGCAGAAGCCGACAGCGCGCCCTACGAAGTCATTGGTCCGGTTCCGTACGGTACACCTGGGCCGAACTTTGGAGAGCTGATCGAGGGCCTCGAGGCGGAGTTCGCGCGGCGCGCGCGCACCCGCAAAGTCGAAGCCAAGGACGGCCGCGCGATCCTGGTGCACGTCGCCGAGAAGAAGAAGGGCAGCGCCGCCGAGGCACGGGCGAGCCTGGCAGAGCTCGCGAGCCTGGCGGAGACCGCGGGCGTGGAAGTCGTCGACAGCATCCTCCAGCTGCGCGAACGCGTGGATCCGAAGTTCGTGTTCGGGCGCGGCAAGCTCGAGGAGGTGGTGATGCGCGCCATCGACCTCGACGTCGAGAACCTGATCTTCGACTGCGATCTCACACCAGCCCAGGCCTCGGCGATCGCCGCGCGCACCGACCTCAAGGTGATCGATCGTTCCCAGCTGATCCTGGACATCTTCGCCCAGCGCGCGGAGACGCGAGACGGCAAGCTCCAGGTCGAGCTCGCCCAGCTGAAGTATCGCTTGCCGCGTTTGGGCCAGAAAGACGACGCCTTGAGTCGCCTCACCGGCGGCATCGGCGGGCGGGGTCCCGGCGAAACGAAGCTCGAGATCGGGCGGCGCCGCGCGCGTGAGCGCGTCACCCGGCTCGAGAAAGAGCTCAAGCACCTGGAGCGGCAGCGCGCGGAGCGGCGCCGCCAGCGCGCCCGCAGCGACACGCCGGTCGTGGCCATCGTCGGTTACACCAACGCCGGTAAGAGCACGCTGCTCAACACCATCACCGGAGCGTCGGTGCTAGCGGAGGACAAGCTCTTCGCCACGCTGGACACCCGCGCGCGGCGCCTGCGGCTTCCGCAGGGTAATGAAATCGTACTCACGGACACGGTGGGTTTCATCCGCAACATGCCGAAGGACTTGTTCGCGGCGTTTCGCGCGACCTTCGAAGAGGCGGCGGACGCAGACCTGCTGCTCGAGGTGGTGGACTCCTCCGACGCGGAGCACCAGACGCACATCGACACCACGCAGAAGCTCCTGGAAGAGCTCGAACTCGACCAGATCCCGCGGCTCTTGGTCTACAACAAGCTTGATCGCCTGAGCCCCGACGAGGTCGCGGCGGTGAAGAACGAACCCGACGCCGTTGGGCTCTCGGCTCTGGACAAGTCGACGACTCACGTCTTGCTCGAGCGCATCGCGACACTCTTGGATCAGGCCGAGCGCGACCGGGAGACCCGAGAGCTGGCGGCGCAGATGCCCGAAGCTTGGGAGCGCGAGCTGATCGCCGCGGAAGAGGCCTCCCAGCACGCCTCCGACGGCGACGACTGGCATCCGCTGGCCTAGAGCGAGCTAGAAGCTGTCCTCCCCCCCACCCCCTCGCAGCCAATCACGAAGTCACGACCGAGTGTTCAGACGGGAGCGGGGGCGAGGGCAACGACGCTGTAGGCTACTGCAGTCTTGCGGCCGCGGTTGGTGTAGGAGTGATTCTGATCCCCACGGAAAGCGACCACGTCGCCTGGATTCAGGCGGAACACGTCGCCTGACGCGGCAAGCTCGATTTCTCCCGCCTCACAGGTCAGGTACTCCCGCGTGCCCGGGGTGTGGGGGATGCCGGTCATCCTGGCGCCCACCGGCAGCTCGAAGCGCTCGATCTCCAGGCCGACGATGGGATCCGGCAGCAGCTTCTGAACCTTGACCTTGCCGCGAGTGCGGCTCGGTAGAGTTCCGGCGGGATACAGCTTGGCCGAGGAGCGAGGCGCAAGGATCAGCTCCTCGATGCTCACCCCGAGCGCGGAGGCGATCTTCACCAACACGCCGAGGGTCGGGTTTGCGCCACCGGTCTCGAGGTTCGCGACGGTGGGACGCGGCACCCCAGAGAGCTGAGCGAGTTGCTGCTGGGTCAGCTTCCGCAGCTCGCGCAACGCACGGATGTTGTTGGCCAGGTTGGTCGCCGCGCGCTCCGCCGCCGCCTGGTCCACCTGGGGGGAGCCTGCCGGCTGCCCCTCGGCACCATTCGAGATCGCCATCGGTCAAGCTAGTATCAAGCTGTCAACGCAATAGCAACGCTGACGACACACCAGCAGGGCGGCTGCATGGTTCCTGCCATGAGGAGGAAGCAAATGCCGCACGGAGAACCGAAGAACTGGCGCGTCAGTTCAGTATTGATCACCGGCGCGAGCCGTGGTTTGGGCCGCGCGCTGGCGCTCGAACTTTGCCGCCGTGGTGTCAACGTCGCCCTGGTAGCGCGCAACGCCGAAGGCCTGGAAGCCACCACCGCCGAGGCCAGAAAGCTCGGCGAAGCACGAGGTGCGAGAGCCGAAGCAATCGTCGCGGATGTCGCGGATCTCGCCGACGCGCCCCGCATCGCTGGGCTCGCGCAGGCGCTGATCGGCCCCCTCGACGCCGTTGTACACAACGCGTCAGACCTCGGGGAAACTCCCCTGGCGTCCTTGCTGGACGGCGACCCCGGACGCCTGGAGCAAGTGTTTCGCACCAACGTATTTGGTCCCCTCGCGCTGACGCGGGCGGTGGCAGGGAACTTCTTGCTCCACGGGCGCGGAGTGGTGCTCGGGATCAGCTCCGACGCCGCGGTGGAGCACTACCCAACCTGGGGAGGCTACGCTGCATCCAAGGCTGCGTTCGATCATTTGCTCGGCACGCTAGCGGCTGAGCTGGGCGATAGCCTGCGCGTGCTGAGCGTGGACCCCGGGGAAATGGACACGGACATGCACCGCGCGGCAATGCCCGACGCGGACCCGGCGACGCTCGCCGACCCCCGCGCGATCGCGACCCAGCTCGCCAACCTGCTCGCGGCTCCGTACCGCGTCCGAAACGGCGCGCGCCTCTCGACGCGAGAGCTCAACGCCCTGGAGGCCGCATGAACGCCGTGCTTCAGTCGTGGGCCCCGCAGGGCCTGCCCGAGCTGGCGACTCAGCGCGTACCACGCCCCAACGGTGAGGGCAGCGTCATACTCGTCGAAGGCGACAGCCGGCCCCGGGTGCTAGCGGATGCAGAACTGGCAGATTTATTCCCCGAGGCAACGTTGTGGGTACTCAATGACGCCGCGGTGCTCCCGGCGTCCCTGTGGGTAGAGGTCGAGGGCAGCGGCGCACGCATCGAGCTCAGGATCGTGAGCCTGAATGACGAGAGCGGCGACTGCAGCGCCATCGGATTTGGCAACGGAGACTACCAGGTGCAAACCGAGCAACGCGGCCAAGTGCCTGAGCTCCGGGCTGGCAGCTGGTTGCTGAGCAGCGCCACGTCGGACGGAACCCGCCTCGAAGTCCTGCGTCAGACTGGCCGGCTCTTCGAGCTCCGTTGCGCGACGGGCTACCGCGGGCTGCTGGACGCCCTGTACGCGAGCGGCGCCCCCATCCAGTACGCATACACCGAGCGTCCGCACGAGCTCAGCGAAGTGCAAAACAGCTACGTCGGTCGCCCATGGGCGATCGAACCCGCGAGCGCGGGCAGGCACCTCAGCGCCAGCGTGCTCGTCGCGCTCAGAACCGCGGGGCAGGAGCTCGCGTGGCTCACTCACGCGGCGGGGATCTCATCGACCGGCGATGCCGCGCTCGACTCGCTGTTGCCGTTCCCCGAACGCTTCGAGATCCCCGAGGCAACGGCCGCCGCAGTCGCTGCCGCCCGCGAGCGCGGCAGCCTGATCGTGGCGGTAGGCAGCAGCACGACCCGCGCCCTGGAAGCTGGGGCGTTGCCTGACGGCACGCTTCGGAGTGGCCCGGGCCTCGCGCGGCTCAAGCTGCACGCCGAGTACCGCCCGAGAGTCGTGGATGCCTTGCTCACGGGGATCCATGAAGCGGGCAGCAGCCACCGGGAGCTGACCCGTGCGTTCGCCTCGGATCACGCGCTGGACACCGCGTGGCGCCTGGGTGCCGCGTTTGACCTCAAGCTCCACGAGTTCGGCGACGCGATGTTGATTCGGCGCGCGTGAATTCCTCGCGCAACTCCCACGCCGAGTGACCGACAAGGTCGCCATGTCGCGGTTACTGCTCTGCCATGCCCTCGTCGCAGGTCTGCTCGGGCTCACCGGCTGCCGCAGCGGCTGGGAGCTCGGGCGAGACCACTACCGCGACGCACGCTACCCCGACGCACTCCACGAGTTCAGCGCAGCCGAGGCGGACTACCCGGAGTTGTCTCGCAGCGAGCAGGCTCACTATGCCCTGTATCGTGGGCTCTCGTACCTCGCAGTGGGTGATGCGGTGCGCGCTGACGGCTGGCTCTCCATCGCCAAGCGAGAGCTGGACACCCGACCAGATACGTTCACCCCTGATGAGCGCGGCCGACTCGTTGCCGCATGGCAAAGCATGGGTCGCATGCCGGGCGTTGGCGCGTATGGCGAGCGCTGGTTCGGGGGCGCGCCGAGCCAACGCTGACTCCCGATCTCGAGAGCAGGGCTCTCCGGATCGGGAACGCCTGGAGGGCACCTCTAGCGACTGTGTAGCGTATACCGTCCCCACAAGCGAAAAGGGTCGCTGAATGGAGAGGACGAGACGTATGTGGCACAAGTTGGGAACGCTGGCGGCGCTGGGGTTGATCGCGATTGCTTGCAATCAGGAGAGTGGCGACGCCAAAGGCAGCGCGAGCGCAACGACGACGCCGGCGGCAGCCGAAGCGCCTCCCGCGGTGGGCGCTGCCAATGAAAAGGGCGCTGCCGATGAAAAGGGCGCCGCCGATGAGAAGGGCGCCGCCGATGAAAAGGGCGCTGCGGCAGAAGCGCCCGCCGCAGAGGTCCCCACGACGGGCCTCACCCCCAAGACCATCAAGGACAACGCGGCCAAGCTGATGGGAAAATCACTCAGCGGGACCGGCGTGATGTACTTCTTCGAGACGACAAAGCTCAACGGCGAGACACACCACTGGGCCTACGTGGCGGATGACGAGGCCAAGACCAACTCCTTCAAGTGCGTGCTCGAGAGCGACCCCAAGATCGCCAAGAACAGCAAGGTAAAGTTCGAGGGGGAGTGGCGCGGTGGCTGGCTCGACAAGTGCAAGCTGACCAAGGAGTGAGCTAGGTGAGCGGCGCCGAACGACAACCGCTAGATGGGCACACCACGGAGCGCCTGCTCGATGCGTTTCGCGAAGCTGACTTCGCCGAGGTCGAGCGGGTGGTGAACGGCGAAGGGCCAGCTGTGCTGCTTCGACCGTTCGCCGCGGACCCCCGCCCCGGAAGCCTGCCCGCGGTGTGCGCGATGCGCATGAACCCGCGCGAGCAAAAGACGCTCGAGGGCTGGCTCGCAGCCTGCTTCGATCTAGGACTAGGCTTTCCCGCGAACCTGTTGACGCTGCGCGCGTTACTGGAGAACCGCTCCTTCGACGTCGCGAGCCGTGTGCGCTTCCTGCGAGAGTTCAGCGCTCATGGTGTCGATGTGAGCACACCCGCGGGCAACGTCGCCTGCGTCTACAGCGACGTCATGGGCTCCGCGGAACCCGAGCTGGTCCGTGCCATCTCCGAGCTCGAGATCTCCGAAGCTGCGCGGGTGGACGCTGTCGTCGCCGCACTCCACCGGCTGGCTTACTGGATCCCCGACTCGGTCGAGCGAGCCAAGGCCTGCATCGCCGTGTGCCCTCGCTTCGACCTGGTCTCGCGGGTGATGCCCGCGGTGTTGCCTCTCCACGCGGCAGCGCTCTCGGGGTCGATGGAACTCTTGCTGTCTGTGCTCGAGGGCGGAGCAGATGTACTACAGGAACTTCCAGACACTCGCGAGCAGCGGCTCCTGCTTCCGGCAACTCGAGACCCGAGGGGCAACGGCGCCATGCTGTCCGTTTCCGCGGGGTTATCCGCAATGGATACGCTGACGATGTGGCGCCGCGGGCTCGAAGGCGCCGCTCAGACGTGGGCCAAGTCGAAGAAGCGGGATCTCGAGGCGGAGCGCCGTTCGCACTACCTGGAGTTCTGTGCGGCTGCCCATGGCGCGTTACTCGAACGCGGTGCGGTCCCCACGCCGCAGACGTTGAGTGGGCTCAGCCTGGTGGTCAGCGGAGAAATCGCGGGCTTCCCCCGGGACGCAGCTGAGCGACGGCTAGAGCGCCTCGGCGCCGACGTGGCGAGCGGAGTCACCAAGCGGGTGAACGCGCTGCTCTGTGGAGTGAAGCCCGGCGCAAGCAAGCTGAAGAAAGCCGAGGCGCTGGGGATCCCCGTGGTGAGTCATACGGAGACGTTGCGGCTCCTCGCGGGGCGACCTTGGCTCCAAGCTGACGCAGCCGAGGCGAGCGAACCGAGGTTCGTTGCCGACCCGAACCTCGACCCAGCGTTCCGGGCGTTGGGTGAAGACGAGTGGTATCACGGTTTCCGCACGGATGAGGTGAGCGCGTTCTTGATCGCGGGGCTCGCGAGCAAGGAGCCGATGCATTCCTACGCCGCAGCCCTGGAGTGCGCCCGTTCAGCTGCGAGGTTGTCTGAGGTCGTGCTCGTCTGCGGCGGCGCGCTCATGTATGTGAAAGACCCGGCCGAGATGCTGCACTGTCCGATGGCGCTGGGGGTCCCGCTGCTACGGGTCGACGCCTCGGATGACGTCCCAAGCGCGGGCATGGACTTCGAGAAGTTGACGACTGGAATCGCGAGGGCACGTTCGCTGCTGGAGGGACTAGCGGACGACGTCTCGCGGCTCAGCGTGGAGTTCGAGTCGCACGTCGGGCTCTACCTCGCGTGTTGCGGTCCCCTTGGGGCTGCGCGCTTGGTCTTTGGAGAGGTTCGAGAGGACGGTTCTGGGCCCGACTACTTCCGCGGGAAGAACATGCTCCAGGACGTGCACGCAGCTGGGGTACTTGGCATCAGCTTGACCCGTGCGGAAATGGGTGTGGAGCCCATTCAACTCGATGCTGCGGCGCACCGCGAGCACCTCGAGCTGATCGAGCTACTGGGTCTCGCGGGCGGTCACTATCACCTAGTGGCTCGGCACACATGAGTCTTCCCCCAGGCAATATTTGAAGGCGCTACGCGGCGAGTCGAGCATAGGCGCGACGTACCCATTTCTCTGCGCCCCGCATGAGCCACTGCTCGTCTACGAGTCCCCGGGCTGAGATGCGAAGCGCCGCCTCGGTGACCTTGAGCGCGTGATCGTCACCGCTCGCCAAGGCCTGTTCGATCAGGGTTTTGGGGGAGAGGTGCGACGTGGGTGCACACTGGCTCGCGCCGTCGGAAGCGCTGGCAGCGTGCACGGCACCGAGCGAGAGCACGACGTGACGAGCCAGCGCGTCCAGTTGGCTCTGTGAGACCCACGGCGCAAACCACACGAGGCTGCTCGGCACGGTCACACCGTGCAGGTGCGCGTTACTTCCCTCGGGATCTAGCGCGAGGCGCTGCGCCGACCAGGCGGCAATGGCGTGTAGCGCCGGTTCATCGGCGACCACTCGGCCCAAACGGCGCAAGTGTTCGAGCCACGGCGGGTGCGTCGCGAGCGGACTCACGACCTCATGCAAGAGCCCCGGGAGCTGCTCCCCGCGCGGCAAGAGCGGCACCTCGGCGAGCCAGTCGAGGGGCGTGAGGCGCTCGCTCGCCAGCAAGGTGGGCCGCGTGAGCCCCGGCAACAACTGATGACCAGCGGCCCAGCTTCCGAGTCCGTGAGCCAGCTCTTCGAGGCGCGTTGGCGTGTGCGCTCGCGACAGCGCGCGAAGTGCGTGAGCCGTGCGGAGCACTCCGTGGAGAGACGCTGCCATCACTCCGGGTGCCAGCAGCGGCAGGGCGACCCCCAGCGTGCGCTCGACACCTTGTTCACGCAGGTCCGCGCCGAACGTAGCGATCCAGTCTGCGGCGCGCGTACCGTCCCCGAGCGCCGACGCGCGCTCACGCAGCTTCAGAGGGTTACCGCGTGGCAACGGTACTAGGTGACGGGCGCTCTTGGCGAGCCAAGCCTCCGCATGAGCGTCGGCGCCTAGCTCCCACAGTGCATCCAGCACCATCGGTGCGTGATTCGCCAGGTTGAGGCCGAACCTGGGGTAGAGCGGCGCGTACGCGTGTAGCTCGCCCAGCAAGGCGTCGTAGCGATCTTCGTGCATGAACTCCTCCTAGCGGCCTCGAGATCTTGCCGTAGGCTGGAGCACAGCATGCACTGGCGCGGTGATCGCGCCCGCTGCTAATCCGTTGACAGCGGGCTATCGAAGGAACCGTCAGTCGGTGATCGCGTCGGGCACGCGACGGAGCGCGCTGTGGACGGCTCCCTGGAGCGCGGAGAGCTCGATCTCGCGAGCGTCCACATGAGAATCCACCGCGGTCGCCTTGCCTCGCAGGATCGCGTGCAGCGTGCCGCCCTTCGCCTTCCGCAGCACCGCCGAGATCACCGCCGTGCTCTCGGCTTCCCCGTGCTTTGGATCCCGTCCCTCCCGCTGCTTGGTGAAGAGCTGGGTCAGGTTCACACTGAGCACGTACTGCTCGCGCGCGCCCTTGGGAACCTCCATGCGCCCGAGCTCCGCCTTCAGCGCCTTCTTCAGCTCGCGTTGCAGCCAGCGCTCGTCGCGACGCACCTTGCTGTCCACTTCGCCAAGGGCCACGACGCGCGTCGCCGCGCTGGCACTACCGGTGTAGCCAACGCCGGTCAACGCGCCGAGGATGGCCGCGCCCGTCTGGAGCCAACGACGTCGTGAGACCGGTTCGACCTCCTGCCGCAAGTCGGTCGTCGGGTCGTTTTCGCGCGGTAACGAGTCGGCGGTGAGCGGGGTGAACAAGCTGAGCCTCCAGTGGGTCCGCACTCGAGGCGGTCCCTTAGCCGTTAGCACCACCAGCCTTGCGCGGAGCAAGTGTCAGGGGCGCGTGAAGGATGGCTATCGGAACGGGCCCGCGAGGGACAACTTTAGTCCCGTCGCTGGCCGTTTCTGGTGGTCGCTGCACCTACACTCTCGAGGTGCTGTCCGAGCAAGTTAAGGAAGCGCTTCGTGGAGTGGCGTCAGTTGAAGCCGGCGCGGATGTAGGCGTTGACCGCGGCGGCTTGTAGATCCGTGCGCCAGTTCAAGCGGCTCTGCTTGAGCGCCGCGCTCAGGAAGCCCTCGATGGTCGCGGGCAGGCCGACGGTGCCGGAGTAGCTGCCGAGGGTGCGATCCGGATCGCTGAAGGAGCCACTCCACGCCGCGGCCGTGGACTCCCCCGAAGCCGACTTCCACGCCGCCAAATCGCGGTCGCTGCCATCGACGCAGAAGCGCTGACCGCTACCCGAGCTGTACTCGTTGTCGGCGTAGCTCACCGCCGCGAACGAACCTTCGTGCTTGATCAGACACGACCCGTTGCTTGGATCGATGATGCGGTTCTTGGTGACGGCGACGTTGGACCACCCGCTCTGGGGCTTGAGGATGATGCCGTTGCCCTTGAGGTCGTAGAACAGGTTGTCGTTGATCGTGATGTTGCTGGCGGAGCCGCTGCCGATGCTGATCCCGTAGCCATTGTTGTGCCAGGGTTGATGCAGGAAGTAATTGCCTTCGATCGTGGCGG
The DNA here is from genome assembly GCA_050183255.1 of Polyangiaceae bacterium. Lineage (GTDB taxonomy): Bacteria > Myxococcota_A > Polyangia > Polyangiales > Polyangiaceae > JAHBVY01. The sequence continues at coordinate 7,054 of JBFXBK010000076.1, read as the reverse complement.
TCGCGTTGTCAGCGACGTCGAGCAGCCAAGCAAAGGGACGATTCGTCGGCTGGCTCAAGCCGATCTGGGTGAACACGTTGTCCTTGATCTGGACGTTCGAGAAGCGATCCGGCAGGTCGGTGTTACCGCCAATTCCGATGCCGATTTCGCCGTCCACGATCAGGTTGTTTTCAAAGATCAGGTCGTCGGCGCCGCCCGTGTCGTCCGAGCGCATCTTGATGCCCATGCTCGACGCGCGCGCGATGATGTTGCCGCGAACCACCAGGTGATCCGCGTTCAAGTACATGTCGTGGTTGTAGATCGTGGCGCAGGCGGAGCTGACCTGATCTTCGTTCCACCCGTTGTGATCCAAGAGGTTCTCTTCGATCAACAGGTTGTCGACGTGGCTCGAGTAGATGCCAGAGGGACGGTAGGCTGAGTTGTTGCCACATGTATCCGCATGGTAACTACGCTCGATCACGTTTCGCCGCACTTCGATACCGTCGTAGTGCTCGACGTCATAGGACTGAAACACCATCTCGCCATACAAGAAGTGGCATCCTTCGATGAGCAGACCGCTGCCACCACCCACATAGCGCAACCCTCCGCCAGTCGCGCCATCGAAGGCTGAATCCCCAGGGATCTTCGGGTAGGAGACGATCTCGAGCCCGACCAAGTGGACGAAGCTGCGCGCCTTGCCGTTGTGGTCGATAAAGTTCCTGTCCACCTCGATGCGTGGCAGCGCCGTAGACTCCCCGTAGCCTGCGATCACCAGGGGATGTGCCGCGTCTCTGCCCGACTTGAAGCGCCCGAGGTTCTCGCCTCGCCAGCTGTCCCCACGCTTCAGCAACAAGAAGTCGTTCTCCCCATCTCTCACGAGGGAAGCTCCCTTGGTCAACGTCTTCACGGCAGTGGCTGGCGTGCTGCCGTCGTTGTTGTCATCGCCTTCGCTTTCGCTGACGTAGACCAGCTGACTATCTGTTCCGACGTCGTAGGTGGTGAAGCCGTCTTCCTCCGAGCGTGTGCCCGACGTCTCGTCGTCTTCGGCGTTCGCACATCCGAGATCGCTTCCCCAGTCAGTGAAGCCGTCCCCATCGTTGTCGATGCCGTCGTTGCAGTCTCCGATCGTGACGTTGCCTCCAGAGCCGCCACTGCCTGATGCGCCCGCGCTGCCGCCCTGTGTTGAACCGCCCTGTGCCGAGCCGCCCTGAGCAGAGCCGCCCTGGGCAGAGCCGCCCTGGGCAGAGCCCGCGCTACCACCGTTCGCGCTACTACCTCCTGAAGCTCCATTGCCGCTCGCTCCGCCGTTCCCACCGCCACCAGAGCCACCGCTCCCATCACTCGAGCCATCACCGCCACAGGCCACGAGTGGCGTCGCAGCCAGAGTCGAGACCAAGAACCAAGGGAACACTTTGCGCATGACTGGAATCCTCCACACTCGTTCGAGATGCGCTGCGTGGGCAACGCCGGTGTCGGAGCTAAGTCACCCCTGCCCCCACAAGCGGTCCGAAAAAAACTGGGCTGCGAGTCAATCCATACAGAAACGCGCCATCCGGTGCTTTTCCCGCACGATAAGCCGGTGAATCGAGAAAAGATGAACCCGTTCTCTCGCTTCGTGTGACCAATACCCTAGGGCCCGTGCACGCAAAAGTTCTCCGCCTCCCACAACCAGCGACCCAAGCTGCGGAACGCAGCCTGGCGGAGCTGGTCGCGCGCGCCCGGGCTGGAGAAGAACCCGCGCAGTCAGAACTGTTTCGGCGGCACGTGGAGCGCGTGTATGGCTTCGTGCGTCGCCTGCTGCCGGATGCCGCCGATCACGACGACATCGTGCAAGACGTGTTCGTGCAAGCCATGGAGAGTCTCCACCGGCTACGTGAAGCGGAGGCCTTCGGAGGCTGGCTGCGAGGCATCGCGATTCACATCGTGAAGAACCGCCTTCGGAAACAACGACTGCTGAACCGCCTAGGGTTTCGCCGCTCCCGCTCCGCACCACCAGACGACCTCGCGATCGCGGAGCTCGTGAGTCCCAGCGCTCCTCCAGACGTCCTCGTGGAGCTGCGAGCCGTTTACCGCACGGTAGCAAAGCTCGATCCAAACTTGCGCACGGCATTGATCCTGCGCCGCGTGGAAGGCCTCAGCGTGCCTGCAGTGGCTGAACAGCTGGGCCGCTCGTTGTCGACGACCAAGCGCTGGCTGGCAGCAGCGGAGAGCCAGCTCGAGCTGCAGCTCAATCATGGAGGCAACCGTGGCGCTTGAGGGTCACCTCAGAGAGACCGAGCTCTCGAGCGCCGAGCGCGAAGCGCTGTGGAGCGGTGTGCACCACAAGCGTCGAGGGTTGAGGCGCAGACGGCGCGCTATCCGCAGCGCACTGTTCGTCGCCAGCTTGGCGGTCGTCGGTGTTGGCGTCCACCAATGGCAGGCGTACACCCATCGCACCGAGCTGGCGCAACCGACCCGTCTAAAGCTACCGGACGGCTCTTCGGTGGTCTCGCAACCGGGCACCGATTTGGAGGTAGTCGAGGGCACCCCGCTCAGCGTGCGCATCGACCTCCGGTCGGGGAGCGCCTACTTCCAAGTCGTCCCGAACCCGGACCGGCGCTTCTCGGTGATGCTCGCGCACCACGAGGTGAGAGTCGTGGGTACGCGCTTCGAGGTCAAGGTAGATCCCGACGGAAACACTAGTCAAGTCGACGTGAGCGAAGGCACGATCGAAGTGCGAAGCCGGGAGAGCCAAGAGCTCCTGACCCGCGTTCATGCGGGCGGCCACTGGTCCAGCGACGCACCCACGCTGGCACCGAACACCGCGCTGCCGCCAGCGAGCGCCACGCTGCCGCCAGCGAGCACCGACACCGCCGCCTCAGCGAGCCTCAGAGCGAGCTCGCCGCCACAACCAGCGAGCGCCCCGCACCTCAACGAGGAGACGCAGGCCGCAGCGCTGTTCGACCAGGCCACGGTCGCACGCCGCCGCGGCGACTACAAAGCGGCCATCGCCGGCTACGAGAGCCTGCTCAAGCGCTTCCCCAAGGATCGCCACGCTAGCCTAGCCGCGCTAGAACTCGGTCGCCTCAAGCGAACCCGAGAAGCAGATCCCGAGGGCGCCGCGGACGCGCTGGAGCAAGCGGCGAAGGATCGCGAACTGAACGACGACGCCCTGGCTCAGCTGGTGCTGAGCTATGATCAGGCGGGAGACCAAAGACGCTGCCTAGCTGCACAGAGCCGCTATCTGAGTCGCCACCCCAAGGGTGTGCACGTGAACGAAGTGCGAGCGAGCTGCAAGGGCTCTGCCGCCAAGCCGCGATGAAGCCGCTCCTGCAAGCAGCTCTCGTCTTAGCGCTGTTCTACGTCGCGCCTGGCGGCGCCGCCAAGCCCGCCAGCGCGACTTGCAGCGACGGCCCCTGGATCGCCCTGAGCTGGGGCGAGGACTGGAGCCCCGATCGGCGGCACGCCGTGCTCGAGCACCTGCGCCGCGGCTTCGAGGTGTACGGTGTTTCCGTCTGCGAACGTACGGCGCGCGCAAAGCAGCCGCCACTCGCCGAGGTGCGCTTCGCAGCCAGCAACGACGACAGCGTGAGCCTGAGCGTGGACGTCAAGGACAGCGTCACCCGCAAGCGTGTGGGGCGAGACGTCGACGTGCGGGGGTACTCCCAAGAGGCTCAGGCGCTCGCCGTCGCCATCGCGACCGAAGAGCTGGTGCGCGCGAGCTGGGTCGAACTGGAGCTGGATTCGTCGCGGGACCACCAGGCTGAGGAGGCTCACGAGCGCCGGCCAGCTGCAGACGTCGTGCATCGCGTAAACCAGGACACCATCGGAGCGAACGAGGCGGGGTTGCGTATCGACCTGCGTGGAGCGTTCGAAGCCTACGCAGCAGGGCAGACCCACCTTGGCGCCGACCTCACGCTGCGCAAGAACGTAGCTGATGACTTCGGACTGGGACTCGCGCTGGGCCCGCGGCTCGCGCTGAGCGAAAGCTCGCGCCTCGGGGACGTGGACGCCAAGCTCTTGGCGGGCGAGGCGTTCCTGTTCCTCGATATATTCCACGTAGCAATGCTTCGACTCGATTGGGAGGTCGGGCTGCGCGGCGGCTGGGTGCGCTTCGAGAGCCGCACGAAATCGGGTAGCGAAGTGAGTCAAGGCGCGCCGTTGCTGATCGCCAGGACCTCTGTCGGTTTGGACCTCTCCCTCGATCCCACATGGTATCTAACCCTCAAAGCCGGGACGGGGTACAGTCTGCTCGGCGCGACCGCAACCGGACGGGGCCGTGAGCTGACTGGCGTGAGCGGCGTCGAGTTCCACGGGGCGCTCGGCGTAGGGGGGCGCTGGTGACGCGCATGTTCCGCTCAGCTTGGTTCGGCGACGTGGCGCTGTGTGTGTGGATGCTTGCCACGAGCGCCTGCACAGAACGCTATGAGTTATTCCCTGGGGCAAGCAACACGGAGACGCCGGGAGCGCCTGGCGGCTCAGGCTTGGGCGCCCACCAGGTGCACTCTTGCGTCGCGAGGAGCGCAGAAGGCGCGAACGGCGGCGTGTGGTGTTGGGGCAACAACTCAGGCTTCGCATTGGCTCAGAGCGATCCAGCACTGCTTTCCCCGCCCGTGCTCGTGCCCGGTCTCGAGAACACCGCGGCCCTGACCCTGGGGGGTGAGTACGGCTGCGCGCTGGGCAAGGACGGCAGCGCCAACTGCTGGGGACGCAACGATGAGGGACAGCTCGGCATAGGCGAGTTCGGCGATCGTCAACTGCCGAGCGCCGCCAAGCTGAGCGACGAGATCGATCGCCTGAGCGCCGGCTCCGGTCACGCCTGTGCAGTGACGCGCTTCGGGGAGCTCTACTGCTGGGGGCGCAACGCCGAGCGCCAGCTGGGTCACGCAGACACCCGGGAGAATCAAGCGACGCCGTGGCTCGTCGATCAACGTCACGACTGGGCCGCGGTGTCCGCCGGCGACGGCCACACCTGCGCCATCGCCGCTGGCGGCGCCCTCTACTGCTGGGGACGCAACACCCAGGGTCAGCTCGGCTTGGGCGACGGCTCCGACGTACAGTACGGCGCGCCGACCTTGGTGGACGACATCGGCGTCTGGAGCGATGTTACCGCAGGGCAACGCATTGCGTGTGGTATTCAGACCCCAGGCAGCGTTCACTGCTGGGGCGACAACGGCGAGGGGCAGCTCGGCACCGGCGACACCACAGCTCGGTTCACGCCCACGCGCGTGGGCGACAAGAGCGACTTCCGCTAGCTCTCGCTCAAGGCATTCCATGTCTGCGCCATCGACGCCGCGGCGCGGCTCTGGTGCTGGGGGCGCAACGCCGAAGGGCAGCTCGGCACCGGTGACACCCAGTTTCGCCCCTCTGCGACGCCAATCGAACCAAACCAAGAGTTCACTGAAGTCGCAGTGGGCCGCTTTCACACCTGCGTGCGTCGCGTTGACGGCGCTGTGTTGTGCAGCGGCCAGAACGCCGACAAAGAGCTCGGCGTCGACATGCCTGACCGCAGCTCGAGCTTCGTGGAAGTACCGCTGCCTTAGCTCGCAGCTAGCGCCGACCTTCTATGCGCGTGGTGTCGACGACTTCGTCCCAGGCCTCTTCGTGGCCGTCGTAGTGGACCTTGCACTTGTCCGGGCCGAGCACCTCCACCACGGTTGCCGGGTAGATGCTCTCCCGCCACTTCACGCGGATCTTGTCACCCTTTTGGTACGGGCTCACGAGAGACGCGCTGCTGGCTGAGGGCCGCGGCTTGAGCCCGAGCACGCGCGCGACTTTCTCTGGCGGTGGCGGCGCGCTGACTGATTTGCCGTCCTCGATGCGCCCCTTGATGCGGTCGAGGGTCACGTCTTCGTCCCAGCGCGCGTCGTAGCCGTCGAAGTGCACGCGAAAGCGCGTCTTGCTCTTCTGGTCGATGATGTACGCGGGGTAGTTCTTGCCCTCCCACTCCACCCAAACGAACTCACCGACGCGATACGGTTCCTGACACGCGGTGAGCCACACGCTGAGAACAACGGCAGCGAACAGCTTGATGCGGACTCTTGTGTAGCTGCCCTGCTCGGTTGCTCTCCCCCACTTCACGCCTCGTCCTCCAGCGGCGGCGGCGGCATGCGAGAAACCGGCGGCCGCGTCTGCCAGCCAGCGCGCTCGACGGCCGCTTCCTTGCCGACGAGCCAGCCATTCACTCGCTCCCGGGTGGTGCGATAAGCATACTCCAGGATCGCTCTCCGCGCGGAAAAGCTGGTTGGGTTATGCATGAACAAGATGCCGTCGGTCGGTTCTGGCTCGATCAGGATGACTTCGCACTCGCCGCTCGCGCGAATGCGCGCCACGGCTTCAACCAGGAGCGCATGCATCGCGATGCGCATGGCCTGGTTCGCGACCCAGAGGTAGCCCTTGTCGCGCACGCTGTTCTGCTGACCATGGCCGGTCGGGACCTGCTCGGCAGCGACGGGCACCATTGGGTTCACCACCACGAGCACATCCGCGCCGCGCTCGACCGCCACGTTCAGCTGCGCCAGCTGAGCCGCGCCGGCGTCGATGTAGTGACGATCCCCGATGCGCACGGGGCTGAAAAACGGCGGCAAAGCCATGCTGGCGATGCAGGCGCGGCTGACGGGCACATGATCGAAACCTGGTGCGCCGAACAGCACCTGTTCGCCGGAGTCCAGGTCATGGCTCAGAATGAACAGCTCCTTCGGCATGCCGTGGAAGGTGTTCGGCACGCTGCGCCGATAGAAGAAATCCGCAAGGAAACGCTCGTAACCCTCGAGGGAGAAGACGCCAGCCGGCTGGGAGTCATATAGCCGGTCCAGCTCTTCCCAGAGCGCGGTGCGACTGGGCTCCGGTGCGCGCTTGAGCAGGCTCCGGGTGCCCTTGCCTACCGCGCGTAGCGCCGTGGTCGCGGTGCGTTGCCACTCAGCGAAGTCCATACGCAGGATGTGCTTCCGCTCCAGCGGAAAGTACGTATCCGCCGGATCCAGGAAGGCGCGATACATGCGCTGCACCGGCCTGCCACCTGCGAGCGCCGCGGCGATGCTCGCGCCGCTCGAAGTGCCGATATAAAAGTCGAACTCGTTCACATCAAAACCATCTA
>JBFXBK010000075.1:0-29526 GCA_050183255.1 Polyangiaceae bacterium | reverse complement strand
TCGCCCGCGTAGTGGGCGAGCCCCTCGGCGCCAGCAACCCACACATCTTTGGGGCCCGAGCCCCAATTACCACCTGGCACGGAAACAGGTGCCGGTAACGCTTCGAGCTTTCCCGCGCCGCCGTGCAGCAGCTGGGGCGCCTTGGCCGCTGAGCTGATCCAGAACTCCTGCGCGTTGCCCCACATGCCCCGCGGCGCCTCGACCTTCGCGATCTCTCGCCACGCGAGGCCATCAAGGATCGCCACGGAGTCGTCGTACAGGGCGAACGCTTCCTTTCCGGACAAGTCGACACGTGGAGTCTTCTGCCCGGCGTCCATCGTCTTCCACCCGGTCAGGCGCTTGATGATGCACTGATCGCCTTGCTTGCAGACCACCTCCGGGTCGGCGTGACCCAGCAGGCCCCACATCGCAGCAGGGGGGTCGTTGGCCAGGCGCGCGATCTCTGCCTTTTCGACTTTCCACTCGCCCCCGCGGTAGCGCAGGTAGAGCTGCCGCACTTGGCCTTCGACCTGTCGGGCGCCCATGATGCGCGGCTTGTCGTCACGCCCAAAGTATATCCGCGCGGTTTTCAGATCGGACGCCGTGACGTTGAGACGCTCAGGGATGGCGATGGCACGCCATTTCCCGTTCTCGAATAGCCACGGCGTGATCTCATCACCTCCACTCACCAACGCAGCCACGCGAGGCTGCCCGAGCGCCAGCGAGATCACCGGCTTATCCAGCGAGTGCTCGACGGCGCCAAGCTCCCGTTGCTCGATTTGCGGGGCGGGGGGCTCCGCTTGTTGGGGGGGAGGAGCGACGCTTGGCTCTGCGCTGGCCGTGGTCGCGCCGGTCGCGGGCGGACTCACAGGCTGAGGCGTGCCGGCGTTGGGTGAGGCGCTGGGCTCAGGCGCTGCGGCGGAACACGCGACCAGCAGCGACGCTACGAAGGACGCACTAACTGAGTTGGAGATAATTTTCCACACGGCTTATAAGTCTTTCAACCAGAAGGTCATCGTCTTGGACGTCGACTCACTGTCTCCGATGTCTGGCCAGCTGAAGCGGGCCTGTAGTTCAGGCACCTTGCGGTAGCCGCGGTGCTGCCAGAAGCGATCGTTCGGCACATAGCCTGCGGGACGCAGTGGGTGATCGACTGGACGATCCACCGCGCAAAACGTTGCACGAGAGAGCCCTAGGGAACGCGCGTGAGCTTCCCGCAGCTCGAAGAATTTCACTCCCAAGCCACGGCCGCGAAACTCCCGCAAGAGCACGGATTCGCCAAAGTAGGCGAGCCCGCTGAGTTCATGGCCCGCTTCCACGAATGGCTTCTGCACTTCGGCTTCAGCGTCAACGAGTGGCAACATGGTCGTCGCTCCCACAGCCTCATCGCCATGCCAGACCACGGCTGAGAAGGCAGACGCGGAACGGAAGTACACCTCCAGGTACTCGAGCTCGTAGCTCAAGCTGCCTGCGTACAGATAGGGAAAGTCCCGGAACACCGAGACGCGCAGCGCGGCCAGCGCGTCCCGGGCTTCGCGCATGGCAGCGCCTCCGACGTACGAGCGAACGACCAGGTCGTTCACGCGCGCGCTCCGATCTGTCGCAGCCACTCCTCGAGATTGTAGTAGTTCGACACCCGCTTCACCTTACCCCCGGCGAGCTCGAAGAAGGCACCGCCCGGGAGCACATAGGTCTGCCCTGTCGCTTCGGGCAGCCCCTCATCGGTGCTCAGGTAGGTCCCGTGAACGACGTACTCGGCCGCCGCCCGTTCACCGGACTCATCGGCGAGGATCACGATGTCTTTTATTTCCTCGCGGTAGCAACGTTCCATACGTTGCATGAAAGCGCCGAACGCCGCCCTACCCGACTCCCTCCCCCCCTGATTGATGTCGTGAACCACGTCATCGCTGAGGAGTTCGAGGAAGCCGGACCAGTTGGCGGCGTTGAAGCGCTGATAGTAGGTGGTCAACAGCTCGATGGTGTCGCGGCGGGTCATCTGCCCCGCTGAGTACCACGGCTATTCGATCGTGGAGTTGGTGACTTGGGGGTCCTCTGCGGCCAACACGAAAATCCCCGGGAACCCTTGAGTCTCGAACTTGCCACTCGGGTTACGACGTAGCGTCGAGTCTTGAATCACCAGGTGACCGCTGCGGTCGTTCGACACGAAGAAGATCGCTCCTCCGCCCTCGTTGGCGTCGTTGTCCTCAATCTTCGTCCCCATGAGGGTCAAGGTCATGCTGTTGCCGTCGTTGTAGATGGCGCCTCCACTACCCCCACCAGGTGTCCCCGATTGCGCTGGGTTCGCCCCGTTGCCGATCGCCTTGTTGTGGGTGAACAGACTGTTGATGACGGTCCATGAGACGCCGATGCTGGAGAGCCCAGCACCGTTGGAGCAGATGTTGCCATAACCATCGGCGCCGCCGAACGTGCTGTGCACCACATAGACCGGCCGGCCTTGATACTGACTCAGCACCCGCAGCGCAGCGCCCCCCAAGTCGGGCCCGCTGCTGTCGCAGGTGTTGTTGAAGAAGCGGCTGTTGACCACCTTGAACTGACCACCACGCACGAAGATGGCTCCGCCACCGCCGCCTTCTTCGAGCTGTCCCGTCGAGTTGCCTTCCACCATCGTGATGTTCTGCACCGTCAGGCGCGGCGTCTCCTGATCTTGGCAGTGAGAAGTTGTCCAGTGCTGCGCCTCGTCGCAGGTGTTCATGTACAGGATGCGGTGCGTGCCCCCACCGCTCAGCGTCACCTTTCCGCCGCCATCGATCACGATGTCGTCGGAGGCGTCGTTGAAGATCTTCGCTGTGCGATCCGTCTCGATCGTGATCGGCTCATCGCCACAGTTGAAGGTGATCACGCCACCCGCCTCAACGGCGCTGATGAACGCGTCAGACGTACAGCTGGCGGGAGTCCCGTCGCCAACCACCGTCGTGGGATTCGAGCTGTCCGCCGCCTGCCCTTCTGCAGGAACGGTTGCATTTCCTTCTGGATTTCCCGCGTCGGGGCCACCACCAGTAAATGTGTTGCCCACGTTGCCCGTGCCGGAGCCTCCGTTGCCAGTGTTCCCCGAGCCCCCGTTGCCAGAGCCACCGTTCCCCGAGCCACCGTTACCAGAACCGCCGTTGGCCCCTGCACCAGCGCTTCCACCGCTACCGCCGCTCGAAGAATCGTCGCCACAACCCATCCAGGCGACGCACATCACCGCACACAAGCCAAACGTGGTAAGCCCCAGCCGCATCTTGCCTCCTGTTCTCCCGCAATTCGCGAAGACCGAGCTCAGTATACGCCGGGCGCCTCGGACACGAAGCGTCAGGAGCTTTTTCTATGTGGAGAAAGCTGACGCAAACTCAGCTTCGAAGAGCCGCTGGCTCGCAGGAAGCACCGGCCTGGGGCGGGGCGCCCACAAGTCGCGTCTCACTTGGGGGGACGTGTCCCCACACCGCGCGGCAATGCTCTAAGCAGCGCTCTGGATGTCGAACGCCACGCCAATCGAGGCGAAGCTGGAGGCTAGAAACGCATCATCCACTAGCATCACTACGTCTTCGCCGACCTGCGCGACGTTGTTGATGACACCGCCACCAGCAGGCGATTGCGCGATGGGTTGAATTGAATCGATCACTCCGACTCGCGCGATCGCGTCAACGCACAGACCAGCCTTGGGGGAGGCCCCGCGCAGCACGATCAGGATCTCGCGCGTGGATTGCTCGATCAGGTGCTTCGCCGTACCGAAGAGCTGAATCATCTCATGCAGCACGCCCTCACGCGCTTGTTGAATGACGCTGAGGGCCTGCTCGCGCTGACCCTCTCGCACCATCCCCAAGGTCCTCGCCGCGAGGGCGTGAATGGCTTTGTGGGGCTCGTCGAAGCGTTTCAAGTGCGCGGCCAACAGCAAATTATCCGTACGGTAATTATCGTACCACTTCCCGAACCCGCACTGGTGAGGATCCGTGGCGAGCGCAAAACGCGTTCCTTCACGCATGGACCTCTCGAGCTCATCTAACCAATTGCGATGGTCTTGCTCGCGCGCGGACAAGAGCTCCACCAGAGCGCGAGTCTCTTCCTTGATCGCTTGCAAGCCAAACTGGGTTCGCGCCTCGGCCACGAGCACCACGTCTTCACGCACCCGAGTGACCCCTCGGATCCAAGCCGGCTGAGTTGGCACAGGCAGGGTCGCCGGGAGCAGGAGCATCTCGCCGATGCGATCCGCTGGCAGCGCATACAGCTGGTTGTTCAGGCGAAACGTCACCCAAATGGCGTCGTCAGAAGTCTCGGAGGTCACGGCTCGAATACGGGCACCGTCCGCTAAACTTTAGCGGACGCCACGAGATCGCGGTGAGCTTCGCACCAAATGCTCGATTCGCCCGATGACCACGATTGCGGCGGCAATTCAACTTGTCTACGTGTGCGGGATGTTGCGTTCGACACGATGCCTAGCATTGCTCACGACCTTCGCCCTCTTCGCGTGCTCTGAAGCAGCCCCGCCCCCCGCCACGCCGGAGCCACCGCCAACCTCGGAAGCTCCCGCTCCCGAGCCTCCTCCGGAGACAACGGCCGAACCAGAACCGGCCGGACCGCCACGCCCGGAGGCTGTTGCCGTAGATATCCCTGAGGATATTCAAAAGTTGCTTGATGCCGAAGATCGAGACCCCAAGGACCGCGAGCTAGACGCTGGTCGTCACCCCGGTGAGCTCTTGGCGTTCTTCGAGATCTCACCCGGAATGAAGGTCGCGGAGCTGGGCGCGGGCACCGGATACACCGCAGAGCTGCTCGCGCGCCGTGTGGGCAAGAAGGGCAAGGTCTTCGCGCAAAACCCCAAATTCGTGCTCGAGAAGTTCGCGGAAGCACCGTGGAGCGAGCGCCTGAAGAAACCGGTGATGAAGCCGGTGGTACGCGTGGATCGCGAGTTCGACGATCCGCTACCCAAGGAAGCGAAGAACCTCGACGCGGTGTTCCTCGTGCTCTTCTATCACGACACGTATTGGATGGAGATCGACCGCGCGAAGATGAACGCCGCGATCTTCAAGGCGCTGAAGCCAGGTGGCGTCTTCGCCGTCGTGGACCACAGCGCGGCCGCCGGGCATGGCAGCAAAGACGTCAAGACCCTCCACCGCATCGAAGAGGACCTGGTGAAGCAGGAGATCGAAGCCGCGGGCTTCCAGCTCGAGTCGGAGGGCCAGTTCCTGAGGAATCCGAAGGACACCCTCGACTGGAACGACGCACCCTCTGCGTCGGCTGACAAGCGCGGCACCAGCGATCGCTTCGTCCTCAAGTTCAAGAAACCCGCAGGCTGAGTCGATTGGCTGCCCTCGACCTACTCCCCTTCGCGGACGTGATTCACCCGCGACTGCGACCGCTGGTGACCTTCGGAGTGTGGTCCAACCTGTACATCGTCGGACTGTCGGCGATCGGAGCGCGCTGGTATCAAGCAGAGATCTTGAGCCAGCGCTTTTCCGTGCGCAAATTCTACCTGCTCATGGGCTGGGTGCCTGCGGGGTTCCTGGGCCTGATCGCAGCCTACGACCGCCGCTACCTGTGGCTGTTCCTGTGGACGGGGGTGCTCGGAGTGGTGGGCGAGCTGATCGTGTCAGTCGCCTGGCGGATGTTCTTTCACGTCCCGATCTGGACATACAGCTACCGCTCGTTGCTTCGAGGCTACACGAGTGAGCTGAACTTCTTTCCCTGGGCCGTGGGCGCATTTCTGTTTCACGCCACCGCGACGATGTTCGGGGCTGAAGCGCCGCGGGTCGCGCCGCAACTACAGCTCAGTGAACCGCTCACCCTGAGCCTGATCGGCGGCGCCCTGGGCCTCTTGCTTTGGCCGCTTGCGTTCCTCCGAAAAGCGGACCGGAGACGCTTCGCGGTTTGGCGTTTCGCGCTCTTCTGCGGACCAATTCTCGGTGTGCTGGTGGTGCTGGGCAGCCAGCACCCCGTCTACGTCAAGTTGATGCTGCTGTTCTCGCTCGTTGGCTTCGCGACGGAGTACCTCTACGGCCGCATCATGAGTTTGTTCTTCGAGCGCGGGCTCTGGGAGTACAACCACCTGAAGATCGACGGCGGCCACTCGAGCTTCGTCACCTTCCCCCTGTGGGCGCTCGGCGGCCTCTATTTCTTTTACATCTCGGGTTGGGTCGGACTCTAGAGGTCCCACGAAGGCACGAAGAACGAGTGAGTCCCGCTGCTGATGCGCTCTGGCAGGCGTAGCCGGGCGACTGGGCCTTTCGAGATGTCCTTCGCGTCGAAGACTTGGCACTCGCTCGAGTCGCGCGTCGTGTCCGTGACCAGGGTCACGACATAACCGTCATCTTCAGCGCTTGGCTGCGCGCTCCTTGACGCAAACGGCGACTCGCTCGCGTAGGTTCCTTCGGGAAACGAATACGCCTGTACTTCGCCGCTCGCCAGGTCGTGCTTTACCAGCCCGTTGAACAAGAACCAGCCCGGCTTGCTCGTCATCGCGTAGACGTAGCGATACGGGCGCCCGCCGTGGCGGCCGTTGATCATTGGGAACTCGGAGATTCGCTGGTCGAGGCGCTCGGTCTTGGTTTCGCCAGTCTTGAGGTTGAAACGCCAGCGAGTGAGGTGCGTCCCCAGCGTGTGCAAATCGATGTAGCGCATCAACATCGAGTAGGGACCATCGTCAGCCTGGCGCCGTGGTGCGGGATCGTCCTGGGGGTAGCCATCCAGGATTATCTCGTCCCCGTCTTCGTATGCATTCGCGAAATGCAGCGCGTACGTTGGTGGCGCCTCGAACCAGCGCACTTCCGACCCCGCAGCGCGACGCGGGAGGACCCCGAAGCGCGTGGGCAAATCACTGAACAGACGCGGATGATGGATCCCTTGTTCGAGAAGCTTCGGATCCCAGAAGAGGGGGAAGTCGTTCACGATCACGTAGTTCTCCGTGAACGCCAAATCATGGGGTAGGCGCGGACCGGGTAGCGCGATGTCCGTGTGGTGAACCACTTCACGCGCGGCGTCGACGACGCCGTAACGCAGATACGGCGCCTGCTTGGAGTAGCTGAAGAACAAGAGTTCGCGCCCGACCTCGTCCACCTTGGTGTGCGCGGAGACACCCCAGTCCGTGGGGAAACGCCCATTCCAGGTTTCGACGCCCAGGGGCTCGAGGGTCACGGGATCGCAAGCGTAGGCATCCCCACACTGGTAAAACGTGCTCAACGCGCGGCCAGCGTGCACGACTACGTCCGTGCTGCTCGCGTCTTTCATGCCTTGACGTGCCCCCCAGCCCGAGCGCTTGCTCATCCCGGGATGTTCGAGGATCCCGGCGAACAGCGGCTCTCCAGCAGCTTGCTCCTCCGCCAAACCGCGGGTCGGGATCAAGCGATTGCGATAGTCCGCTTTGCCAGCGTGGAAATGAACGCTGTGCAGCATGCCGTCGCCGTCGAATGGATGATAGCGCTCCAGCGCAGGAAACACTGGGTTCTCCGTGTTGCGCAGGTAGACGCCATTCAAGTCGGCTGGCAGCTCCCCTGCGAGCACCTCGAGGTCGAACGCGTCGTACTCCACCAGATTCGGCGTCCAGGCACCTTGCCGATACGGGTGGTCGTCATCCTCGGGGAGGTGACTCGTGTGACGCTTGATGACTTGGATATCCACGCTGCCTCCTCAAATTCCGACGACGAAGCTCGCAACCGTAGTGCAGCTGCCCCCAATGTTGAAGGTCGCCATGCGCTTCGCATCTCGCACCTGATTGTCACCCGCGCGACCGGTCACCTGGCGCGCGGCATCCCAGAGCATGCGCACACCCGTGGCTCCTACGGGGTGGCCGAGCCCCATCAATCCGCCGCTCGGATTCATGGGAAGCGCGCCATCAAGCTCGAGCTCCCCGGAGTCGATGGCACGGTAGCTCTGACCGGGCTCGGTGATGCCAAAGTGATCAATAGCAACGTACTCCGTGATGCTGAAGCAGTCATGAGTCTCGATCCCGTCTAATTCCCGCACGGAATTCATACTAGCGCGACGGAGCGCATCCAGAGCGGCAAGTCGCGCGTGAGGAAAGACGTACGGCGACTCGCGACTGTGCTCGAGCTTCTGCTGAAGCGACAGCCCTGCAGTGCGATGTCCCCAGCCCAGGATCTGGGGCAACCCAGCAGACAGCTTGCCGCGACCTTTCGCGAACGCCTCGGACACCAACACCACGCACGCCGCGCCATCGGTCAGCTGACTGCAGTCGTGTCGTCTGAGACGGCCTTCGACGATGGGGTTGTGCTCGTCATCGTCGGAGAAGTGTCGCTCATCGAGCTGCCAACGCCGAGTCTGCGCGAGGGGGTTCTTGCGCGCGTTGTTGAAGTTCTTCCTCGCGAGCTGAGCGAGGTGAGCGTGCTCGAGTCCGTACCTCCGCTCGTATTCTTCAGCCACGCGATCGAAGAGGTGCGGCCACATGTAGCGGCACTCCGTGGCCTCGTGACCGATGTACGCAGCCGCACCCAGGTGCGCGGTAGCGAGGTCACCCGGCACATTTCGCTCTTGTTCGATGCCGAGCACCAGCGCAACGTCGTACCGCCCCGCCTCGATCTCCGCCATCGCGCCGAGCACCGCCATGCTCCCCGACGCACACGCGGCTTCGTGGCGCATCGCTGGCACCCCCCAGAGCTCAGGGCACACAGTTGCCGGCAGCGCGCCGAGCTGCGCCTGGCCGAGGAACAGCTCACCAAACGCATTTCCCACATGGATACACTGAACATCCCCAGGCTCGAGGCCGGCGTCCTGCAACGCACCCTCCACGCACTCACGCGCGAGCAGGTCGATCCCCTGCTCCGCGCGCGCGAGGTTCCGCGCAAAGTCGCTCTGGTACCCACCAAGGATGTAGACGCTCATCGCCTAACGCTGCGCCGAAGCTGGGGGTGAGTCAACGGTCGCGAAGGTAGAGGCGGCGTGCAAAAGTGGCTGCTATCGGCTCAGGGAAGATTGGCTCTCGGCGCTCAGCTCGGTGTCAGCCGCCAGCACTGTCCGCGCCAGCTCTCGGAAGTTGCCGCATGCACCGAGTCGAGCAAGCACCGAGTGCAAACCCCAGATCAGGCGCTGGACCCAGATCCATTGAGGAGGGAACGCAAGCAGTCGCAGGTTGGGATTGCTCGGTCCGGTGAACTGCGCCCCCGCGCGGATGTACTCCGAGGTGAACTCAAAGTCGTCCGTTCGATACGGCGCCCACTGATGGCACATCAGCTGCCAGTGGAAGTCGAAGTCAAAGCGCTTCGGCTTGGTCACCATACGCGTTGCCAAGAGCGCGCTCTCGAACTCGTCCCGCCGATCGTCCAGCACCAGTTCGAACAGGCGCTTCTCGTGACGGACGAAGTCTGCGTCGAGGCGCCGCACACAGCCGTAGTCCAGAAACACCACCAGCTGCTCACCCTGATCGGTTGGTGGGAACAGGTAATTGCCGGGGTGAGGATCAGCGTTCAGGCAACCGAGCTCAAACAGGGATCGCAGCGCAAAGATCAACAACGTGCGAGCCGCAGCCTGTTTCCTCGCGGCGACTGCCTCGGTCGCAAATTCGTAGAAGTCGCTACCGCTCACCCACTCACTGGTCAGCACCGTCTCCGAACTGCGCGCACCGATCGCCTGCGGGACGTACACTCCCTGTTGCTCAGCGAAGCGCTCCAGAAACCAGTTTTGCCACTCGGCTTCACGACGGTAGTCGCACTCCTCTTCGAAGCGCTCCCGCAGCTCGCTCACGATCGCGGGCCCGTCGACAGCAGTTGCGAGGCTTGCGATGCGGCTGAAGCCTTCGAAACGTGAGAAGTCAGCGTGGATGGTGTCGCGGATGCCGGGGTACTGAACCTTCACGGCAACGTCTCGCCCTTGAAAGCGCGCGCGATACACCTGGCCGACCGACGCAGAAGCGATTGGCTCCGATTCGAAGCTATCGAACAGGTCCCCCAGCGTTCCTCCCAAGGACTCCTCGATCGCGGCTTGCATCACCTCAAAGCGTACCGAGCGCGTGCCAGCCTGAAGCTTGCGCAGCGCGCCTTGCGCTTCCTCCGGTAGAGCGCCGTCCATGTACGAGAGGATTTGGCCGATCTTCATCGCCATCCCCTTCATCTGGTCCAGCTCTGCCGCTAGCAACTCACCCAGCTGCTCTTGTTTCCCTGGGGCAGCCTTGAAGAGCTGCGCGCCAGCGAGCCGAACCGCGGAGGATGCGGCCTTGCCCGTGGACACCAGGCGCCCCCACCCCCGACCGATGCCGTCTAGCTCGCGTTTGCTCATAGCGTGCAAAGGATGGTCGAAACGGCACGGGCGAGGCGTGTAAAAACACACCTCGCCCGAAGAAACGCGAGCATAGCGCCTGGAGAGCGCTACTGGTTCGCAGGAGTCGTACCGTCAGTTGTCGCCGCTCCGTCGTACTTACACTCGGCGCTGCTCGGGCATTCCCGACCGCAGACGTAGATGGTGCTGCCATCGTCTCCCTGGCAGGCGGTGACCTCGGCGTCGGTGCAGTTCAACTGACAGTCGGTGCTGCCCTTGCAGCAAACGAAGCAGTTGGTCTTACAGGTCAGATCACAACGGGCGTTGCCGTTGCAGCCGACATCGCAGCCCTGCTCGCAGCTCAGGTGGCAGTCGGAGTTGCCGGTACAGCCGCCGCCGCAGTTCTCCTTGCAGTCGATCTGGCAATCGCTGCCCCCTGCGCAGCCAAGGTCACAGCCACCGGTGCCCGAGCAGTCGATGGCACAACTGGACTGTCCCTCACAGGTCGCGTCACACCCGCCGACCTGAGTGCAATCCGCGGTGCAGTCGCTCTTGGACCCGCAATCGAGGTTGCAGATCGCGTCGTTGCACGCGAGGTCGCAGTCCGCACCCTTGGTGCATTCCGCCTGGCAATCCGGAGAGCCCGCTGGGCACTCGAGGTTGCATTGATCGCCCGTGCACTCGAGCTTGTCGGGTCCTGAATCGTCGCTGCTGCAAGCAACGAACAGAGCCAGTACCGGAGAGAGAACGATAACGTGTGCGATTCGCTTCCACATACCCCACAGCTTAGAGGCTCAAGTCGACTCCCACAATCTCCCGAAAGCGGAACCTGTGTCTGGGTTTACCGCACATGCCCTACTGCATTTTCCCTGGGGATTTGCCACGGGGCGGCTACGTCACCCAGAGGCATGACGCCACTACGCGCCATCTCGCCACGCTTTGCATCCAGCTGTCGCGGGCTCTCCCTCCCCCCAAGACCCACCCACCATCGAGTCACCGCACCGCTGCCTCGCCAGAGCACCCGGCGACGCGACGAACCCGCTCGCATATTTCCTCATAGAAATATTGGCTCCCACGCCCGGGATGCGAGAAGCACCGGGGCGGGAGCATTACGCATGCGTAGGCGCGGGCCCACAGCGCTGGGGCAGAGCCCCCAACTAACGAAATCGAGCCGTTTTCCTGCGGGAATCACGACCCTGCAGCGTCTACGCACCAGCACAGCAAAGCGCGGTATGCTTGGGTCATGCGAACTTGGGCTTGGCTAGCTTTGGGGTCTTCTTGTGCGTTCTGTCTGGCGGCTTGCGGCGACGACGGCGGGAGTGGCGGCGGCGGATCGGGCGCCAACGGAGGCTCGGGCGCCAACGGAGGCTCGGGTGCCAACGGAGGCTCGGGTGCCAACGGGGGCTCGGGTGCCAACGGGGGCTCGGGTGGTTCCGGGGGTGGTATCGTGCCGCCCGCTCCAGCGTGTTCGCCTGGCGCTGCGGGTTCCACGAGCGTCGCTGCGCCGGAGCTAGTCACGGAGCTCGGGGACCGCTGGCATGAGTCGTGGCTTGCGTCGCCCGCGGTCGCCGATCTCGATGGCGACGGTACGACGGAAATCATCGCCGCACGCCATGGGTTGGTGCTGGGCTGGCACCTCGACGGAAGCATCGTGTTCCGGCAGGAAGTCGAGGGGCGCTGTTGGGCGTCACCCGTCGTAGCGGACCTGCATCCCGACCTGCCCGGTCTCGAACTCGCACAGGCTTCCGCCGACAAGATCTATGCCTGGCAGGCGGACGGCACGGCTCTGCCTGGTTTCCCATACACTTTCCGCGGGGAATTGCGCAGCCTCGCGGCCGGCGACATCGACGGCGACGGTCAGCTCGAGTTGGTGAGCGTCACCACTCAGAACCTGGAAGCGAACGGCCAACACGACATCGTGATCGCCGTGAACGCGGACGGCTCGGCGGTGAACGGCTTCCCGCCGAACACCTCGGGAGCCTCCGGATGTGACGACGCGTGCTACGTCTACAACGGCTACGACCAGAACGTCGCCCTGGGAGACGTCGACGGAGACGGGAGGAGCGACATCTTCGCGACTCAGGACAACGCCTACAACTCGCTCCACGACGGCACTGGCAGAGCCTTCGACTGTGCTAGCGACTTCAGGAACAAGACGAAGTTCATGGGCGTGCGCGGGCTACACGACTTTGCGGAGGCACTCCAGGGCTACGCCGACGACGAGGCCACCGCGCTCCAAGCGCACCACACGAACACCGCACCGGCGATCGTGGATCTGGACGACGACGGTGAAGGCGAGCTGGTCTACGTGGCGTCGGTGCAAAACGCTGCTCAGGACAATCGCGAGCAGGGTGTCGCGCTGTGGGCATTGAACCATGACGGCACTCGCCCGGCCGGCTGGGAAACGCCCAAGCACTTCCCGGACTACCTGAGTGGGCTCTGGGACTACGGAGAGAACAACATCGTCGCGATCACGAATCAGGTGACTGTCGCGGACATCGATCCCGATCGCACGGGCCCAGAGTTCATCTTCGCCGGCTTCGACGGTCGCATCCACGCCGTGGACTCCACGCAAGCTGAGATGTGGAGCATGACCTACACGACCGACCCAGAAGTGGCGACGGGTGGCGTCTTGGTCGCCGATTTGAATCAAGACGGCGCCCCGGAAGTCGTATTCAACACCTACTCCACGAAGGAGAACGTGAGCGAGTTGTTCATTCTGGACGGTGGAGGCAACTTGCTCCACCGCCTGCCGCTGCCCAAGCGAGGCGCCATGCCGGTGCCGACGATCGCGGACGTGGACGGCAACGGGAGCTTGGAAATCGTGGTCAGCCTCAAGGACGGAGGCGACAACGAAGCTCAGGTCTTGGTGTATCGTGTGCCGGGTTCGGCACCGAACTGCCTGCTTTGGGCTACTGGGCGTGGGGATTTCCTACGCGACGGCTACGTACCAACTCCATGATGCGATGAAGCGACGCGATTTCTTGCTCGGGGCCGGCGCCTCCCTGGTGGTGCCGGCGTGTGTTTCGAAGCCGCAGATGACCCTGCACCACGCGGAGATCCGTTCGGCGTCTCCGGTGGGGATCAACATGCAGGTGTTCTTCAGCGTCCACAACGACAACAGCTTCGACGTGCAGGTGCGCAACGTCCGGGTGAACACGACCCTCCAGGGCAAGTACAAGATGCCCTACCTCGAGTACAGCCCGAACGTGTGGTTGCCTTCTGACCGGACCGTAATCGTCGAAGCGCCGACGCTGATCCCCTGGCTCCTGGTGCCACCGTTGCTCGCGGAGACCGTAACGAAGCCCAGCATCAAGTATCGCGTGAAAGGCAGCGCCGATGTGACCGGCACGAGCTCGCTCAAGATCAAGAGCAACAACTATCCAGTGGACGAAGAGGGCGCCATCCCGCGGGTCGCAGTCTGGCAGGCCGCGCAGTCGATGTTCCCCGGCATCCGCTGAGTGCTCTCGTTGAGCAGGCAGCGCTTGTATCCGCGCGGGTTCGTGCAAGAGTAGCGCCGGTGAACGCGCCAACGCGCATTGCCCGCTGGGCGCCCTGGATAGGCCTTGGGACCGCTTGCGTGACGCTGTGGGTGGCGTGCCAGCCAAACCAGAATGTCCAGACTCCTGTCGCCAGGCGTCAGCCAACCTCCGTCGTCGCGCTTGCCGGGTTCGAACTCGGGGTCGCTCCCAGCCCGGCCGGGGAGCTGCGGGCCGGGTACCGCTTGCGCCCAGTTCAAGAGCAGCACGGGATCTACCTGATGCCACTCCTGGAGCTCGATGGTGCGGTCGCAAGGGTCGCCCGTATCCGCACGGATGGGGACAAGGACACGCTCAGCTTCGTGCAACGCTCGGACGAGTGTGAGTTGACGAGCGATGCCCGCCTGGTCGTGGCGCAGCCTCCCTACGTGAACCTCAGCTTGAGCGCGCGGTGTTCGAAGCCGCACAAGCTGAGGCTTGGGTGGCGCGTCGACTGGCCGGGTCGTCAGAGCTTCGTGCCCGGGCTCGGGTTTGCGACCCGCGGTCACGTGACCGCCCCGTGGGTTGGGCGCCAGACGCGAGCGGGCGCCTTCGTTCTAGCCAGCCGCCGACCCTCGGAGATTGAGCTGGTTGCGGAGCACGTCGGTCACCTAGGTGTACTGAGCTGGGGGGCAGAAGCTCGAGCCGCGACGGATGAAGCACATGCAGAAGAACACCGGCTGATCCTCGACTCGGACTCCTTGGCGAACGCTGCGCGGCTAGCGTGGCAGTTCGCGGGCCAGGAATTCGGCACAGTTCGTGGAACGTTGCTGCCTGTGCCCAAATGGGCGGTGCTCGAAGCGCGGAACCCGGCGAATCAACTCATCATCTCGTCTCGCGCTCACGCGGATGGCAGCTGGCAGCTTTCGCTTCCTCCCGGTAACTACACCATCCAGAGCAAGACCCCTGGTGGTACAGACGAGCTCCACGCAACAATCTCTGCCGGCTCGGCTGCCACACTGAACCTGGTGCCACCAACCCCGGGTCAGCTCGAGCTGCTCGCGCTAGGCGAAGACAGGAAGCCAATACCTGCCCGTTGGATCTTGCGCGGTGTTGGAGAGACACCGGACCCCGTGCTCAATCCGCAATCGGAGCTGAACGCATGGATGCTCTTCACACTCAATACGAGTGAGAAGATAGCCGTGCCTGCGGGCGACTACGAAGTCACGGCAACCCACGGACCCGAGTACGGGTTGTTTCGACAGAGGGTCCACGTGGAGGCAGACCGCGGCGCCGTGATTCGCGCCACCCTGCGCAAGCAGCTCGACCTCAGCGGCTGGGTGCCGTCGGACTTCCACCTGCATCAGGCGCCCAGCTTCGACTCAGAGGTGAGGCTCGAAGATCGCCTCACGTCGCTGCTCTCCGACGGGATTCGATTCGCTGCCGCGACGGACCACAACGTCGTCACGGACTACGCTCCCACCCTCAGTACGCTTGCTCCCTCAGCCGAGCTCGGCACGACACCTGGAGTCGAGATCACGACGCGCGACTGGGGGCACTTCAACGCTTTTCCGTACGGCATGAAGTCTCCCCCCATGGTCAAGGAACGTTCGCCGGAGCAAATCTTCGAGCAGGTTCGTCAGGACCAACCGCAAGCCGTCTTGCAGATCAATCACCCGCGCATGGGTGATATCGGCTACTTCAACCGGGGCAAGCTGGACCTGAAGACCGGCGACGCTGAGTCCGGCTTCAGCTACGACTTCGATACGATCGAAGTCTTCAACGGCTTCGACCTCGGCAACCCAGGCGCGGTGCAGCAGTGCCTGGAGAGCTGGTATGGGCTCCTGAACAACGGCTGGCGCTTCACCGCGGTTGGCAACTCGGACTCCCACAAGCTGGTGGGTGAGTACGCTGGCTACCCAAGGACGTACGTCGCCGTTCCGGAAGGTACAGCAGTCAGCGAAACGGCGATCGCGGCTGGCCTCAAGGCCGGGCGCGCCTGGGTGGGCAACGGCCCGCAGCTGGAGGTTAGCCTGAACGGAGCCGGCCCCGGCCAGCACACCAGCCTCGCTGGGGGAAAACAGCTGCGCATCGTCGTGTCCACCGCGGACTTCGTCAGCGTCAACCGCGTGCAGCTCGTGATCAACGGCGCCTTGGTCGTCGAGCAGCGTTTCCCCGAGGAGCTACGCGGCAGCAGGCGTGAGTTGAACATCCCACTGGAGTTGATCGATGACTCGTGGCTCGTAGTGCTGGTACGCGGCGACACCGCTCTCGAGACTATCCTCCCCGGCATTGACGCAAAGCCACTGGCGTTCACGAACCCCATCTTCGTAGATGTCGACGGAGACGGGAAGTTCACCTCCCGTCACGCCAAGGTGCGCGAGCGCCATGAGCAGCCCAGGCCCGATATGGGAAGTGCCGTGGGACGGTAGGTCACCGCCTCAGTACATGAAGTCGTCAGCGCCATCGGTGACCGTCACGTAGACCAGCGTGTCCGCTTTGTAGGTGGAATCCAGAGTGGAGTACGCCTGGAACACCGCATCGCGGTGCTGGTCGTTGTAGGCCAAGATGTGCAAGATTTGCTTTTGCCAGTGGTCCGCCGGGGTAGCGTTGGCGCTTGATAACGGTATGTCCCCCAGCTTCTTCTCCAGCAAGGTCAGCGCGTCTGCCTGGGTGTAGGTGCTTCCTGCCGGAAACGCAAACGCACGCGTCACGCTAACGCCCACCTTGTAGCCGTCAATCTCGACCAGGATGTCGGTCTTCTTGCCGCCGGCGTCTTGATAGGTGATCTCCGTCTCCGTCTTGAGCAGCTTCGCGAGCTCGCAGCGATACAGCACCTCGTAGCTAAACACCTCGGAGTACAGCGAGTTGCCGCCCAGGTTGCCCGCGTCGTACACGTACTTGCCACCTGTGCTGAGTAGATCGTAGCTGAAGGCGTCCATGCCGAAGTCGAGGTGAGTCTCGAAGGAGAAGGGATCGGGGGAGAGGATCTCCTCGGAGTCGATGGGACCGCAGTCTCCCGTGATGTCGCCAAAGCCAGGCAGGGGCACGTCTCCGGCTCCAGCCGTTCCCCCTGTCGCCGAGCCCGCCGCGCCACCAGCGCCTGCGCCCGCGCTACCGCCGGTTGAACCGCCGGCGCCTGCGGAACTGCCTCCGGTGCCAGCTGAGCTACCGCCAGCGCCTGCGCCTCCAGTCGACTGCCCCGCGGAACCACCGTTCGCGCCGCTACCCGCGCTGCCGCTCGCACCCGCGCTGCCGCTCGAACCAGAGCTGCCGCTCGAACCAGAGCTGCCGCCACTACCGCCAGACGTACCGTCGTCGCCACAAGCCGCGAGCACCAACGCACCGACGGTCACCCAAAGCGTAAGCCGAGCCTGCATCGGGCAAAGCTAGCGCCCGCCGAGCGTCAGTTCAACGGCCGGCGGGTGGGTAGATGTACGACCAACGCGACGCGCTTTGGAGGCGGCTATGGTCAGATCAGGCCTTGGGGGGAACCGCATCGATGCTGAGCGCGGCCAGATCCAAGGCTCCGTGCCCCGCTGCGATCAGCGACTCCATGCGCGCTGCGATGCCAGGCAACACGCACAGCGCGGCGTCCCCCGCAGTCTCTTGCATCAAGCGAACGTCCTTGCGAGCCATCGTGAGCTCGAAGCTCGCGGCGTAGTTCCCATCGGCCATGTTCGCGCCACGGTAGGTGAGCGTGCCGACGGGGTTGAAGTGACTAAACAGCTGCTGAGCATCTGCGGGATCGATCTCGAGTTGCTTCGCCATGCTCAGCACGTCGGCAAACGCACCGGTGATTCCGATGATCATCGCGTTGCCGAACAGCTTGTACGCAGCAGCGAGATCCGAGCGCTCGCCGACGTAGAGCAGCTTGCCGGTCATCTGTTTCAGCGCTGGCTCGGCCTGGGCAAACGTCGCGGCTGGTCCCGCTGCGAGCATCAAGCCTCCCGCCTGACGACACATCGCTGGTGACATGAAGACCGGCGCGTGAAGGTAGCGCACACCCAACTCCGTCAAGCGAGCTGCGCGTCGTGCGGTACCCGTCGGTGAAGCGGTCGTGTGATCGACCACGAGCTTGCCGCGCAACCCCTCGAGCGCGGGTTCCAGGCAGGCGTCTACGGCCGTGTCGTCGCTCAGCACCACATGCACCCGCGACGCACCATCGACTGCCGCCTGCACACTGTCGCTCACGCTCACCTGCGGCCCAGCGAGCGCCTCCGCCTTCGAGCGAGTGCGATTGAAGACGCGAAGCGACTCGCCGCGCTCCGCCGCCGCGGCGATCAAGCCGCCACCAATCAGTCCCGTACCAATGAATGCGATGTGCGCCATGGCGACACCGTATAAGACGCGACGTGCGCTTGGCTACCGTGGGAGCGAGGCGGCGGAGATTCCGGGAGGCAACGCAGCCAGATTTCAGGCCATCAGCCAGGCGCCGAACGCCGCCGCCAGCGGAACCGTCAAGTTGTCGTCGAGGCGCCGCGAAAACAGCTCAGCCAGACCGCCGCACACCGCGGCTCCAAGCGCGATTCGCAGCGCGTGAGGCGTGCCGCTGTAGAAAATCGCTAGGACGGCAAACGCGCTGATCGCACCGACCAAGACGAAAGTCAGCGACCCTTCAAGGGAGCGCCCGTGCACCAAGCGGATACGTCCGATGCGACGCCCGACGAGCCCCGCGGCGGGATCGGCGAAAGCCAGCACCGTGACCGCGATCGCACACATCCAGGGCTCTGCAAAGAACGCGAGCAGGACCAACGCGGTGGCGTACCAGGTCGCGCTGTTGATGCGATGCGCCTCGTGAGGGTGCGCCACGCGGCTGAACAAGCCCATGAGCAGGCGGTTCGCGCGCGGGCTGACACGGCGCATCGTCTCCATGGTGAACGCGCTGAGGAAGAAAGCCGAGGCCAGGTAGGGGACCCAGTCGGCGAGCCATACCGCGCAGGCCAACGCCGCGAGTCCAGAACCCGTGTGGAACACCGATCGGTGCCAGTTGGTCGGCCTCAGACTCGGCACGTGCACCGCGTGCAAGCGCAGCACCCGCGCTAGCGCTTCGTACGCCGGGAGCAGACTGGCGCGGAGCTCGCTCCAGCGCTCTCGGGAGACTTCGCCGCGATCACTCAGCGACTTCAGCGTCACTGCCAGCTGGGCAATGCGAACCCTGAGCTCAGACTCCGCTTCCGCAGTTCCCGCTTCGAGGCCGAAGGCGATCTCCGAGGCGTCCATCGGATTCACGGACTCATTCACCACCGCTTCGCCCAGTCGCTCCAGCTCGTCGCCCAAGCTGACTAATTTCGCGCTCAGTCGCTCAGCCATCTCGCGGCGAAAGCGGACTGGGTCTAGCTCTCGCAGCGTTTCGTAGAGCTCAATGACGTGCGGAGCGGCGGTGGCAGCGAGTGTTGCGGTCATCGTCGGTCAAAGCGGGTGAGGGACCTCCACGGTCTTAATGTCGGGGCCCGGACGCTTCAGTCATGGTTTGGTCACAAGCCGTACGAAACCCAGCCCGGGGGACCTCGCTACATCCCCTGCGACTGCATGCCCGTGGATTGCATCCCCTGCAATTGCTGCGCATCGACTCGCACACCGACGGACAAGCTCTCCCCTCCCCCCCCCCGCAGCAGCGTGCCGGAGGTGGGGGTGGCGTCTTGATAGTTGCGCCCGCACGCGACCCGGACGTGATCGAGATTGGCAATGCAGCCATTGGTTGGGTCGAAGCCGCGCCAGCCGACGTAGGGCAAGTACAGCTCCGCCCAGGCGTGAGAGGCGTCCGACTGCTGCTTGTTCTGGTAGTCGCCACCAGTGTAGATGTATCCCACACGGTAACGCGCCGGGATGTTCAGCAAGCGCGCCAGGCAAATGAAGAGGTTCGCGAAATCCTGGCACACTCCTTGTCGCGACCCGTAGACGTCCCACGGCGTGGTGGCCAGGGTCGTCGAGCCCGACGCGTAGCGAAAGTCGCGGTAGATGGTCTGGTTCATGTCCCGCAGCGTCTCGTCCAGGTCGTAGTCCTGGCGCTCCGCGAAGCTCATGGCGAACTCCGAGAGCTCCCTCAGCTGTACCTCGGGAAGCTCTGCCGGCAGCAAATAGGGCACCATCATCTGCCGCTGCCACGGCATCCAGACCAGCGGGATGGAGGCGCGCCGCGAAGGCGCCCACAGATCGGGCTCCCGAGCGAGCTCGATCTTGGCCTTGGATACCAGACGCAGCTCCGAATACGGGTGTTCGAAGTCCACTCGGACCACGACGTTCCCGAACACGTCCTCGAATCGCCTAAAATTTCCCTGAGGAAATATTTCCAGATCGTACTCTAGCAATCGCTGGCGCGAGTCGTGGACTGGTTCGAGGCGGAAGACGTGGGTGGAGCGCTCCACGGGAGACGCGTAGCGATAGATGGTCTCGTGACGCACCCACAGCGCGCGCGAAGGGGCACCAGGAGCGAGACTCGGTCCCTGGGGTGGGCTGACCATGTCTTGAGCGGCGAGTGCAGGCGGCGGCGAGTTGCCGTTCACCCAGCCGACGAGCTGAGGATCGCTCGACCAAATCACCGCCCCGCGACGCGAGACCAGCGTCGTACCCGGCGTCAGGCTGACGAAATCGAGCCCCTCGAGGGGCGTCGTGGCGATCAGGACCAGGCTACGGTTCGCGCCTTCGCCGGGCTCCAGCGCGAGCTGGAGAAAGCGGTTGCTCCACGAAGCTTGCCCCACGCTTGGCGGCACGCGACGCCCCGCGCTCAGCTCGCCAAAGCCCTGACCATCTCGATAGGCGACCAAGTCTTCACCATCGCTGATCAGCAGGTTGGCGGTGCCGAAGCCGTTGAGCTGGGTCAACAGCTCGTGAAGCTTGTTCCAGCCAACGTCCGCCAAACGTCGCGCACCCAACTGATCGACTTGGTTCAGCAGCCAACAAAACACTCGCTCCGAGTTGGTGTGGCCCACGGGAGCGAACACGCGGGGAAGCTCGAGCTGCGCGAGCTTGATCGGGTCGAAGTCGCCGGTGTGTGCGAATACCCAGTCGCGCCCGCCAAAGCTGCGACCGAAAGGCAACGTGTCCTCCTGTGCTACCCGCTTCGCGGCGCCGCGCAAGTGACACAGAAACGTCGCCGCACGAAACCGGTCCCAGTCTCGCAGAAGCTCGGTCATCGCCGTCTCACCTGTAGCGATGGGGTCCTTGATCAGCGCCGCGGCGTAGTCACCCGCTGGATACCACGCAAAACCCCAGCCGGAAGGCTGCACCGCCGCGTCCTGACGGGCCCAGCCGCTCAGGCGCATGGTCGGCGACGCAACCCCATCGAAGCTCAGACCCAGCAGCTGACTCATGACTTGCTTCTACGCGAAACACTCGCGCGACAACAGCGCAGCGACGGCAATGCAACGCGTGAGTCTGCTCACTCCACCGACAACCCTAGAAGTCGCTCGTGCTCTGAGTTACCACCGCGAGGTCTCATGCGAGTTTTGCTGCGTCATCAAACCAAGTACCGGTACGCGACCCCTGTGGCGCTCGGCCCCCACATCGTGCGCCTCAGGCCAGCTGCTCACACGCGCGCCACGATCGAGAGCTACAACCTGCGCCTCGAGCCGGAACCTGGAGTCCGCTGGCAGCAGGACCCCTGGGGCAACCGCATCGCGCGGCTGACCTTCCTGAAGGATCAGCGACTCCAGCAACTCGAGATCGACGTCGACCTCGCATTGGATATCCGCCCGGTAAATCCATTCGACTTCTTCGTCGATGACCGCTGCGAGACCCTCCCCTTCGAGTATCCGGACGGGCTCGATAAGGAGCTCGCGCCATTCCTGGCCTCTCCGCGCGGCAAGCTACTCGACGCTTTCGTCCAGGAGCAGCCCGCCAAAGGCAACTTCATCGACTGGCTGGTCGCGCTCAACATGCGCATCGCGAATCGCGTCCAGTACCTAATCCGCATGGATCCAGGGCTGCAGACCTCCGAGGAGACGCTCACCAAGAACTCAGGCAGCTGCCGCGACAGCGCCCAGCTGTTGGTCGACGTGCTGCGCGCCAACGGTCTCGCCGCGCGCTTCGTCAGTGGCTACCTGATTCAACTGGCGGATGAAGGCAATATCCCGGATCTCGCCAAGGGGGTGAGCAGCGACGTCGCCGATCTGCACGCGTGGGCGGAGGTGTATGTCCCCGGCGGTGGATGGATTGGCCTCGACGGCACCAGTGGCCTGATGTGCGGCGAGGGGCACATCCCGTTGGCCTGCACCGTAAACCCAGAGCTGGCTGCCCCGGTGACCGGCACCGCGGAGCAAGGCGCGCAAGGCTTCGAGCACCACATGGAGGTGATTCGCCTCGGCCACGAACCGCGGCCGCGCAAGCCATACACCGACGAGCAGTGGCAGCAGCTGACGGCGACCGGGCAGAGCGTGGATGACGCGCTGCGCGCCCACGGCATCAACTTGACGACGGGTGGAGAGCCAACCTTTACCTCGCGGATCCACCCAAAGCTGCCGGAGTGGAACACCGAAGCCCTCGGTGAAACGAAGTGGGAGCAAGGGCTCGTCATGGCCAAGGAGCTGCACAAGCGCTTCGGCGTGGGCGGCTTGGTGCAATACCGCATGGGCAAGCATTACCCCGGGGAATCACTCCCACGCTGGGCGCTGCACCTGATGTGGCGGCGAGACGGCGAGAAGATCTGGCAGAACCCGGAGCGCCTGTCTTTTGAAGCGGGTAGCAAAGAGCGCATCACTGACGAGCAGCTTGCGCGCGCCGCCCGCCTGCTGGCACTCATCGGCTCCCGGCTGGATCTGCAGATCACGCCGATGGCGGGCTTCGAGGATCCGTGGCACTTCATGCAGCAGGAAGAGAACCTGCCCCTCGACGTGGACCCGCTCGAGGCAGATCTGGACGCCCCCGAAGAGCGCCGACGCCTGTCGCGAGTGCTTGGCCACGGACTCAACCGCGAGATCGGCTTTGCGGCGCCGCTCGCGCGCCACGACGGCGCCTGGCAGACCGGCACTTGGAGCTTCCGCCGTGGCCATCTGTTCCTGATCCCCGGCGACAGCCCGATGGGGCTACGTTTGCCGTTGGACCGCATCGGCGGCGAGCCTCCGCCCACCGTCGATCCGGATCGCACCGAGGTCACCCGCGACCAGCAACTCGAGCCGCGTCCACTCCTCCGCGAAAGCCACTCCGGGGAGCGCGAGCCTGGCGCTCAACAACGCATCGGCGATCCGCGAACTGGTATCCGCACGACACTGTGCGTCGAGCCACGGCAGAACGTGATGCATGTCTTCCTGCCGCCAGTGCCTAGCTGCGAGGACTTCCTCGAGCTGGTGCGCGCAGTGGAGCTCGCGGCGACGGAGTGCGATGTGCGCGTGCGTATCGAGGGCTATCCGCCGCCCAGTGACCCGCGCATCGAGTCTTGCCTCGTGACCCCGGACCCCGGGGTGATCGAGGTCAACCTGCCGGTCGCGAGCAGCTTCGCCGAGTACGGCGCATTCATGGACACCATCACGGAGGCCGCGAACCACGCGGGCCTGTGCATGGAGAAGTATCAGCTCGACGGACGCGAAGCGGGCAGCGGCGGCGGCAACCACATCACCCTGGGTGGGCCGAGCGCCTTGGAGAGCCCGTTCCTGAAGCAACCTCAGCTGCTTGGGAGCTTGCTGCGCTACCTGCAGAACCACCCCTCGCTGT
Organism: Polyangiaceae bacterium; assembly: GCA_050183255.1. Lineage (GTDB taxonomy): Bacteria > Myxococcota_A > Polyangia > Polyangiales > Polyangiaceae > JAHBVY01. The sequence continues at coordinate 6,241 of JBFXBK010000075.1, read as the reverse complement.
CGTTCCTGTTCACGGGCCTGTTCGTCGGCCCAACCTCCCAGGCTCCCCGCCTGGACGAAGCGCGCCTCGACGCGTTGCACGAGCTCGAGCTGGCGCTCGAGCAAATGCCGCTCGCCGCTTCGGAGTTTCCGTGGACCGTCGATCGCCTGCTGCGAAACCTGCTGGTGGACGTCAGCGGCAACCCCCACCGCACCGAGGTCTCGATCGACAAGTTGTTCGATCCTCACGGCCCTTCCGGACGCCAAGGCCTGGTGGAGTTCAGGGCCTTCGAAATGCCACCTCACGAGCGCATGGCAGCAGCTCAAGCGCTGCTGATGCGCTCGCTGATCGCGCGATTCGCGAAGGCGCCTTACCGCGAGAAGCTAGTTCCGTGGGGTACTGCGATTCACGATCGCTTCATGCTGCCTCACTTCCTGTGGAACGACTTCCGCGACATTTGCTTCGACCTGGCGCGCCACGGCGTCGCGATGGATCCCGAATGGTACCGCCCGTTCCTGGACTTCCGCTGCCCGGCAGTTGGCCGACTGCAGCTGGGAGACACCGTGCTCGAGCTACGCACGGCGCTAGAGCCGTGGCCGACACTGGGTGAACAGCCATCAGGCTCCGTGGTCGCACGCTACGTGGACTCCTCCCTGGAGCGCATCGAGGTCAAGCTTCAGGGATTGGTGGAAGGTCGCCACGTCGTCGCCGTGAATGGCATCGAGCTCCCGCTGTTTCCGAGCGGTACCGCTGGCGAAGGGGTGGCCGGTGTCCGCTTCCGGGCGTGGCAACCGCCGAACTGCCTGCAGCCCAACATCCCGGTGCACCACCCCTTGCGTTTCGACGTCATCGACACCTGGGGTCGGCGCTCGCTCGGCGCTTGCCAGTACCACGTCTGGCACCCTCAGGGCCGCGGCTTCGACTCGCCGCCGCTCACCGCGTTCGAAGCCGCAGCGCGCCGCGCGCAGCGGTTCACGACGGAGGGCCACCTGCCCTACCCAACTGCGTTGAGACAGCTCCCGCCCCGAGCGGAGCATCCGCTCACGCTAGACTTGCGTTGGTCCGCCGTAGCCGACCGCTAGCATGCAACGGTCAGACGAAGACGCTCGCGCTGCGGAGCGAACGGCAATCGAACGCGCGCTGAGTGAACACGACCAACGGCTCAGCGACGCGGGGCTCGTCGTGTGGGTTGGAACCGAGCCCACGTTCACCGACCGCTTCTCGTACGACGCAGAGTGGGTGGGCGCGGCCCTGGGCCCCGCCAAGCTGCAGAAGGCACAGCGATTTGCCGCGATGCTGGCGTCACGGGTGCCCACGTCGGTGTTGTTACGTTGCGTGGGACGGCAGTACCCCGAGGAAAAGGCTCCTCGCTGGAGCTTTGGGCTGTACTGGCACCGCGAGGCCGGACACGTGTGGCATCTGCCACCCGATCCGCTCATGGGTGGACGCGCGAGCGACGCGGCCGCGCCAAAGCGGCTGCTCCAGGAGCTCACAGCGTGCCTGACCAAGCGCGGACGCGCACCGCGTCGCGTGCTGTTGAACGACGCACCTCCCCCCAAAGAACCTGATGCAATGCCGGAGGGAGGCGCACCGCTGCTGCCCTTCCGCCTGTTGTGGAGTGTGGGCGAAGCGGAGCTCGGTGAGCTCGCGGAGGATACGCAGGACCAGTGCGGCCGGCCGCCACTCGGGAGCGACGCCATTCCCAGCGCCGGCCTCAGCGACGCGCTCGCTACCCAGGGCCTCAGGCTGCTGTGTATGGGCGACGCCGGGACGGAACATCCAGGCGTCGTGCGCGTCGAGCTCCCCCAGCTGACCCACGTCGAAGAGTTCTCCGCTCTGCTGGACCTGATCGCTGAAGCTTGCCGCGCGGCAAGAATCGAGGGGCTAATTCTCGGGGGCTATCCGCCGCCGGTAGACCAAAGTGTTGCGTGGGCCACGATCACGCCGGACCCCGGTGTGATCGAGATCAACACGGCGCCCTGCGCGGGCACCCGAGGGTTGCTCCACGACTCACGCGTCTTGTATCAGGTCGCTGAGGCCTTGGGCCTATCGCCGCTCCGCATGCACTACAACGGCGAGCAGGTGGACTCCGGCGGTGGAGGACAGATCACCCTGGGTGGACCAAGCTTCGAAGAGAGTCCTTTCTTCCGCCATCCGCAGCTACTCAGCCGGTTGGTGTGCTTCTTTTCGCGCCACCCGGCGCTCTCTTACCTGTTCGCGGTCGACTCCGTTGGTGGCTCCAGTCAGTCGCCGCGCGCTGACGAAGGCAGCGTAGAGACACTGGGAGAGCTCGGTCTAGCGCTGGAACTCCTGCAGCGCGCCGAGTCACCCAGCCCGGAGGAGATCTGGGCAACGCTCGCGCCCTTCTTGGTCGATCGCTTCGGCAACTCGCACCGCGCGGAACTGAACATCGAGAAGCTCGCAAATCCGCACCTGCCAGGGCGAGGCCGCCTTGGTCTGGTGGAGTTTCGCGCGTTCCGCATGGCGGACACGCCCGAGCGCGCTGCGTGCCTCGCCGCGCTGTTGCGCGCGATAACCGCTCACCTGAGCCAGCAGTCGGCGCCTTCTCAGGTGAAGCTCTGGGGCCGAGAACTCCACGACCGCTTCGCGTTGCCATTCCAGTTGGACCTGGATCTTTGGGACGTTTTGCAGGAACTGCAGTCTGGAGGTTTCGGTTTGGCGCCTTCCATTGCGCAAGAACTGCGACGCGAGCAGCGCCTCCTCGCGCGGGTTCCGCTGTGGGGAGGCGCGTCCCTCGAGCTCCGGCAGGCGGTGGAGTTCTGGCCTTTGGTTGGCGACTTGTCTGCGCAGTCGGGCACCACCCGCCTCGTGGACTCGAGCACGAAGCGCTACGAACTTCGGCTCCGCTGCCCTGAGGAACAACTCGAGCACTGGCGCCTCAGCGTGGACGGCTACGCAGTGCCCTGGGTGTCTGCGGTGGACGCTGACGGACCGGCGCTCCTGCGCGCGATCCGTTGCCGCAGCTTCATCCCAAACCCCGGACTCCACCCGAACCTCCCGGCACACGGTCCCCTGAGCGCCTTGGTGTACCGAGCCGACGGAGAACAGGCAGCTAAGGTCTCGTTACATTGGTGGAAGGTCGATGGTGGCGCGTACGTCGGTCTGCCGAAAGACCAAGCGGAGGCCCGCCAGAGGACTGAGGCCCGCTGCACTGTCGAACACCTGAGCAAACCCGAGAATGAGCCACCCGCGGCGCCCCCGGGGAGTCTTTCCGCATGGGCATTCGACACGCGCTGGGCCTGAGCCCCAAGTAGACCAAGCCGGGGCCTGCTAAGCTTGGGCGCGGTGCCCCTCAACGCCGACGCTCGAAACGCGATCGATGATGCCGCGCTGCGCTTCATCCTTGCGAACCTGCCGTACGCCATCTTGGTCCATCAGGCGGGGCGGATAGTCTACGCGAACCACACCGCTGCCGAGTTGCTCGAGTGCGACGAACCGAGCGCTCTGGTGGGGGAGCCGTGGCAGCGCTTCATGGTGCCAGAGGATCACAACTCCGCGGAATCCAACGTGCGCGGTGCCCTCGAAGTCCAGGGCGGCGCCCCGGCGCGGTTCGGACCGGTGGAACGCCGCGCGCTCAGCGTCAAAGGCAACGTGGTGCCGGTCGAGCTCCACGCATTCTCCCTGAACTGGGACGGCAAGCCAGCGCTGCTCGTCTCAGCCTCCAATATTTCCACCAGGAAAACAATGGAAGGCAAACTCAGGGAAGCCGATCGCATGGCTGCGGTGGGCACGCTGGCGGCAGGCGTAGCCCACGAGGTGAACAACCCGCTCGCCTACATCATCGCAAACCTCAGCTTCGCTGAGGAGAAGCTCCGGCAGAGCCCAGAACAGGCGGAGGCCCTCGAGGCGGTCGTCGAAGCTCATCAAGGCATTGAGCGCGTGCGTCAGGTCGTGAGCGATCTGAAGACGTTCACCCACGACGATCAGAAGCCGCAGTCGGTCAAGGTCGCGCAGGTGATCCACGCCACCGTGAAGATCGCTTCCGCGCAGATCAGGCACCGCGCCCAGCTCGAGGTGACAGCGGGTCGCAACGAGCGCGTACTGGCGACGGAGACTCGGCTCTCCCAAGTGCTGCTCAACCTGCTGGTCAACGCTGCTCAAGCCATCCCGGAGGATCGCGCTGGCCGCATCTCGATCACCTCGCGCGTCCAAAACGCCGAGGTCTGGCTGGAGGTCTCGGACAACGGCGTGGGGATCCCAGCTGAGCTCGTCGATCGCGTCATGGATCCGTTCTTCACGACCAAACCGGTTGGAGTCGGCACCGGGCTCGGACTCAGCGTGTGCAAGAACATCGTCGAGAGCTACCACGGCAGCCTAGAGGTCGAGAGTGAACCGGGGGTGGGCACGACGATGCGTATCCGCCTCCCACTGCATCGGAGCGGCGGCAGCGCAACGCGCAGAGCAATTTCCCCGCGGCAACACGGTCCGAGGCGGCGCGTGATGGTCATCGACGACGACCCGATGATCTTGCGTTCCCTCAAGCGCGTACTGAACGGCCACGATCTGACGTTGATGCCCGGCGGGCGCGAAGCCCTCGCGCACCTGGCTCAAGACCAGAGCTTCGACATCATCCTGTGCGACTTGATGATGCCAAACGTCACGGGCATGGACGTCTACAAGACACTCAGCCAGGAGTCGCCAGAGCTCGCAAAGCGCATCGTGTTCCTGAGCGGCGGCGCGGTCACGCCGCAGGCGCAGCGCCTGCTCCAAGAAGCGCCCAATCGACGCTACGAGAAGCCGCTCTCACCCGCGGAGCTGGACGAGATCTTGCGCTCTGCGGTGAGCTAGTGAGGCGAATCTGAGCGCCCACACCCTGAGGGCGCGGGCGAGTTTTGCTGCGAACTACGGAGACAGGACACCAGCGGGCTACTTGAAGCCGTTGAGGTGCACCACGTACCACTCACCACGCCAGCTGATGAGGCTGGTCAAGTCGACGCGCAGCTCCTTGCCGTCAGCGCGCTGAAACACGAGCTTCGGGTGCGTCATGCGGAAGTAGCCAATCTTGTTCCCCTCGGAACCGGGCTGCATCCAGGACTTGCTGCGACCGCTCGTGTCCAGGCGCACCAGCGTGGCGTACCTCGGATTGTCTCCCAGGCGCTTGTGGTAGTCGTGAACATCCCGCTTGAAGTTCTTCCACAGCCGATACTCCCAGTCGCGCTCCGGCTTGGGGATATCCTTGACCTGCTGGTACGCTTCCACAGGGAAAAATACCGAGCGAGCGATCTCTGGGTCGTCTAAGACGATTGCGCGAGTGAGCAAGCGCAGGTGCTGCTTGAACAGCGGGCTCTCGAAGCTCGGGTCGCCTTCGGCTTGAGGTAGTTGGGGCAACGGCTTGCCATCATCGCCCTTGAGCTTCGGTGCGATCAGCGCCGGCTTGGTGAAGCGCAACGTCATGCGATCGCTCTCGCCGATCGCCTGGTACTTCGCTGCGTCCTTCTCTCCCAAGCGCAGCACTGGTGGCAGCGTCCACACGCCCTCAGGGTAGTCTTTGGTGTCCTTCGGATTCGCGTTCAGCTCACTCTCCGCGCTGAGTTCGAAGCCTGCCGCGCCGATCAGCCGCTTGACGTAGTCCGGCGCGAGGTAACCCACGTATCCCGTTTGCTCCGGCGTCTTGCCCGGCGCGCCGCGATGCTGCACGACACCCAGCGTCCCGCCCGGCTTCAGCACGCGATACGCGGCGTCGTAGACCGCGAGCGCGTAGTCGGCCTTCACCCAGTTGTGAGTATTGCGAAAGCTCAGCACGAGGTCCATCGAACCGTCGGGGCCAAGCTCTAGCTTTTCCGGCGGCGCGACCTGATGCACCTGCACTTTCCCGAAGCGATCGGGCGCGCTCTTCAGCAGATCATCGAATTGCTTCGCGATGCGGTTCGGCGTGACGTCCTGAGGCCCCGCGGGGTCCAGGTTCGTGACGTGGAACGCACCCTTCTCGGCCAGCACTGGCGCCAAGATCTGCGTGTACCAACCGGTGCCGGGCCACAGCTCGAGCACCTGCATGTCGTCCTTGAGTCCGAAGAACTCCAGCGTCTCCAACGGATGACGCCAGACGTCCCGCTCTTGGTCTCCTCGCGAGCGTTGCCCCGCGGATATGGCCGCACGCAGCTTCTTGTCCGTCTCGGGGTCGGCCCCAGCCTGACTCACCGCAGCGTACGGCGACACCCAAGCTGGCTCGTTCGGCGCCACATCAGGCTTTACCCCGGCTGCCGACGGCGCGGCTTTTGGTTCCTCCATCGGCGGGTTTGGG
>JBFXBK010000074.1:0-29658 GCA_050183255.1 Polyangiaceae bacterium | reverse complement strand
CGCGCACCGCGCGCACCGCGCGCAGCCACGCGCAGGGCGACGCCCGAGCATGGCGAGCACGGCCCCGGGTTCGACAGCGCCGAGCACGGTGGCAAGCTGAGAAACCCGAGCAAAACCCAATAGAAGACGCCCTCAGACTAAAACAAGCGATGCGAGGCCAAAGCCGAGCGAGCCAACACCTAGACCAAAAGCAAGCGATGCGAGGCCAAAGCCGAGCGAGCCAACACCTAGACCAAAAGCAAGCGATGCGAGGCCAAAGCCGAGCAAGCCAACACCTGAGACCAACGCAAGCGATGCGAGGCAACGCCGAGCAAGCCAATACCTAGACCAAAAGCAAGCGATGCGAGGCAACGCCGAGCGAGCCAAGGCACTTAGTTCCCCGCGGATAAACTCGCCCTCGCCCTCGCCCTCGCCCTCGCCCTCGCCCTCGCCCTCGCCCTCGCCCTCGCCCTCGCCCCGGCGCCCCTAGGGCGCCGCGATCGGCCCCGGCCTCCCGAAATGGTACCCCTGCCCGTAGTCCAGCCCGAGCGCCGTCAGCTTGGCGGCGCACTCGGCATCTTCGACGCCTTCGGCGATGGTGTGGGCGCCGAGCAGCGCGGCGATCTGGTGAATGGACTCGATGATGGCGGAGTTCAGCTCGCTCTCGACCACGTCCTTGACGAAGCTGCGGTCGATCTTGATGTACTGCACCGGGAGATCTCGCAGGTACGCGTAGGAAGCCATGCCACTGCCAAAATCATCGAGGGAGAAGCGGCAGCCGATGCTGCCCAGCTCTTGCATCAGCCAGCGCACTTCCGCGAGGTTCTCCACCGCCGCGGTCTCGGTGATCTCGAAGCAGATCTTGGTCGGCGGCACCTGGGTCTGGTTGAAGCAGTCGTGGATGTAGTCGAGGATCGTCTCCTGCTTGAGGCTGGTGGCCGAGAGGTTGATCGACCAGTGGTCGATGCCTTTCAACAGCCGCGGCTCGTGCTGCAGCTGCCGCAGGGTGTGCTTGACGACGAACTTGTCGACGGCGTCCATCAGGCCGTAGCGCTCCGCCGTGAGCAAGATGTCTTGCGGCCCGCGCGGCTTGCCCTCGGCGTCCAGCATGCGGAACAGCACCTCCATCGAGCGGGGAGCGTCGGGCTTCAGCAAGGAGACGATCGGCTGACAGAACAGCTCCACGTGGCCGCGCTGCAGGTTCTTCTTGATGTGAGCCACCCAGTCCAGCGCGCGTTGCCGCGCGGTATCTTCCACCTGCTGATCCGGCATCCACAGGGAGAGCCGGTTGCCGCCCTGGTCGCGAGCGCGAGCGCTCGCCGTCTCCGCTGCTCCGAGCAGATGCGAGGCGTTCTCGAAGTCGGAGGTGACCTCCACCACGCCCACGCTGGAGCGAACACTGAAGGTGCTCTCTCGCCAAGCGAAGCGAAACTCGCGCAGGCGCCGTTGCAGGACGCGCGCGGTGAGCGCCGCCTCACCGAGCCCCTGACCATAGAGAAGGATGCCAAACTCGTTACCGCCGAGCCTTCCGACTGCATTGCCCGTGCCTGCCGCTTCCTTGAGCATGGCGGCGATCCAGTGGAGTAGCGTGTCTCCCGCCTCGAGCCCCGACGCGTCGTTAACGAAACGAAAGCGGTCAATGTCCACGTAGACGAGGCTAACCCGCTTGGCGGTCTGCGCTCGAGAGTCGATGGCCTGATTCATCAAGCGGATGAAGCGCTGTCGAGTGAGCAAACCCGTGAGCGGATCGTGCTCCGACAGGTGCATCAGCCGGAGTCCGGTCAGCCGCGACTCGGTCACGTCTTCGATGAGGATGGAGGTGCGGGGGCCGTCTTCGCTCTCGCTGCGTTCGATGGCGTAGCGCACCGCGCGCTTTCGTCCATCGCGCGCGTGGAGGTAGACCTGCCCGTCACCGGCTCGGTGCGCGACCGGCTGCGCCGTCGCTGCGCGCTCCCCCGGGTCGAGCTGGGTCGACGAGCGTGGATGTTTCCTCACGGTCTCGTTGGACAGCACCGACAGGGGCCAGCCGGCGTCGTCCGGGTTGTCGGAGACTTGAAACACGACGTCCAGGAGCTTGCCTCGCGCTTGCTCGTCGCTGAACCCGGTGAGCAGCTCTGCGGTGGAGTTCATGCCAACGACGAAACCTTCGGCGTCGGTGCTGATCACGCCGATCCCCAGCGCTCCGAAGGTCCCGAGCTGGACCAGGAGCCCGCCGCGCCGCTTGTCACTCAGCGGCGGAAGGCTCTGGCGCAGCCGCAGCTTCGCCAGCGAATCGTGCTCCTCCGCTTCATCCCCCACGATCACTCATCCTGCCCGAGTCCGCCCTCCCCCGGAAGGGTGCTGCTACGCGACCCCCAAAGCGGCAGGTTCTAGGCCATGTCGTCGACGTGCTGCACGCCGAGCCACGCCGCGAGGTCGCGGCCCATGAAGGTCGCCCACGCTGCGTCGATCTGAACGTTGTCCAGGCCGTACGTCGGATCGAGCTGCGCCGCCGGGTCCTCCTCCTCGGCGATCGTGATGGGCGCGCCGCTCCGGATCACCGCCCGCACGCCGCGGTGACCGAGCGACTCGGCATCGAGGAAGGTCCACACTTGCGCGACGTCGGCCTTGTGGATGCGCGCTCCGCCCGCCGTCTTGATCGTGTCGCTGATCGACGTCACGACCGTGTCGGTCAGGGCCCACACCGTGAACGTGCCGTCGTTGCTCCAGTAGAACGGCGCCGCGCCGCTGGTCGCGCCCTGGCGCACGCCTTTGCCGCGCAGCTCAGCCGACCACCGCTCGCGCTCCGCCTTGCTCAGGTCCTTCGACGCCATCACGGTCAGCTTGCCGTCCGCGACCGAGCACACGAGCAGCTTCTCCCCGCTCGCGCCCCAGTCCCAGATCGCGACCAGCTCACCGGGGTAGTCGAGGGCCTGTTCGATCGTCATCGGCATGGAGACCTCACACGAACGTCCCGTCGGTCGAGTCGAAGATCACGCCGCCGCACGCCTTCTGCAGCGCGCCGGCGATCGAGGTGACCACGTGAAAGGTGGCGGCGCTGCGCGCCGCGTCCCAGAGGATTTCGTACCGAGCGTCGTAGCGCGCGACCTCGTCGCGATTGGGCTGCTCGGCGCCGAACGAGGCCACGAGCTGCGCCGCCTCGTCCCGCACGTGCGCGGCTCGGGACAGCCCGACGGTCACGTCGACCTGCGCGCCGTCCTCGGGATCGTCGGTAGTGAAGCGGACCCCGTCACCGTCGAGGGTGCACGTCGTACGACGGGGCAGCTTCAACGCCTCGATGAGCTCACCGAGCGACACGGCGCGCCCGGCCGGACACATCACGAACCACGTCGCAGTGCTCATTCGTCGTCCTCGTCGTCGTCGGGCTGCTCGGCGCCCCCGCCGGGCAGACGGTACTCGAGCTGCTTGCGAAGCTTGCCCGGCTGGCTCTCGGGCGCGACGAAGCGCACCGTCTGCGCCGGGGCCCACGTGCCCACCTTGAACCATCCGAAGGTGGGATCGCCGATGCGCTCGTTGACGGACCACGTGGCTTTACGAGCCCGGGCGAGGATGGTGCCGACGTAGAGGATGGTGTTGGCGCGCAGGCGACGGCGCTGCGCACGCGGCGCCCGGGCGTTCACGGCTTGCTTGAGCGCCTGCTCGATCGCGTCCACGCTGCCGAGGCTCCCCGTGAGCTCGCCGGGGTCCGTCCCGGTCAGAGCCTTGACATCCTCCCGGACCGCACGGAAGCGGGCAGGCGGGTCGCTGAGCAACTCCGCGAGCTGGCGCCTGCGCAGCGCCAAGTCGTAACACTCCGTGTCGTCGCGGAGGTAACCCACGAAGTGATGGCGCAGGCGCATCACGTCGGCGACGATCGGTCCGACGCTGAGCTCGGCCTTGGCGGCGCCGGGCAACTTGGTGACGACGGCCTTCTTGTCGCTCTTCGAGGCCGCCCACGTGCCACCCACGCGCTCAGCGAGCGTCGATCCGACGTAGCGGCCCGCGCGAGACCAGAGCTTGGCGAGGTCGCCCTTCAGCTTGCCGTCGACGACGAGGTACAGGAAGTCCTCGAGCCGATCCAGCGACTCGTAGCTCAGGTCCAGCGGCAGGAGCTCGCGGTGGCCGCTCGCCGCCACGTCCGCGCGCAACGCCTCGAGCTCCGACGACATCGCCTTCATGTACCCGTCGATGCTCATCGCGGCCACGATGCTCCAAGCACGCTGCCGTCGCCCTGCTGGGTCAGGTCGGCGCCGAGCACCTGCACGTCGCCCTCGAACACCGGCGCACCGAGGAACCCGAACATCTTGCAGCGCTCGAACACGGCGCCGTCGAGCCGCCAGCCGGTGACGTTGGCGCCGCGCAGATCGCACTCGACGAAGCGGGTGCGCCTCGCCGTCCCCAGCTTGGTCAAAATCTCGTCGCGACGGCTGAAGTCGGCGCCGCGCAGATCGCACCGCTCGAAGACGGCGTCGTCGAGCACGGTGTCGCGGAGCGACGCCTCCCGCAGATCGACGCCGACGAGATGCGCCGTCCACGTGCCACGGCCGCCGCGGATACGCTGCCAGTTGCCACCGGTGACCGAGGTCGCCCGCAGGCTCGCCAACGCGAGCGAGGATCCGGTCATGTCCGTGTCCTCGAGCCGCGCGCGATCGAGCTCGATCCCGAGGAAATCGCAGCCGAGGAAGCGGGTGCGCGTCGTCGTCGCGTCGTGCATCTCTCCGTACGAGAAGTCGATCGCCTCGAATGTCGAGTCGATGAAGATCGCGTGGTGCAGGCGCCCGGTCGCCATGCCGAGCCCGTGCCACCGCTCGTACCGGAACTCGATCCGACCGTCGCCAATCCGTCCCCGCGCGAGCCACGCGCGGTGCTGGGCGAAGCGATCCCCCAGCCCTATCGGCGCCGGATGCGCGCCCGGCTTGGCGTCGATGACGGCCTTGGCCCGCTCGTACTCGCCCCACAGCGCCGCGCCGGCGGCGACCTCGGCGCGCAGCTCCACGTCGTCGGGGTGGAACTTGGCCAGCTCGCCGAGCGCGTTCAACGCCTTGACGAGGTGCACCCGAGCGGTGTCGTACGCGGCCATCGTGGGGAGCTCGGCAGCGACGCGCGGGACCTGCGCCATCTCGCGATCCACGATGGTCCGGAGCTGGGGCGCGTCGAACAGCTTGCTCGGCGTCGGGTCGTTGGTGAGCTGGAAGCCCTTCGCGAACGGCGCCACCAACATCGGCGTGAAGTGGAACTCGCGGCGCAGCTCGCACGACTCGCAGTACGCGTTGTACGTGCCCGCCTTGTAGCTGGGCTCCGGGAACTTGAGGCCGACGTGGCCGCAGCGCTCGCACGGCGACTCGTGAACGTACAAATTGATCTCAGTTCGGGTGCGTGGAACGGCGGGGAGGATCATCGGGTTCAATCCGGATTCTCGCATTGGGCGCGCACGCCTACGAGCACCTCCTCGGCCTGGGCCCAAGGACTCAGTCCTCGAAGCCCTTCCGCCGCAGGAGCGCACGCACGTTCGCATTGTGAGCAACGACCCGTTGCCTCTCGCGCTCGGTGTCGGCTGGATCGGGGAACCCCCTGATGCCGAACTGCCCGTCATAATTCTCTAGATCTTCGTCGGGACACTCGGGGCGGAGCCGACCGTGCCACGCGCTGTACTCATCGCGGCGGAAGTAATCGAGGAAGTAGCCGGCGGCGTCCTTGCCAGCAAGCACCCGGATCGTCTCGCCGCTCGTGACCGCCCCATCGTGCAGCCACAGCACGCGCCCGACGGGGAGCGGGTCGGGCAGCGCGCCCGCATGCGCTGATATTGGACGTAACGCTGCGGCGAACGCAGCACGAACCTCTGGCGGGATCGTGTTCATCCGAAGGCTCAATCTAACATCACCACCTGACCCGACCAATGCGATCTGAGGCCCTTGATTCGGCTGGTGAGAGCGCACGGAATGGCCGCTCGACTGCTCAAACCGCTACCGGTTTCGCTGCCTCGAGCTACACTCGGACCCATGTGTTTCCGTCGATTTACCGGCCCCGGTTCAGCGAGGCGGCATTTCCACGCCGCAGCGCCAAGCCAGGCAGCTTCGAGCTGCATGCGTGTTCGTAACGTCACGCGGCGCTGGTTTTTTGCGGCGTAGTCACGCACACGCGCTGGTTCCGAGGCGCGCGAAGCTTTGAGGCGCTAGCGCTTGCGTCCCCTGTGGACGCAGCTCTCACCTCGAACGCGCACGCTCGGCGGCTTCGTTTGAATCTCTGGGTTCGCGCACCCGCGCGGACCCATCCTCAGTTCGTTTCCGCAGCGTGCCACCGGCATCTGCGAAGAGCGCGAACTTGCGCCCTGGTTTGGGCCAAGACGAGCAGAAGGAGGCCCTCATGGCCCGATCGGATTCTCAGACTCCAGCTACCATCCCCCATCGCGCGTTGATCGACGCCCTGACACTGCGCGATCTCAGCGACCCCGAGCAGGGCCCCCACGCCATGCAGCAGCTGATCGAGCAGCTCTCGCGGGCGCTCGGCTCGATCTGGCCTCAGAGCGAGCAACGACTCGTTCGGCGCTCGCCGATCACGAGCGTCGCGAACAACTACGACCGACTGCATTACCCTGCGGAAGGGGCAGCAAGGGACACACGCTACACTCGCTACGTCGGCGATGGGGCATTGCTACGTACCCAAACGTCGGCGATGATCCCGCCTGCCCTCGAGGAACTCTCCAGAGAAGCCCCAAACGACGTCACCCTCTTGTGTCCGGGGCTCGTGTACCGACGGGACTGCATCGATCGACTGCACACCGGCGAACCGCATCAGCTCGACGTCTGGCGAGTGAGCCGAGAACCCCTGGGCGAGCCGGCGCTGGAGCAGCTGATCGAGACCGTCGTAACGACGCTGTTGCCCGGCCGTGAGTATCGCAGCTTGGGTGCTGAGCACCCCTACACCGTGTCTGGGCTTCAGGTCGACGTCCGGGTGGCAGACGCCTGGGTGGAAGTCTTGGAGTGTGGACTGGCGCTGCCCGCGCTGCTCACCGAGTCGGATCTGCACGGATACGAAGGGCTCGCGTTGGGGCTCGGCCTCGACCGCTGTCTCATGCTGCGCAAGGGCATCGACGACATCCGACTCCTGCGTTCGGACGTCCCGCGCGTGAAGGATCAAATGCTGGATCTCGAGCCGTATCGGCCCGTCAGTCCCATGCCCGCGGTCCGCCGCGACCTGAGCCTCGTCCTCGATGAGGTCTGCGACGCGGAGCAGCTCGGCGCCTTGGTTCGCGAAGCCCTCGGCAGGGACGCCTCGCTCGTCGAGAGCGTGGAGCTGCTCGCCCTCACCCCCTACTCCGAGCTCCATGAGAACGCTCGCCGACGACTTGGTCTGGCCCCGGATCAGGCCAACGGCTTGGTGCGGATCACCCTCAGGGCCGCCGACAGGAGCCTCACTCACGCCGAGTGCCACGAGCTACGCAACGCGGTCTACCTGGCGCTACATCGCGGACCCCACCTGGAGTTGATCGAGTAGTTGCTCGTTTCCGCACGGTTTATCTGCCAACGTTGGCAGGGAGGCAACGGCGCGCCGCTCCGCGCTACCATGCGGGTTCTGCAGTCCCACGTGTAGAATCCGCAGGGTATGGGGGTGAGGTGCGACGGGCAGCGGCCTTTGCTGGGCATGAGGCGCCCCGAGATCAGCGCACTTCTGACGCTTCCAACTCTTAGCCCAGCGCGGAACACGCCTTGCACCAAGGTCCGCCATGCTTCGACACATCAGCCTTCCCTTGGGTCTCCTCGCCATCGCCATCAGCTTCGCCGCCTGCGGCGGAGACGGCTCCTCCGACGAGGACGGAGAGGGTGGCATAGGCGGCCAAGCTGGGAATGGAGGAACCGGGGGCAACGGCGGCGGCGTGAACACGACCTGCACGGCGGTGTGGGCGGAGCTCGCAACCTACTACGCTGACGCCGGCCAGGTCGGCCCGTGCACCAGCGCGCGAGGAAGCCTGATCGCCGACTCGTTGATGAACCTCGTCGGCCTCGAGATCGACAACAACGGCGAGACCATGAACCCGTGCGTCGAAGTCCAGTGCGACGCGGACTACGCCTACATCGTGAGCAACGACTTGCCGCATTACGACTTCGTGCAGACGACGCCCAACGCGTTGGTCGAAGACATTCAGGTCTATCGCATTCCCCTCACCCCCAGCGCTCCGAGCCCGAACGGAGCCACCAACATCGCGAGCATGAACGGCTGCGCAGACGCCTACGACGCTTTCTTCACCGGTCAGGCGCCGAACGCCGAGCCCGCAGGCTTCTGCACCGCGGCTCAAGCTGGGGGCACGCTGACGGAGAGCCTCGGCAGCGGACAGGCCGTGTACTCGCAAATCCTCTGCCTTGGGTCGATCGGCACCACCATCTCCGGCGTCAACGTGAACGGCCCCAACGAGGCGACGATGCCGGATCCGTACGGCAATCCAGGCTTCGCCTACCCCGATGCCTTCGGGGAGACGTACGGTGCTGGGGCGGCGCTCGATCTGTGCGGTGGCCACACCGGCGGCAACATGCACTACCACGCGGCATACGAGGCTTGCTTCGCGACGGACGCGGACCGCAAGCCGTCGGCTAGCTACATCGACGCGGTGTCCAGCTGGACCCAAAAAGGCCTGATTGATGACACTTGCACGGAAGAATCGAAGATCGTGGGCTGGGCATTCGACGGCTACCCGATCAAGGGGCCGTGTGTGTGCGTGAGTCGCGACGACAGCGGCAAATGCACCAGCGTCAAGCGCGCGCGCAGCGCGTGGCTCTACCGCGGCCTCTCGAGCTACGGAAGTAACCCCCAAGAGTCCGCCCAGCTGGGCCTCGAAGCCACGGCCTGTCAGACCGACGACGACTGCTGCCCCGGCGGCATCGACACCTGCAACTTCGGCTGCAACTACGCAGTGGTCGAAGGCGGCAACGCGGGCACGGACATCGTCAAGCAGTGCACCTTGCTCGACTACGCCTGGTGCACCAGCGCCTACGTCGACCGCACCACGACCGACACCTCTGGCCAAGACTTCGTCTACATGGACCGCTGCAACGGCTACGAAGATCCCGACGGATACGCCTACCACGCGACGGGCAGCTTCCCGCTGATGCTGGGCTGCTACCACGGCGTGCCAGCCGTCCAGGCCACGGCTGGTGTTCCAGGCGGCGGTGGTGGAATGGACGGCGGCGGGATGAACGGCGGCGGCGACATGAATCCCCCTGACTGCCAACCGGGTCAGACGCAGTGCTGTGGCGACGGCACCTGCGACGGCCCTGAAACCGCGGCCAACTGCGCGGCGGACTGCGGATGAAGAGCGCGACCCCAGCACTCAGGCGCGCGCGGCGCTGGCTGCGCCTCGCCGCCGCCTGCCTGAGCTTTGGCGTGGCGTGGGCTTGCGGTGCGCCCAGCGTCGAGTCATCGCCCAGCGAGTTCTCGCTGGGCGATGGCGCCGCAAAGTCCCTGGTGCTGCCGGCGGACGCGCGCGTCGAGTATGTCGCCGACTGGTCCTGGGAAGGAGCCAAGCGCTCAGGCGCCGGATATCGTTTCGAGAACGACCTGGGCTACAGCTTTCAGATCGATGAATTCCGCGTGGCAACTTATAGCGCCCAGCTGATCACCTGTGAGCCGACGGCGGGGCTCCACTGGGGTCTCTCCGTAGCGCACGCGCATCACGTCGCGACCAACGATCCGAGCATGCATGTCGCGGAGCGAGGCGAGGACGCTTTGGGTGAACAGTTCACGACGCTGGGCTTTGGCACCGCCGCCGGTGGGGCGTACTGCAGCGCGTTCTTGCTCTTCACCCCCCTCGCCGAGGGAGCGCCGGAGCTCGGTGGAAACGCGATCTGGTTCTCGGGCAAATACACAGCTCCAGACGGCGACGAGAAGCCGTTGCAAGGCCAGATCCCTCAAGGAGACGGCGCGCTCGGAAGCCTCGCCAGCGCGATCCCGAGCGCGCTCCCCCTGGACGGCGACGCGGCTCGCATCGTCTTCGTGCGCTTCCCGGTTCGGGCCTTTGACGGCATCGACCCGTCAGATCTCAGCGATCTGAAGCTCGGTTGGGAGGTGCTCAAGGGTCTGGTGGCCACCACCGAGGTGCGCTGGCAGCTCGCGAGCGACTGACCAGCAGCGCCCCCTCGCCTTCGCCTTCCCTGGCCCGCAACGGCTCTCGGCGCTAAGAGGAGCGCCGCATGACTCCCGAAGCCATTCAGGAGGTGTGGGGCTTCCTCGACCGTAATGCGCTCGCCCGCATCGCACAGCGGGGCCCAACGCCGTTGTTCGCGACCATCAGCGGGGCGCACCTGTACGGCTTCGCGTCGCCAGATAGCGACGTCGACTTGCGCGGGGCCTTCGTGCTGCCTGCCGACGACCTGCTCGGTCTGTTCCCTGCGGAAGAGACGCTGACCATCGACGCCGAGGAGCCGATGAACGAAGGCGGCGCGCCCCTCGAGCTCGACTGGGTCGCCCATGACGTGCGCAAGTTCTGCCGCATGCTCACCGCACACAACGGCTACGCGCTGGAGCAGCTGTTTTCGCCGCTCGTCGTGATCGGCGGCCCGCTGTTCGAAGAGCTCCGCGAGCTTGCCAAGGGCTGCATCACGCGGCCGACGGTGCGCCACTACTACGGGTTCGCGCGTGGCCGCCGCAAGCGCCTGGCGGAACCGGACCCGACGGTGAAGCACCTACTCTACGCCTACCGCGTGTACTTGTCGGGGATCCACCTGATGCTCACGGGACAGGTCGAAGCGAACCTCGAGACGCTCGCTAGCGAGTTCGCGCTGCCCCACGTGGACGAGCTGATCGCACGCAAGCGCCAGGGCACGGAGTTCATGGCCCTCGACACCGCAGACCTCGCCACCCACGAGGCGCACCTGAGCGAGCTCGAGAAGCGCTTGACGGACGCTCACGCCCGCAGCGGCTTGCCCGAGGAGCCTCAAGGCGTGCCCACGTTGAACGCGTTCGTGTTGCGCGCCCGTCGCGAGCTGGGAGCGCCTGCGTGAGCGATCCGCGGTTCGATGTCGTGCCGCGCTGCCTGTTTCTTGGACTCGCTGGCAGCCAGGCCCACGGCACCGCGGGTCCCGAGTCGGACCTCGATGTGCGGGGCGTCTGTACTCCTCCGCTCACCGCCCGTCTCTCCTATCGTGAGCCGTTCGAGCAATACGAAGGCCCGCTGCCAGAGGCGTTGTTCGCATCCATCCGCGGAGAGCTAACGCCGGCTCAGCTGAGAGCAGCCGGGGCCGTGAAGCTCGAGTGCGTGATCTTCGATCTCACGAAGTTCGTACGGCTGTGCTCTCAGAGCAACCCGAACACCCTGGAGATCCTGTTCACTCCGGAAGACGCCTGGCTCCTGGTTCACCCGTTGTGGGAGCGCCTGTATGCCGCACGGCACCGCTTCCTCTCGATCCACGCTGAGCGCTCCCACGTCGGCTACGCGCTGAACCAGCTACAGCGCATCAAGACCCACCGGGGGTGGCTCCTGAACCCTCCAAAGGCCCAGCCGGAGCGCAGGGCGTTCGGACTCCCAGCAGAAGCCACCCTCAATCGCGCGGATCGCGAACGCATCCAGCAAGCAATAGCCAATCGCGTCGCTGACTGGGAGGTGGAGCCGAGCGACGCCGCCGAGGTCGTGGCGACGGAGAGCCTCGGGCTGCCCCAAGGCGTCGTGGACGCCCTCGCGGCCGAACGTCGATACCGCGCGGCAATGCGCCAGTGGGACGCGTATCGCACCTGGCAGCAGCAGCGGAACCCAGCTCGTGCTGCCCTGGAGGCTCAGCACGGCTACGACACCAAGCACGCGATGCACTTGATCCGGCTCCTGAGGAGCGGCCTCGAGCTGCTTCGAAGCGGTGACCTTCAGGTCCGACGGAGCGACGCCCAGGAGCTCATCGCCATCAAGCGCGGCAGCCTGAGCTACGACGCGCTGATCGAGCTTGCCGAGTCGATTCAAAGCCAAATCCAAGCCGCGCGCCCGTACAGCCCGCTCCCGGAGGCGGTGGACCACGAGGCCCTCGACGCCCTCCTCGCCGAGCTGCTCCTGGCCTTTCCGTAGCCGCTCGGCGCAACATTCTGGCGCCGCGCGCCTGACTGACGTTGCGACGGCGGGCATTTGCTGCCAGCTTGCGCCGCCGTGTTACGCCTCGACTCCGTCTCCAAACGCCACGGAAAGCAGATCCTGTTCCTCGAAGCCTCGATGGGCGTCTTTGCCGGCGAGCGCGTCGGGCTGGTTGGGCCAAACGGCGCTGGCAAGTCGACGATCTTCCGCATGGTGGTCGGTCAGGACTCGCCGGACAACGGCAACGTCGTGCTCGATCGCGGGATCACCGTCGGCTACTTCAGCCAGGACGTCGGAGATATGGCGGGGCGCAGCGTGATCGAAGAGACCCTGGCCGGCGCAGGCGAAGTCTCGGAGATCGGTCGCGAGCTGGCGGAGCTCGAGCAGGCGATGGCGGACCCAGAGCGCATGGACGAGCTCGAGGCGCTGGTCGAGCGCTTCGGTACGGTGCAAGCGCGCTTTGATGAGCTCGGGGGGTACGCCCTCGACGCCCGCGCGCGGGAGATCCTCGCCGGACTCAGTTTCCGCACGGAAGTGGTTGAAGACGACGTAGGCAAGCTCTCCGGCGGTTGGAAGATGCGCGTGGCCCTGGCTCGCATCCTGTTGATGCGCCCTGACCTGCTCTTGCTCGACGAGCCGACGAACCACCTGGACATCGAGTCCATCATCTGGCTCGAGCAGTTCCTGCGCGGCTTCGAGGGTGGCCTGATCGTCACCTCCCACGATCGCGAGTTCCTGAACCGCATGGCGACGAAGATCGTCGAGATCGACTCAGGGGAGCTCACCACCTACTCCGGCAACTACGACTTCTACGAAGAGCAGCGCGCCATCGCCGCCGCTCAGCAAGAGGCTCAGTACGCACGGCAGCAGGCGATGCTCGCCAAGGAAAAGGCCTTCATCGCTCGCTTCAAGGCGCGCGCGAGCCACGCCGCACAGGTGCAGAGCCGCGTGAAGAAGCTCGAGAAGATCGACGTGATGGAGCCGCCCAAGCGCCGCCGCACGGTCGAGTTCGAGTTCCGCGCGCCGGGTCGCTCAGGCGACGACGTGATCAAGGTCGAGGACATCTCTAAGGCCTACGGCGATCTCACCATCTACGAACATTTCAGCTTCCTCGTGCGGCGCCGCGAGCGCTGGTGCGTGATGGGCATCAACGGCGCGGGCAAGTCCACGCTGCTCAAGCTAGTCACCGGCTCCGCCAAGCCTGACGCTGGCGAGGTGCAGATCGGTGCGGCTGTCAAGCTTGGGTACTTCGCCCAGCACGCAATGGACATCCTCGACGCGAACCACACGGTGATCGAGTCGCTCCAAAATGATTTCCCCACGGCAAGTCTTGGTTCGCTCAAGGCCCTGGCAGGCGCCTTCGGTTTCTCCGGAGACGAAGTGGAGAAGCGCTGCAGCATCCTGTCCGGCGGTGAGAAGGCGCGCCTGGTCCTCGCCAAGATGCTCTACGACCCGCCGAACCTGTTGGTGCTCGACGAGCCCACGAACCACCTCGACATGGAGACGAAAGAGGTGCTGATCAAGGCGCTCAAGGACTTCGAGGGCACGATGCTCTTCGTCTCCCACGACCGCAAGTTCCTGGCGGCGCTCTCGAACCGCGTGCTCGAGCTGACACCAGAGGGTCCGCGGGAGTACCTCGGCGGCTACACCGAGTACGTCGCAGAGTCGGGCCACGAAGCGCCGGGCCTGCACTGAGGGCGCGGCTCACTGGACTTCGAGGATTTCGTACTCGCGCAGCGCGCCAGCGATGCGCAGCTCGAACGCCTCCCCGACTTGCTTACCGATCAGCGCCTGTCCGAGAGGCGCTTCGAGGCTCACGAGCTGGACCTCGCCCTCCGCGTCTTTCACCTTCAAGCCGCCGCCGGCGTTGACCAAGAACAGGCGCGCGGGCTTCTCGTCCACTTCCACGCGGATCAAGGCTGAGAGCGCGATTGGAGTCGCCTCGTCGAAATCGTGGAGCTCCATGAAACGCAAGCGACCGACCGCGGCCTCCGTCTCCACCACGCGCAGCGCCTGTCCGCGCGCCAGGTAGCTCTGCTCGAGGGCCCGGGTGTCCTTGTCGTTCTCCGGCTTGGCCTCCTCGTGTACGGCACCTTCCCGCGTGCTGTTCGCAGCCCGCGTCAGCTCATCCAAGAGCGCGCGCAGCTGCTCCAGGGCATCAGCGACCAGTCCCGCTTTGTCCACCATGGCGCCATGCTAGCGCGGAAACTGGCGCCGCGTCAGCGGACCGCGACGGCGCTGTCGGGCGCCTGGAGGGGCACGATGTACGGCGCTGGCCCGAGCCCCACGGGCAAACTCGCCAGGTCGAAATCAGGGTCAATCAGCGGCTGAGAAGGCCGACCGTTGAGCGATGCGTACGCTCGGGCGCGCACCTTGACCCGGCCCTCGGCGGAGTAGCGCTCCGCCAAGTGAAGCGCGTACTCGTGAATCATGTCCGGCTGCGTGGCGAGCATCCTGAGCTGGAGCGGGCTCAACTCGGCGCGCGGGGAAACCACGAAGCGCCGCGTCGGCGTCTCGACCTCATACTCGACGCTACCGGTCTTCTCGATCAACATCACCCGCCAAGCAAAGCGGAACCCCTGCTCCGTCCAGTTCATTTCCCCGGGGTAAGCTAGGCCTCGAAGCGGCAAGACGACTTGCAACAGCAAGAAGCCCGCCGCAGCCCCCAGCCACACACCACTCAGCCGAGGCTGCCGGGTTTCACTGCCAATTCGGGGGGGAGGAGCAGCGTCCAGTCTGTGCGAGACCTTCGTGAGCAGCCGCTCAGGCCATGCTGCGTCCCAGCACAGGGTGAGGCACGCGAGCATCAGCCAGGAGAAGATCCCGATCGGGAACATCAGCCAGTTGCTGACGTGAAACACCAGCGCGAACGCGAACGCGACCCGGCGAGTGCGCCTCCACAGCAAGAGCGGCACCACCGTGAGGTCGAACACCGCCCCCGCCCAGCTCATCACGAACGCCGTCGGCTCTGCCGCGAACAGGCGCCCGACGAGCGGCCAGTCGGCAAACTGCAACAGCCACCCGCGCACGGGCTCTGCCCGAAGCAACCAGTCAGAGCTCAGCTTGGCGAGACCCGCGAAGCTGTACACGCACAGCAGCTGCCCCCGAAACAGCAGGTAGTGCGCGCGAGTGACTGGCGCGGGGCTCGCGCCTTGGCGACGCAAGCGCCAGGCGTCCACCGAAAATGCGTTTCCGCTCGGTACCAGCGCTAGCAGCAACGCCAGCAAGCTCACCAGGTAGTAGTGGTTGAGGTACGTCGCCTTGTCGAACAGCTCGGCCCAAGTGAACAGGAGCCCAAACAGGGCCGCGCTGAGCCTCGAATAGAAGCCAACAGCCAGCGCCAGTGCGGCGAGGAACATCAACCCGAAGTGCAGGTAGAGGCCCCAACCAGGCCACGGCTTGAGCCACGCGAAGCCGTAGTAGCTGAAATGGAAGCTCGGGCTGACGTACAGGTCCTGGATCCAGCCTCGGGCAACGAAACGCAGCGTGCCAAAGCACATCAGGGCCCCAAACAGCACGCGAAACGCACCGAG
Organism: Polyangiaceae bacterium; assembly: GCA_050183255.1. Lineage (GTDB taxonomy): Bacteria > Myxococcota_A > Polyangia > Polyangiales > Polyangiaceae > JAHBVY01. Next base: position 14,124 of record JBFXBK010000074.1, on the reverse strand, counting down.
CCCCGTGCCGCTCATTGGCTCCCTCAGCCACTCGCGCCACGCCGCGTGGAAAGCAGCTGCCCGGGGCACGTCAGTCTCCGTCGTTCCCGCTGAAGCCCACGCTCACCGCGAGCGCGCCGAGCACGTCCACTTCAATCACGCGCTGCAGCTCGCCCAGCGCGTCCGCGGCGCTCCGCACGAGGGCCGGGGCGCGCTCCACCGCCTCGGTGAGCGGCAGCCGCACCTCGAGGCATGCCGCTACGGCCGCATCGAACTTCGCCCGCACCCGCGTCGCAAGCTCCGGCTTGAGTCGGGTCAAGTAGGCGTTGAGCCCCAGCACCTCAGCCTGCGTGTCATCCGCGGCGCGACCGAACAGCAAGCCACCCACGCCGTCGAGGTTGTGCACGATGTCCTGCATCGCGTCTCCGCTGTACTGCGACTCACACTTGTCAGGCTGTGGAACGCCGCCGGCCGCATCTCCCAGAGGCTTACCAAGCTTATCCCCACGGATCATCTCGATGAGCACTGCCGCCTGCTGGATCACGCCACCCAGCGCAGCGGGTAGCGTCGGGAACAGCTCCACATGATCCAGCCCAGCCTCGCTGACTTCCAGCGCAAAACCCGTCTTCCACGCCTCGAGCAGTCGCTCTGCGACGCGCACCAGCTCGCCTGCAAGCGCCTTCAGGTACTCCCCGCGGCGCCCCCCGAAGTCGGCGACGACCGCCCCCGGAGCCCACAGCAGGTATTCCATCGCGGGAAAACCCTTGCTGGGCGCTCCCAGGGCAAGCGTGCCCGCGGCATCCAGTGCGTCACTGCCGCTGAGCACCAGCTCCACCGCCTCGGGGCGCACGGGCCAGAAGTCGAGCTTCGGCCCGTAGCGCTGGGGTTCCTCGAGGTAAGGTCCGAAGCCAAACAGCTCCGCGCGCTTGAGCGGCCCGCGGGCGTTGCGCCAGGCTTGCTTGGCGGCTTGAAGGCGCTCGTCCGTGGGATCTTCCGCGAGTTCACCAGCGCGTTCAGTCAGACTCTGAGCTGCGCTCACCAACGCCTGGTACTCGCCGATCGCCAGCTCCTCCGTCCAGGAACGCAGGAGGCGCCGCCGCACATCGGTCGTATCCTCCGGGAGACACGCTCTCCCCAGAACCAGCGCTGCCGCGCCGAGCCCCACGTAGCCCACGAAGTCTCGACGCTTCATAGAGACTCGACGAAGGCAACGAGCGCCTCTCGCTCCTTACGGCTGAGCACCTTGAATGCGTCCTTGGCGGTCTCGGCTTCGCCGCCATGCCACAAGATGGCTTCGGCGACTCCCCGCGCTCGCCCGTCATGCAGCAGCCGCTGGTGACCGTTCACGTCCTGGTAGCGGCCGTTGCCCCAGAGCGGCGGCGTCCGCCACTCCGCGCCTTCCGCCTCGAACACGGGGCGCTGGTCGCTGAGCGCTGGTCCCATGTCGTGGAGCAGCAAATCCGTGTAGGGCCAGATCGTCTGATGCACTAGTTCTGGCAGGTCGCTGTCTCCCGTCACATGGCTCGGCGTGTGACAGCTTGCGCAGCCAACCGCATGGAACAGCTGCTTCCCACGCAAGATCTCGCGCTGGTCGTAGCCTACCCGCGCGGGCACGGCGAGCAAGCGTCCGTACAACTCGACCCGATCCAGCAAGTCGTCGCCCAACTCCGGCGATCCGCCGGGCGTTGCCGCGAGGCACTCTGCCTGGGAGCCACTGCAATCTTGCAGGGTGAAAATCGAGCTAGTGATCCCGATGTCCCCGAGGAACGCGCCCGCAGACTGAAGGCGGACGTTCGGTTGCTCCGACTTCCACCCCATGCGGCCGATCGCCATCGAGCCCTGCTCCGCGTCCCAGACTTGGTTGATTCGCCCGCTGATACCATCACCGTCTCGGTCATCTGGATCCGCGAGCTCAAGTAGGCGCGACTCTGGAATGGCTTCGAGCAAGCCGAGGCCAATCACCGCAGGAGCTACCCGCGGGGAAACAAGAATGTCCGCGGCCAACGGGCCATAGCGCAGGTCGCCGATGAGGTACTCCGGCGCCGCCAGGGAGTACGTCTCGCCGTCGGCGTAGGCTCCGGCTTCTTCGCGGTAGCTGACGCTTGGGCGGCCCTCGGCAGGGACATCGCCGATGGCAAACGGTTGCAGTTGACCGCCGTAGTTGGGATCCCCGAGCGGCGCGCCGTGCTCGCCCTCACCTGGCACCGAGAGGCGCAGTAACAGCCCGACGAAGTCCTCGTCTGCGGACTCGGGAGGGCTCCCTCGACCATCCTTGAAATGACACGCGGCGCAGGAGCGCGCATTGAACAACGGCCCCAAGCCATCCCGCGCATCGGTGCTCGACGGCGCCTGGACCCAGGCCTGATTGAAGAAGGCGTTGCCCGAATAGAACGCGGACTCGTGCTGGGCCTGAATGTTCTCGGCCGGCATGGTGAAGGCATTCTTGCCCCCGAGGAGCGTGTTCGTCGTGTCTCCGCCCGGAAGCCACTCGCCGTCATCGACCTGAGAGTCAGGAGCGGCGTCTTCGCTCGAGCAGCCGAGCGCGGCCAGCACCAGAAGCGGCAAGATTCGCGCGCTCAAGCGGGCCACGCCGCCCGATTGCGCAATTTTTGTGCGTGAGAGGTTTGGAAGAGTCATGTCGTTAGAAGCACTTCAGGCGGCCTGGTTAGGGCCGCCTGAGGTGAGCTTGGGTTACTCGGATACGGGTATGTCTAGGTCGAGCTTGCGAAAGACTTGCTCGAGCAGGTTTTCCTGTTCCCTCAAGGAAACGATGAGCGCCTCGACTCTGGCGCGCCCCTCGGTGTTGTCGAGGGCGATCTCTTGGTCGAACGGTGGCTGGAGTGCCTTGGCGAGCGCCAGGCTAGCGTCGATCTTTTCACCGACCTGCTTCGCCAGCTTGGCATCGACGGCGGCGATCACCTCACCCACACCGACGCCCATCACCATGCTGCCGTCGAGCCGCTGGTAGTGACCTTCCCAGACGTTCTTCACGCCTTGCACATCTTGAACCATGTCGCGGTGGGTGTTGTCGCTGAAACAGGAGTGCTCGTCTTCTTGGCTCCCTGAGTCGAGCGCCGTCTGGAGGCGCTCGCCACCCGTCTCGAAGCCAGAGAGCACGATCATGCCAGTGAGGATGCGTCGAAAGGCCTCCTTGGGGTCTACCGTTTCCATTTCCTTGCGGTAATTCTCTTGCCCTGGTGCCCACGCGGCGACCAGCCCGTCGAGCTGAGACTTCAAGAGTCCAGTCGTCGTGGTCAGATACAAGCCACGCCGATCCCCGTTGGGAGCGGTCGCTTCCGCACCGCTAGCGTAGTCATCAAAAGAGCGGTCGCCGGGGCCCGTCGCGCTGTGGTCCTGACCCCAGAGCAAAAACTCGATCGCGTGGTACCCCGTCGCGATGTTCTCTTCCCCACCCTGTTCGTTCAGGCTCATCAACGTCTCGGCGTCGATGGTCTCCCCAGGGTCGTTCACGATGCCCGCCTCGGGAGCGTCATCGACGTAGTCGATGTAGGCCTCGTCCAGCGGCCAGGCGTTGATCATCCCTTCCGGACCATCCTGCGGGTTGTCGATCGGGCCGTCGTAGAAGCGGAAGACCTCGCTCTGCAAGTACGGCTCGCGGGCAGCCAGCCAAGCCGTGCGCGCGGCGTCCAGGCTGGTTTGAGAGGGGGCAGCGACCAGCGCCTGCGCAGCACTGTCAAGCGCGCCGGCGGTCTGAGCGGTGTCCTGGTAGGTCGCCTCGACGATGTCGGAGTACGTCTTCACGGCGTCGCTGGCACTGGCAGGCAGCCCTTCAGACGACGCGACGTCGTCGCTGCTCGAACAACTCACAAGCAAGCCTGCCATCACGGCCGCTGGGATTAAGAAACGCATCGGGGGAGAACTCCTCGAGTAGGGGGTGGGGTTTAGCTCGAACCCACCCATACTGAAAATGAAAAGCGTTTTCAATAGCGAACCGTTCGAGCCGTGCCTGGCTATCGCCGCCAATTTCAGCCCAGTTTCGCCCATGCGACGCGAAAAGGGCGGCAGAGGATGGCGCTACGTGGCCGCGACACCTGGGTTCCAACGACAATGAAATTGCCAATCACTTTCAGCTTGATGGGGGGAGAGCCACCTCAAGCCCGGCTGCGCTCAGCCAAACCGGCGCAGTCTCTGCAGCGCCGAACGGTTAGCGCACGGCACACCTCCCCCAAACCCGGCGGAAACGCTAACCTGGCGTCGCCAACGAGTTTGTGCGGCGTGCACTCCTCGCGCCTGCTGACGGCTACTTGTGCTTCGACGCCTGGGAGCGTTCGTCACTCGCAGCCTTGGTGGGCGCCTTTGGTGCTTTGGCCTTCGACTTGCTCCGCTTGTCAGCCTTGGCCGGCTTCGCGTCAGACTTGGCTTGCTTCGGACTCGCGCTCTTCGCCCCACCCTTGGCTTTGGCGGCAACGGACGCCGTGCCCTGTTTGGAGGCCGGTTTGGCCTTGGGCTGTGGTGACGCCTTGGGCTTGAGCGACCCAGGCACCAACTTCGCAATCAGTTCCTTGCGGTAATTGACGACTCTCCAGGTTCCCTCACCGGGCTTGCACCACTTGTCCTCTTTGGGCCGATTCCGACCTTGGTAGCTGGCGAGCCACTCGTGGAACCAGACCCGTCCAGTCTTCTCCTTGCAGAGCTCTCGGTTGGCGGTGATCAGCGCCGCCATGCGCCGAATGTTGGTCGCACCATCGAGCAAGCGGGCCTTTGCCGACTGGCACTCTGCGGAGGGCGAGCCGAGGGGATCCTCGTCTCCGCGACACCCGCGGACGTAGCGCGCGCGGATCTGAGCCAGCCCGTAGTCCTCACCGTCTTTCGACACGACTCCGGGGTGCCAGTAGCTCTCGAAGTGAATGATTGCGACGCCGGTAAACGGATCGAAATCGTGCTCCTTCGCCTCCTGCTGCAGGACCTTCGCATAGTGCACGGCTTCCTGCCGCGGGATGCTGGGTCGAGAGAGCTGAATGGCGAGGATGATCAGGGCGAGTGAACGAACCACGTCTCACGCATGCCCTAGGCACCTACATGTAGGCAACTTCACGGAAGCTTGCGGAAACACCTGCTGAAGCACTTCATGAAGCTGGCTGAGCCGTCGCTTTCCCCATCGCCAGACGACGGAACAACAGCAGGTGCCCGAGCAGAGCAGCTTGGACGAGCACCGTGGGCAACCACACGAAGGGCAAGTCGGCCACCCACACGTTCGGCGGATCCGTGTGGAGCACCTGAAAACGCGTGGGCATGGCGAGAACTGCGGTCGTCACCACGACGCCCAGCAGCAGCAGGCCCAGCACGTTGTACCCAAACAGAGCCCAGCGCGGCGGCGTCGCCTTGCGCGCCCAGATCCCCAGGGCAATGCCCAAGAGTCCGCTTAACACGTCGAAGTTGTGGCCGGAGTAGGTGAGCTCTCGAGGGACGAAGCCCTCCACGTAGCCTCGATGAAGCAGCAGCTCCACGACCACCCGGAAGCCTTGAAACCCAACGAGCCAGCTCAGGGGAAGCTGGGCTAGCCGCCGCCCCTGCTCACTGCGCGCGAGCCAAATGGTGAGACCAGTGGTTGCCGCGAACACAGGCAAGACGGGCGGGGGGACGGCATCAAAGCGCCCGAGCAGCCCAGTCATGGCAAACAAGGCGACTAGAGCCATCCATCCGCTTTGGATGAGCACCGGAGCGCGAGGCGTGCGCCCAGCGTTCGCCTTGCGTAGTGCAAGCGTGAAGCCGAACACACAGGCGAGCACCGTCGCAACGAAGGAGAGCACGAAGGCTTGGGACGGAATGATGGACGCCATGAGGTTTGTTTCTGCGTGAGCTGACAGAACACCTACTACCAGTTACTATTAGAAAATAAAGTGACCGATCGTCGCAACGCCAGTCCCCGGAACTCCGGGGGCCAACGGGCGCGCCCGCCAACGCAAAAGCCCAAACCCCGGAACCGCAGCGCGGAGGTCCCCACGCGCCGAAGCTACGGGCAGTACTGCGGCTTGGCCCACGCGCTGGATGTGGTGGGCGAGCGCTGGACGCTGCTGATCCTGCGAGATTTGCTACTCGGGCCACGTCGCTACGGCACCCTGCTCAGCGGCCTTCAGGGAGCGAGCGGTGGCGCGGGAATCACCACGAACCTGCTGGCCAAGCGCCTGCGCGAACTAGAGGCGTCGGGGCTAATCGCGCGCTGCGAGCTCGCGAGCGGTGCTGCGGCTTACGGGCTAAGCCCGCTGGGCGAGGCCATCGAACCGGCAATTCAGGAACTCGCGCGCTGGGGTGGGGCGCACTTCATGCACGGGCAGCCTGCCGACGAACGACTGAGTTTGGGTTGGATGCTGCTGAACCTGAAGCGCAAGGCCAGGCCGACCCAAAGCTCCGTGTCGATCGCGATCTCCGACCTGGACGGCGACTGCTACACGCTGAGCCTGAATGAGCTCGGCCTCGACGTAAAGGCTGGGGTGGCAGTTCCGTGTGCCGCTACGCTGACGGGAGATCCGTTGAGCATCCATCGCGCGTTGTTCAGGGGCGAGAGCGTCTCGCGACTCAAGAGAGCGGGGCTGCTGCACATCACCGGCGACATCGGTGCCGTGCGGCAATTGACCGAGGCTCTCACCCCGTCAGAAGACCGCTGCTAGTGTCCTGTCTCCGTGGTTCGCTGCAAAACTGCGCGCTACTCTTGAGACGAGGAAACGCTGTGTTGATCTGCTCAGCGAATCACAGATTCGTATCACGAGCTCGCTTCTTCACTCGGGGCTGGCTGGGGATCGCTGCGATCGCCGGAAAATATCGCCTCACGCACGAACAGTTCCTCGAGCGTGGCATGGTGCGCTTGAACTTCGACGACGCTCGCGCCACCACCGAGCGCTAACTTCAGGATCGCGTCAACGTCGGGCGAAGCGACCTGAAGGGTCGTGCGCTCCCCTGCCCGCCCCAGGCGCCCGCCAGCGCTCTTGAGCTCGGCTTCCAGCGTCGGCGAGACGGCATCAAGGACAATCTGGGTCTCGTTCGCCCGGAAGTTCAGGAGCTCACTCAGCGCACCGCCGACCACAACCTGTCCCTTGCGCAGGATCGTGACCCGGTCGCAGAGCGCCTCCACATCCGCGAGGATATGTGTGGAAAAGAAGATCGTGCGCCCGTTGTCCCGCTCTTCCAGGATCAGATCCTTGACCTCCTTGCGGCCAACGGGGTCAAGGCCACTCATCGGCTCGTCGAGGATCAGGAGCTCCGGATCGGCGACGAGCGCCGCGGCGAGCCCAGTTCGCTGGAGCATGCCCTTCGACAGGCGACGAACCTGCCTGTCAGCCGCATACCAAACACCGGTGCGCTCCAGCACCTGACGAGCGCGGTCGCGACAAGCACGGCCGCGAAGTCCCGAGAGCTCACCGCACATCTCGACGAATTCGAGAGGCGTCAGGTACGGGTAAACATACGGATTTTCCGGAAGGAAACCGACCTTCGAGAGAACCCGTGGCCGACCAACTGGTTCGCCCATCAGCGAAGCGCGGCCGGCCGTGGGCGCAATCAACCCGGTGAGCATCTTGATGGTGGTGGTCTTGCCAGCACCATTCGGTCCCAGAAAGCCGAAAATATCACCGGCGTGGACCTCGAATGAGACCCCACGCACCGCCTCCACCCGCCGCATCCAAAAGCCTTGGCGAAATGTCTTCGCGAGTTGCTCGACCTGGATCAGCGCCTTTGCCACGGTGCTTTGAACCTAGCTCAGTTTTCCGCCGCCGTGGGCATCATGCGTCGACCGCTAGCCCTGCTCTCACCGCGTGCGGCGCGCGACTGCGCCGCGGCTCGTCCACGAAGCGGCGGTTCGCGGCACGGCGCTCGCCCAGCGCGCCAGGACTGCAGCAGCGCTGGTAAAGTTCAGTCTTCGTGCGTGTGGAATGCAGCGCCAGTCGCGTTGAACACGCGCCGGGACGACGCTCTCGGGTCCCTCGACCTGGTGCCTCTCGCGCAAGCGAGACTTTTTTCGCGGAATCAGGCGCTCGCATCCAAGCCGAGTGTTTCGAAGTCAGCGACTTAAGTGATACAACGCGCCGGCCGGGAGACAGTTTGAGTAGCTCCCGCGGCGAGGAAACATGAGAACGAGAGCTGGTTTTGCGTCCCTCCTTGCACTGTGCAGCATCGCCGGTGCCGCCCACGCCCAGGTCCCTGGTGACCCCGCAGCACCGCCCGGTGCACCGGCTCCTGGTGCTCCCGCGCCTGGCGCTCCCGCGCCTGCCCCCGGTGCGCCGGCTCCTGGAGCTGCCCCTGCGCCCGGCGCGCCAGCTCCCGGTGCCCCGGCGCCCGACCCTGGCGCAAGCGCTCAAGGCAGCTGGTCGCTCGGCGGCGGTTTCCAAGGCGGTGGCGAGGCCACAGGACCTGAAGCTCCTGCAGACGAGCCCGGCTGGCGCCGGCAGTCGCTATACATCTCCAATGGCTTGAGCGGCTCAACCGGTCTGTTCCGCGTAGCCGAAGCCGGCTCAGGTGCTGAGGGCACGTTCCGGGTGCAGTTTCTGGCGAGCTACTTCTCGGGCTCTGATTTTCTGTGTGGAAAAGGTGACCGCACCTGCCCCACTCCGCCCGGTCAGGCCAACGCCGAGACGGACTCGGTGAGTCGAGTCGGCGCCAACCTGACGCTGTCCGCAACACTGTTCCCCTTCATGGAGGGCTACTTGGGGTTGCACTCCTATGCGACCTCCGATGATCAGGGACGCCCGCAGCTCTTGCAGGTGCTTGGCGATACCGATCTGGGCGTGAAGTTCTTCATGCCCCACGAGCCCGATCAGCTGCTCTCGTTCGGCGGTGAGGCACAGCTCTGGCTGCTCAACGGCACCGGCGGCGTGGGACTGGATGGCGCGGGGACGAGCGGCGCGATCCGAGGCCTGGCGACGGCGGACTTCGCCAACAAGACCAACCCCGAAGAGCGCATCCCGCTGCGCGCTCACTTGAACTTGGGCTACATGCTCGACAACTCGGACGAGCTCGTAGCTGACACGGAGGGCACCCGTAAACAGCCGATCAGTCGCATCGAACGCTTCGGCCTGGACGTCAATCGCACGGACTTCTTCCAGATCGGTCTTGGTGTGGAAGGCGTGTTCGAGATGATCCGCCCGTTCATCGAGTACACGATCGACGTGCCCGTGAACCGCAAGGGCTACACCTGCAATCGCAACACGCTGGTTGGCGAGAGCTGTTTAGGCGACTCCGCTGGCTTCTCCACCACGCCCTCCCGCGTGACGATCGGCGCTCGCGTCCAGCCGTGGCTCGAAGGTCTGACCTTCACCGGTGCGTTCGACATCGGAACCGGCGCTACCAGCTCGTTCATCGAGGAAGTCGCGCCGGAGCTGCCTTGGCAGCTGTGGCTCGGCGTCGGCTATGCGTATGACGTTGAGAAGGGTGAATCCACCGTGAAGACCGTGGAGGTCGAGAAGGTGGTCCAGATCCCCCCGCCACCCGAGCGCATCGTGGAAGGCGTCGTCGTGGACAAGGACTCTCGCGCACCCGTGGGCGGCGCGGTCCTCAAGTTTGACGGCCGCCCCATCACTGGCATGGTCGCGACGGCCGATGGCACGTTCAAGAGCGGGACCCTCGAGCCGGGCACCTACACCTTCAACGTTTCCGCGGATGGTTTCCGTGACGGACAGTGCTCGGTAACGGTGCCCATGGGCGCGGCGGGCATGGCCCCGGCGCCCGGTATGGCTCCGGCTCCGGGCATGGCTCCGGCGCCCGGTATGGCTCCGGCTCCGGGCATGGCTCCGGCGCCCGGTATGGCTCCGGCTCCGGGCATGGCTCCGGCACCCGGTATGGCTCCCGCACCGGGCATGGCACCGGCGTCGCCTCAGGCCATGCCTGGCGCGGCTATGGTCACGCGCGTGGAGTGTGAACTCGAGGCGCTGCCTCAGGTGGGTAACGTCCTCGGCAGCCTTTCGGATTCCGAAGGTGGCGGCGCAGTGGGCGGCGCGACCGTCAAGATCACCGACAAGCTGAACCGTGAGCTTGAACTGACCGCAGACGCGGTCGGCGCGTTCCGTTTCGAGAACGTGCCGCCTGGCACGGTGAAGATCACGGTGACTGCCCCTGGCTACTTCACGAGCGTCAGCGAGTGGGAGATCAAGCCCCAAGAAGACGTTCAGGCGCGAATCAGCCTGAACAAGCGTCCCAAGTCGGCGAACGTCGTGGTCACCGCCCGCGAGCTGAAGCTCAAGAAGCAGGTCCACTTCGAGCACAACTCGGCGACGATTTCGCCAGACTCGATGGCACTGCTCGAAGAGATCGCCGACGTGCTGCGCCAAAAGCCGGAGATCACCGGCCTCGAGATCCAGGGACACACCGACAACACCGGCACGCCGGAGTACAACATGCGCCTCAGCAACGAGCGCGCGAACGCCGTTCGGACGGCGCTGGTGAATCTCGGCGTGGAGTCTTCTCGCCTAACCGCGAAGGGCTACGGCCAGGAGAAGCCGCTGGTGCCCAACGTCTCCGACGCGAACCGGGCACGTAACCGCCGCGTACAGCTCATGATCCAGAAGTGAGCTAGGCCAGCACAGCAAAGCGCCTTCCGAGCCAAGCTCGGAAGGCGCTCTTGCTTTGTGATACCGCCAGCAGCGCCAAGCTGGGCGTAGGCAGCCCGCGCTGGTACGCTCACCCCTTCTCAGAGGCGTCGTCGGAGCGCTCCGCCTCGAGCTCGTCGAGGATGGCTTCAACGCGGCGTTCGTTGTCCACACCGGCGTCGTAGTAGAACCGCAGCTCAGGCAGGCGCTTCATCTGGAGGCTCTGGCCGAGGGCCTTGCGCAGGTGGCCCGCCATCCGGCTAAGCGAGTTCATCACTCGCTTCCGTGAGCGCTCATCGTCACCCGCCAAGAGTCTTACGTTGATCTTGGCGATCCCGAGGTCATCCGTCATGTCCACGGAGGTGATCACCAGCGCGGCCACCCGAGGGTCGCCAGCTTCCCGACGGATCAGCTCCGCGAGTCTGCCGCGAATGCCTTCTGCGACCCGTTGCGGCCGCCTGCCATCACTCTTCATCGTCGTCCTTCGGGGAAGTCTTTCCCCATGGTAAGTCGCCAAAGTCTCCGGGCGGGGTGTCATCCGTCACGCCCGCTCCCCACGCTGAGGCATGGGCTAGCTGTTCGACGCCGCCCCGAATCCCAGCGCCGCCGGTTCCGAACGCTACGGTTTCCGTCGCGACGTCCGTCAACTGTGCATCGGCGACCTGACGAGCCAGCTTAACGCAGGCCGCAAGCACTTCATCACAGCGGCGGGAGTCATTGCTGACGGTACACACCCCAAGCGTGGCCAACTGATGCAGGTCTAGCTCGCCCACCTCGGCGACGCTGACAGGCAAACGACTCGCTAGTCTTTCTTTGTAGCTGCGAACGACGCGGCGCTTCTCTTTGAGGGAGTGGCTACCGGGTAGACGCAAAACGATGCGTGCGACTCCTACGAACATCGGTTTGGATTGCCGCGCGCGGCAAGGCCGCGTCGTGGTGTGATTCCCGGAGGAATCGGTGGTGCGCACCGCCGCGCGCATTGGTATCAATGAAAAGCGAGCAGTGCCTGCTGGCACTGCTCGCCGACTCGTGTTCGAAGCTGACAGCGCTCTATGTCAGAGGGTCTGTTTGACCTCTTCCATCTCGAACACCTCGATTTGATCGCCCACTTCGAGGCCGTTCCAGCCATCGACCGAGATACCGCACTCGAAGCCGTTGCGGACTTCGCGCGCGTCGTCCTTGAAGCGCTTCAGGCTGTTGACCTTGCCTTCGTAGACAACCTCACCATCACGCAGGACGCGAGCGCCTGCGTTACGGCGAATCAGACCGTCGGTGACCATGCAGCCAGCGATGGTACCCGCCTTGGAGACCCGGAATACCTGCAGCACGTCAGCACGACCGAGGTGCTTCTCCACCAGCGTCGGGGCCAGGAGGCCTTCCATGGCCGACTTGACGTCGTCGACAACGGCATAGATGACTTCGTAGCGCCGGATCTCGATGCCTTCGTGCTGAGCCAGGCTCGATGCCTTGCCCGCCGGCCGCACGTTGAAGCCAATGATCATCGCCTGAGCAGCGGCCGCGAGATTCACGTCGCTCTCGGTGATGCCGCCGGCCGCTGCGTGAACAACTGCGACCTTCACCTTTTCGGTGCTGAGCTGCTCGAGCGAGGTGCGGAGCGCTTCGACCGAACCCTGGACGTCGGCCTTGATGATCAGCTTCAGCTCGAGCGCCTGAGTGGAGCTCATCTGCTTGGCGATCTCTTCGAGAGACATGCGGGCGGGGCGCGGTGCGATCGTGCTGCTGCGGTTCTTGGTCTTCCGCTGCTGCGCGATCTCTTGCGCCTTCTTCATGTCCTTGACGGCGTGCACCGAGTCGCCAGCGAACGGCACGTCGTCGAGTCCGATGACGCTCACGGGAGTCGACGGACCAGCCTCGTTGACCTTGCGACCGTTGTGGTCGTGCATCGCGCGGATCTTACCGAATGCGCGACCTGCGAGAACGTAGTCACCCCGACGCAGTGTTCCGTCCATCACGAGGACGGTCGCAAGCGCACCCATCCCGCGATCGAGCTGGGCTTCCACGACCACACCTTCGGCAGGATTCCTCGGATTGGCTTTGAGCTCGAGAATTTCCGCCTGGAGAATCACTTGCTCCAGGAGATTTTCGATGCCTTCACCGGTTGCCGCGGAGACCTCGGTGAACAGGGTGTCACCACCCCACTCCTCTGGGACCAGGTTCTGCTCGGAGAGCTCGCGACGCACGCGCTCTGGTTGCGCGTCTTCCTTGTCGATCTTGTTGACGGCGACGACGATCGGCACCCCCGCAGCGCGGGCATGACTAATCGCTTCCTTGGTCTGGGGCATCACGCCGTCGTCCGCAGCGACGACCAGGATCACCAAGTCGGTGCACTGGGCGCCACGCATGCGCATCGCGGTAAACGCCGCGTGACCGGGAGTGTCGAGGAAGGTGACGCGCCCGTGCTTGGTCTTCACGGAGTACGCACCGATGTGCTGGGTGATGCCACCCGCTTCACCAGCCGCCACGTCCGCCTTTCGGATGCGATCGAGGAGGCTGGTCTTGCCGTGGTCGACGTGACCCATGACGGCAACGACCGGAGGCCGCGGCACGCGGTCGCCAACTTCCTCCGTAGCCTCCACTTCTTCGCCCTCGAGTCCGCGCGCGGCCTTGAGCGCTTCTTCCTCGCTCACCGCCACGTTCTCGACCTCCCACCCAAACTCGTTCGCAACGATCTTCGCGGTGTCCGCGTCGAGGGAGCTGTTGATGTGCACACCGCTCATCCCGAGCTGCATCAACTTGCCCAGCAGCTGGTTCGCCTTCAGGGCCATCCGCTGCCCAAGTTGCTGCAGCGTGATGGTGTCCTCGATGCGGACGACCTTCTTATGAGCTGAGCGCTCCTGTGTAAGGATCGCACCGCCGCCGCGCTTGGGCGCTACGGAGAAGCGATTGCCCCGACCACCCATGCGTCCACCAGGACCACCGCGCCCACCTGGGCCGCCGCGGCCGCGGGGACCGCCAGGACCACCCGCCTTGGCGTCGAACGTGGTGCGCCGTGGTGTGGGGCCCCGAGGGGCCTGCGGCATGGGAACGCCGGGGCGTCCCTTCCAGACATCGATACCAGTCTTCGGTGGAGTGCTCGGCCGCGGAGGCGGCGAGGAGGGGGCGGCGGAAGCCGCCGCCGCCGACGCCCGCGCGGTTGAGGCCGGCGCGGTCGAGGCCGGCGCGGTCGAGGCCGGCGCGGCGGTCGGAGCCTTTGCTGGCGTCGCAGGGCGCGCCGATGTGGCAGCCGCGGGCTCGGCCGCCGCGGGAGGTGCTTCCTTGCGGGGTTCGGCCGCGGGCGCTTGGGGCGCAGGCGGTTGGGGCGCAAGAGCTGCTACTGGCTCGCGCTTGGCCTCAGCCACGGGAGCCGGAGCGGGCGAGTCTGCGACCGGCGCGGACGCAGCCTTGGGGCTCGATTTCCGCGGGGCAACAGGCTCAGCGACTGGCTCGGGCTTGGGCTGAGCCTTGACCTCCGTGGGAGCGGGCTCTGGCGCCTTCGCGACCTCCGGTGGCTTGGCAACCACCGGCTCGGGCCGCTTGACGACCGCCGGCTCGGGCTTCGCAACGGGTGCTTCGCGCCTGACCGGTTCTGGTGCCGGACTCGCCACTGGGG
>JBFXBK010000073.1:0-29688 GCA_050183255.1 Polyangiaceae bacterium | reverse complement strand
CAAGCAGACTTGCTTCGGATCTTCAGCCGTGGGCGCGTTGCTACAGGTGCCCTGGCTGCCGCTGACGTCGCACGCCTGACAGCTCCCGCTGCAGGCGACGTCGCAGCAGTAGCCATCGCTGCAAATCCCGCCCAGGCAATCCGTGGGCGCGCTGCAGGTCTTCGTGCAACGCCCCGCGATGCAGTCATAACCCGTGAGGCAGTCCGTAGCGCCAGCGCAGCTGTTCTTGCAGCTCAGGCTGGTGGCGTCGCAAGCAAAGCCGAGGCAGCTGTCCGGCGCTGTTTGCGCGACAGCATGGCTGCAAATACCGCTCGTTTCGCACACGTCATCGGTACACGGGTTTGCGTCGTCACAGCCCACGCTAGCGCAGGAGGCCGCGTAGCTCAGGGTGCGATGATTCGAGGAATCCGCGATGAAGAGCGTGCCATCGCTGCTCACCCCCAAACCCACGGGCGTGCGCAGAGAACGTGGCCCCAGGCCAGCTTTGTTCGCGGTCCCGGTATCAAGAGCGCCGAGCTGACCAAACACCTGCGTCGCGGACGTGAAGCCCGTTGCCGTAGAGAAACGTAGGACGCGATGGTTCAGCGAGTCGGAGACCAAGATCTCGCCACCCAAGCTCAGCAGACCCTGCGGGTAGCTGAAGCGATTCGCGGCAACGCCGGAGCCGTTCGAGTTGAAGTTCGGTTGCCCCCACACGGCGTTGGCGAAGGTGTTGCCAGCGACGCTGTAGCGCAGCACGCGCCGGTTGGTCGTATCGGCAATGAACAGCGCGCCAGCCCCGTCGAGCGCGACGTCCGCCGGGCCGTTGAGCGTCGCAGCGCCCACGCCACCCAGGTTCGCGGTGTTCGTGGTCAGGGAGGACTGACCCCAGACCTTGTCTGCGGTTCCGCTTCCCGGAGGAAACTTGAGCACGCGATGGTTGCCCCGATCGGCCACGTACAGCTCGCCGCTCGACGATACGGCGAGCCCCGTCGGTTGATTGAGTCGATCTGCCGCCACGTCGGGGGAAACGCCAGTGAAGTCCGCCTGACCGACGACCCGCGTGGCCGTGGTGGTGGTGCCTTCGAAGAACAGCACGCGGTTGTTCTGGGTGTCCGCGATGAACAGGCCCGCGGGCAGACCGCCGTCGCCCGCAAAATACGCGAGACCCTGTGGCGAGCGCAATGAGCCCGCAGAGACACCCCCGTTGTTCTCGAGCCCTTGCGTGAAGTCGCCGGCTTGCCCATACACGCGGTCGGCCGTGGTGCTTCCCGCAGGGAAATGCAGGACGCGGGAGTTGCTGGTGTCCGCGATGAACAAGCTATCGTCGTCGGCAACGGCGAGGGCAAATGGGCCCGCCAGGCTATCCGCAGAGCGCCCGCCCTTGTTGAAGGTGGCCGTGTCGAGTGCACCCGCTTGACCGTAGACGCCGGTCGCTTCGGCGTCGGCGATCACGGCGCTCGACGCGCTGCCTTGCGGCTCTTCCTCGTGGCTGCTGGAGCAGGCTACGAACGTCGCGAGCAGCGACACCCAAGCCAGCGCCCGCCGCACGCCCCCACTACGCACTGCCCGCACCATCGCACGTAGCCTACGCCGCCGTTTGTCCGTAGTCAGCTCAAGACGGCGACTTCAGCCGTCGCTGGCGCGACGTCCGTCGGTGAGTCGACGCCCCTCAGGACGCGGTGGAAATACCCGGCGGTCGAGGGGGCTGCGGCGCAGAACCAGCGATCGCTTGCCGTAGCGCTCTTGAAACAACTCCCGCAGCTCCGCGATGGAGTCCACGCGATGCAGCTGAATTTCGGCGGCATGTTCGTCACACAGCGACAGCAGGCGGTCCTCGATCAACACGCGCCGCGTCTTGTCCCCGCCCTGCTTCGCCTCGTCGTCGGGAGCAGCGGCTAGGGTGGGTGCGCCAAGGCCATCCGTCTCGGACGACGCCAAAGCACTACAAATCTCACACGGTCTGCCGGACATCGCAGCAGCGTTGGAGGATCTCCCGAGCGTTGGCCAAGTTTTTTGGGGGTGAGGGAGCAGCGAAAGTCAGCCGCGCCGCGCCAGCTCATCTACCCAGCGCCGCGCCCGTCTTACGCGGGTCCGCTGCGCCAACTTTGCGCCCTTTCTCGATGGCGATCAGCTGCACCGCGCTGGTGGTGAAGGGCATCGTCCCGACGATTTCGCCGCGCGCTTCGAGATCCTCCCACAGCGACTTGGGCGCGCCCTTCTCCAAGGCGATGTACCATTTCCACGGGGGAACGTAGAAGCGGCGACCAGAGACCAGCTTCTGCGGATCGACTCCAAACGCCAGGCGCGCCAGCACCAGCTGCGTCACGTTGGTCGCGATGGTCGTGCCCCCAGAGCCACCAATACCCAGCACCGGCGCCCCGTTCTCCACGACGATGGTTGGGGTCATGCTGCTCACCGGGCGCGCCCCGGCACGCGCGCGATTCGGTGACTGCTGCATGCCGAACGCGGCGGCGTCCTTGTTCGCAGTGAAGTCATCCAGCTCGTCGTTGAGCTGCACCCCGCTATTCGTCGCGGTGAGCTTCGCGCCGAACAAGCGGTTCACGGTGGTGGTCAAGGAGACCATGTTGCCCGCCGCGTCGCTGGTCACCAGGTGATGCGTCCCGTGCTCCTCGAGGCCAAAGCGCGGGATGTTGTGGGTGCGGTGAAGCGAGATCTTTTTCCGCCGCACCTGCATGCGAGCGGCGCTCATCAGCTTCTCCACGTCGTACTTTTCGAAGGCTGGATCCCCGAGGTAACGCGCGCGGTCAGCGATGGCGCCACGCATCCCCTCAGCCAGCAGGTGCTGGTACGCGCCAGTGTCACGCCCCAGCTTGACCAGCTCAGCCTTCTTGAAGAGACGCAACGCCTCGACCAGCATCAGGCCACCAGCGCTGGGCGGAGGCATCGTATACACCTGATAGCCTTCCCAGGTGGCGCTGAGCGGCTTGCGCTCGACAGGCTTGTACGCCTTCAGGTCGTCGAGGCTCAGCGCGCCGCCGGCCGCCTTGACACTGCTGACCATGTCCTCGGCGATGGGCCCTTGATAGAAGGCTTCCGGGCCATGTTCGGCGATCGCCTCTAGCGTGGCCGCGAGCTTCGGGTTCTTGAGCAGATTGCCCTGCGCGGCTGGTTTTCCATTCGGATAATAGACGGCGGCTATGCCGGGATCCTGCATCAGCGTCTTAGCGCTTTGCGCCAGCATCTTTGCCAGGTGGCTCTCTACGGGGAAGCCTTTTTTCGCCGCGCGGATCGCGGGCTCCACCACCTGCTTCCAGGTGCGCTTGCCGTACTTCTTGTGCAGCATGAAGAGCCCAGCAACTTCGCCGGGCACGCCGACGTACTTGCCACGCTGTTCCCACGCGAGCGGGCGGCTCTCGAAGGCGGCAGCGTCGACAGCTTTCGGCGCCACCTCGCGGAAGTCGAGCACGTAGGCTGTCTTGCTGGTCGCGTCCCAAACCATCGCGAACCCTCCCCCCCCGATCCCACTGGAGGTTGGGCTGGCGACACCCGCAACGAGCACCGCGGTCACCGCAGCGTCGACGGCGTTCCCACCAGCCTGGAGCTGCGCCAGCGCTTCCTGAGCCGCGAGCTTGTTCTCCGAACTGACCACATTGCGGCCGGCGTTCTGGGCCGCGCCCGCCGATGCCCAGCAGAGTGCGATTGCGATGCAGAACAGCGCGAGCAAGCGCCTCGGGGGCCACGAAACGCGGAGGGTGCGCTGCGGTTGGGTTGAGATCCGACGGAGGGCGGTGTCGTGGGTGCTTGCCATCATGATTGCCAGCTGTAGATAGGGAGCCTACACCCTCTTCACCACCTACCGAGCGCGAAGCCACGAGCGTCGCGCTAGCTCCTGAAAGACAGGTACTGCGTGCGCTTGCTGTTTGTGATGGATCCCGCCGAATCCATGTCCCACGACAAGGACACCAGCTTCGCGTTCATGCGTGGGGCTCAGGCGCTGGGGCACACGTGCTTGCACTGTCTTCCGCGGAACATCGGCCATCATGGGCGTGAGCTGTTCGCTGACGCGCGTCCCATCAGCGTGAGCGAAACGGCACCGCACGTGCGCCTCGGGGCTCCCGAAACGATCCAGCTAGCCGATCTGGACGCCGTGTTCATCCGCAAGGACCCGCCATTCGACGTCGACTACCTGCACCTCACTCAGCAACTGGATTTGGTTCGTGACCAAACCCTGGTCCTGAACGATCCACGGGGGTTGCAGGCCGCGAACGAGAAGCTGTTCGCGTTCCAGTTCGCACACCTGATGCCGAAGTCGCTCGTCACCAGCGACCGTCAGCGGATCCTCGACTTCGTGAGCAGCGTGGGCGGCCAGGGCGTGATCAAGCCACTCGATGGTGCGGGCGGCATGGGCGTGCTGTCGCTGACGTCGACGGATCGCAACGCACGCGCAATCGTCGACGTGCTGACTCATGAAGGCAAACAGCTCGCGCTCGTGCAGGAGTACCAGCCCGCAGTGCGCGAAGGCGACAAGCGAGTCCTGCTACTCGACGGCAAGCCGCTCGGAGCGATTCTGCGTGTCCCGCGCGAAGACGACATTCGAGCGAACATCCACGTAGGTGGCACCGTCAAGCCAACGGATCTGAGTCAAGCCGAGCAGGCCCTCGTCGACGAAGTGGGTCCCACGCTGAGCAAGCTTGGGCTGTTCTTCGTCGGGCTCGATCTGATCGGCGGCAAGCTGATCGAGGTGAATGTGACGAGCCCCACGGGGATCCAGGAGCTAGCGCGCCATCTGGGACGCCCTGTGGAACAGGACGTCATCCGCTGGGTGGAGGCGAATCGGCGCTAGCGACGGCTCACATCGCGCTCACGGTGATGTAGTCGCCGGGCTCGGCGAAGGCTTCATCCATGCTCTCGCCGTCGTCGAGCACCTTGTCGCGATCGCGATCTTTCTCTTTGATCTCGACCACGAACTCGAGGGCGATGTTCGACGGCTCCGTGGTGCGGAAACCAATATCGAAACCGGTGAGACCAGCGATCACTGGCGGCACGTATCTGTCGGTCAGCGGCGTATTGCTGGTCCGATTTCCCATGTGGAAAGCATGGTTCGCGAATGTCGCCGGCCCCATCGCGCTGTCTTCATCGGGAGGCGGTGGCGGCACCAGCAGGATGATGTTCATCACCGCGGCCAAGTCGGTGGTGACCTCGGTCATGTCGTCGAAGGTGAACGTGCCCCGCAAGCGGGACGCCTCACCCGCGCTGCTCGGCTTGAGCTCGCGATAGAAGTCGATGCCTGAGAGGTTCGGGGCCACTTCACCGTCTTCGGCATCAACCACCTGCAGGCCAGGCCAGTAGCGACCAAACTCGTTCCATGGATCCAGCAAGAGCTCGATGGTGTGGGTCTGATCGTCCAGGTTGCTGATCACCCAGGTGACTTGAACTTCGTAGTCATCGGTGGTGACGCTCGGATAGCGGTCGTACGGATCGATACGATTCTGGCGACCGCTCTGACGCTCGGTCTGGGTCGACTTGCGAACCGGCAAGCGCACTGGCAGCTTCACCTCGTAAAGCTGCGTCTCGCCGTCATCGAACACCGGCGCGATGTCGGGAGTCATGCCGACTTGCTCTGGGTTCAGCGTGCGCGTCTCTTCCTCGTTTCCGCAGCCGCCCAAAGCCAGACCGCTGAGCAACACGAGGCCCGTGGCCCACGCGGCGGAGGCACGTGCCCCCGACGAGCGGATCGGGGGGTGAGAGCGCAACGCCTTGATATTCCAAGCAATCATCGACCTTTGTCTCCCGCGATCAACGCCGCGAAAACGTTCCAACGATCAAGCAATGCGAAGTCGATGCCAGCGGGGACTCACTTCTTCTTCGCACTCGGGCGGAAGCTCCAGGAGTAGTTGGCTCCGGTAGGCTTGTCCGCCGTGGGGAAACTCAAGCGCCGTACCTGACGCAAGATACAGCTCGTCACCCGCGGCCCCACCGAGCCGCTCACGTTGGCAGAGCTCACACTACCGCCTGGGGTGATGGAGAAGCTCGCTGCGGCGCCACCTTGAAGCGTGGGCTCGCGCGCCAACGCGGAGTCGTAGCAGGCCCGGAATGCGCCATAGCGCGAGTTCATCACCGAGGCGATCTGCTGAGGGGTGAGTCCCTGCCCGGTCTTCTTCGCGCCGCCCTTCCCGTCCACATCTCGCTCGCCAGTCCCGCGACCGCTGCCGGCCCCAGTGCCGTCGCCACTGCCACCCTTGCCGTTGCCACCGGTGCCTTTGCCGCCAGGACCACCGCGACCGGTCCCGTAGCCTCCGCCGTTACCCGGACCCCAGCCGGTATCGAGGGTTCCTGATCCGTACGGAACTCCACCAGGGCCATCTCCACCGCCGCCGGATCCGCTGCCTTTGAGTCCCAACCCGGGCCCCTTGCCGAGCACGATGTCGTTGGAGCCGAGGCCGCCCAGTGCGTCCGCCACGGAGCTGATGGTGCCAAGGGTCTTCTGCACTTCGGCGCCGACTTCACTCGACAGCACTTCACTCATGCCGCCCAACCCTGGTTTGGGCTCTCCGGGCATGCGCGTCTCATCGGCCTCGCCCTGCTTGCCCAGTTTGCCTTCGGCACCGGCGATCTTCTTACCGCCGCCCTGATCCTTCTTGTCCTGGGCCCCGGGGTCCTTCACGCCGGAGCCCTTGTCCTGGCCCTCTTCTTTGCTGACCTCGGGCTTGGTCTCCTCGGGCTCGTCTTCCTTCATGTTGAAGCGCAGCAGGAGTTCCTTGCGATCCGTCAGCTCGATCGGCTTCGGCACCGCAGGGGGGGTCGCCAAACGCCACGCAATCACCAAGAAGCCGACCACGCTCATCGCCGCGAAAATGAAGGCGACCAGCAACACCCAGGGGATGATAAGGCTTCCGCGCGGAGCCGCCGAGGTCTCCGTGAACTGAAAGAAGATCGAGAAGGAGCCGTACTGCAACAGGCCGTAGTCACCTGCGACGATCGGCACGGGAGCCCCGCTCCGCCCGAGGTCCGCAGGGTTCTCCTGACGCCCGCGGAGATACACGACGCCGCCAACGCATCCGCGACAGTCGAGCTGCCAACCACCGGCCATTGCTTGCACCGGTGCGTCCGCCATGGGCACGCCATCGGGCTTTGGCAGCACCGCGCGCTCATGATCTCCAAGCACGAAAGACTCGCCGCCGCCTAGGTCGCGAACCGCGACGACACTGGTGCCCCAAACCGCGGCAGCGCGCAGCGAAATGACCCCGCCTGGAGCCCGACCCTGAGTTGGCATTGGTTGCATCGTCATGCGTCAGGCTTTCATTACCGCAGGGAAGGATGATGGCGAGTGTAGGAGAGCTCGCGCAAGAAGGAGCGATGACCCAGGGCCCCCGCCTCGAACTCGGCGCGCACGCGGCGCAAGAAGTACTGGATCTGAGGCGACTTCAGCCGACCCTCAACTTCTTGAGGCCCGAAGGTGTAGGTCTTCATCCCCTCGTCCCCCTTCTCGACCTTCTCGACTTTCACGTCGGACGTGTCCTCAGCCTTCGGGCCAGCTTTCTCCCCTTTGCCCTTGCCCCGCTCCTCTGCCTTTTCTTCGGCTTTGGACTTGTCGGCTTTGGACTTGTCGGCTTTGGCGTCTTCCGCCTTCTCTTCTTTTGCCGCAGCGTCCTTGCCCTTCTTCTTCTGAGCAGACGCGGAGACCGGCGCCAGAGTGAGCCCGAGGAACACCAGGGCTCCCACCGCAAAGAGCTTGCGTTGCATCGAGTTCAGGATAGCCGACCGCTCGCCGTCCGTCAGGCCGAAGGTCTGAGGAACTCCGCTTATCAATGTGGCAAAGCGCAGCCTGAATCCCCCACAGGTCGCGAGATCGGGGGCGCGTACCCGCTGAACACCTGAGTGCTGGGGTCCACGGCCCGCGCGACCAGGTTTCGCGGCTGATGCTGGTCTCACCGAAATCCAACGTCGCGTGATGTAGTTCTTGCGAGCACACAACTCGCCTCTCGAGCGGCCGAGACCAAACCCATGAGCGTTTCACCTCTCGCCGCCTCTGGCGCCGTTCGGCCTCGCGAAGAGCCCGAGGAGCGCGCGCTAGCCCGGACTCAAATCCGCACGGATTCACGCGAGGTCAGCCCAGCAGCGATGCACTTGGTCACAGCTAGCTCGAGGCGCAGCGCGAGCGGGCCCAGGCCGCGAGCTGCCGGGGCGGCGACTCAAGCATCCCATCCCTCCCCCGCCACCGTCGAGAAGCGCCTAGATGCGTTCCGCAGGGCCTTCGCGGGCCCTTACGCGGTCGATGGTGAACGGGCCTTCATCGATCCTCACTTCCGCATGAACGGCGGCTACGGCACCAACCCTGGGGACGCGCTCAAACGCGCGCGCGCGGCGCTCCCCCCGAAGGTGCTCGCGAAGTTGCAGGGCGCGCTGTTGCTCACCGCCACCGGCAAGGCGACACCCCAGGTCCTCGTGCGGGTGACCCAGGCGCTGATCGACGCCGGTGCACATCACGAGTTTGGTCGGGGCGAGGGAGCGGTGCGCAAGATGATGTGGGCCTACGGCATCGGGGTGGACTGCTCTGGCTACTGTCGCCAAGCTTTCATGGCGACGCGCGGAGTCAGCGATCGCGGCGCCGCGACTCGCTACGGCCTGGGGCGCAACATCGACGGCTTCGACCCGGATCAGCTCCAGCGTTTCCGTAAGGTATCACCGCTCATGGTGCGCGCCGGTGATGTAGGCAAGCTTGGTCTCGGGAGGGAGAACCACAAAGTCATCGTGGTCAGCCACGACATCGTCCCGGCGGGACGAGGTACATCGGAGGTACCTGGGCACGGCACGCTCCCGGAGAGCTTCCACCGGGGCGGCCGGGTGCACCTCTTCCAGGTCGACTCTTCTTGGGGCGCGGGCCCCAATGGAAACGCACACGGCGGCGTGGGACGTAGAGTCTGGGTCTACAGCGAGGCGAGCGGCCTATGGGGCAGCTACCACGTGGTCAGCGGCAAGCTCGAGACGAGCAAGCTGGGTCCGTACGGATACGAACTGAATGGCTTCTTCCGTCCGCGGATGGAAGACTAGCCGTCCACGGAAAGGAAACTAGCGTCCGCGGATGGAGCGCTAGCCTCCACTAGAAACCCCGCAAGTTGCTCATCAGACGCTTCGAAATGACGATGCGCTGGATCTGTCCCGTGCCCTCGAAGATGTCGTACACTTTGATGTCGCGGAACCACTTCTCGAGCAGCGCGTGATCCTCGGACAACGTGCCGTGGGCGCCGCAGATCTCGATGGCGTCGATGCAGGCACGAATCGCAGCTTGGCCGGCCAGCGCCTTCGAGATGCTGGATTCCTTGGCGTTTGGGATGCCTTGATCAGCCATCCAAACCGCCTTCCACACCATGATGCGCGCGGCCTCCAGGTTGCGATTCACCCGCGCGAGGCGCTCGGCGATCGCCGCGTAGCGCGGAATGGGACGGCTCAACACGTAGTTTTCACGCACGAAATCCCGCGCGTACTCATAGGCGGCGCGACCGATGCCGCACGCCATCGCGGCAACCAGTGGACGCGTGTTGTCGAAGGTCTTCATGGCCGTCATGAAGCCTTCCTTGGTCTGATAGCGCTCTTCGCCGCCGAGCAGGTTCTCTACCGGCACATGGCAGTCTTCGAGCACCAACTCCGCGGTCTCGTTGGCCCGCAACCCGAGTTTGTCTTCGATCTTGCCCACGAAGAAGCCCGGCGTACCGCGCTCGACCACGAAGGCGCGGTGTCCGGCGCGGCCGAGGCTCGGATCGATGGTCGCGAAGATCACCACCCACGAGGCCCGTCCGCCATTGGTGATGTAGCACTTGCGGCCATTGAGGACGTAGTGGTCGCCTTCCTTGCGGCAGCTGGTGCGAATGCTCGCAACGTCGCTGCCGGCGCCAGGCTCCGTCAAACCGTAGGCGCCCCAGCGCAGCTCTTCGGACATGTCGCGGAAGATCCCAAAGAAGCGCTCACGCTGCTCGGGTGTACCGGACGAGCGCACTGGGGGTCCACCGAGGCCAGCGCCCGGGACGCTGAGCATGATCGAGGCATCCGCCCAGGCCAGCTCCTCCGCCGCGATTGCCGCGGTGCGATTCCCCGAGGAAGGACCCGCGCCCCCAGAGACAGGTGAGCCCTCCGTGAGTTCGGTCATCGTGGAGTTTCCTCCACGCATGCTCGCGCTCATCATGTAGAAGTTGCGCAGGAACTCGAGGGGGATGTCCTTATTGCGGTCCCACTCCAAACTGCTCGGGCGGATGACGCTCTTTCCGAGCCCCCGCAGGGCCTCTTTCAGCTGCTTTTGCTTGTCGCTCAGCTCGAACTCGAACATGGCTGAATCCCTTCTGGACGCGTCGTGAGTCGCGTTCGACTCAGATGAAGACGCTCTGGGTTTCGGGGGTGGGGAGCACCAGCGCGGAGTCGAGCTGGCCTCGCACTTCGAGGGTGGCCGCCAGCTGGTCCATGTGCTCAGCAGTGAGACCAACCAGCGCCATCTGCTTGGCGTCCCGCATCATCTTCTCCACGATCACATCGCGCATGAAGCCCGCGCCGCCATGCAGCTGCACGGCATCGTCAGCGCAGCGCATCGCGGCTTCGTGAGCGTGTGCAACCGCCTGTGCGGTGCGCAGCAGGCACTCTTCGTCTGACTTCCCGCTGTCCCAGCACCACGCGGCGCGCCGACAGAGCGCGCTGGCGCTCTCACCATCCATGTGACGGTCGGCTAGCGTAAACGCGACGGCTTGAAAGTGCCCGATCGGCTTACCGAAGGCCTGGCGGATGTCGCAGTATTCACGCGCAGTCTCGAAGGCAGACCGACTCAGACCGACTTGCCGCGCGGCAACAATCAGCGAGTACTTCGCGAACGCGCGCAGCACCGCGCGCGTGAACGGTTCGCCGACGAGGTCGCCCGTCAAACGAGCGCCGCTGGACAGCTTGACACCATCTAGCGTCAGCGGACGAAAGTCCGCGCAGTCGAGGCCGAGGGTCCGGTGGCGCTCGCCGACGCTGAGCCCCGGCGCGTCACACGAGACCAAGAAGGCCCCCAAGCCATCCCAACCGCGCGCCTCATCCACCTGAGCGAACACGATGAACTGCGACGCCACACCGGCGTTGCCGACGAAACACTTCTCGCCCGTGATCTCGAAACCAGACGCGGTTTGTTTGGCTACGCAGCTAAAGCCAGCGCGCTCCGGGTGAGCCTTGCGCTCGCTCCAGGCCACCGCGCCAAAGCTGCCCTCACCTTCGGCAGTGAACGGTCGCAACAACTCCGCGGCTCGGGCTCCCCCGAGCTCCTGAGCAAACAGCGGGAACGCACCAAACGCAGGCAAGCCAAACGGAGCCGCCGGATCACCCAGAGCCAGCTCTTCGTTGATGATCACGCTGGTCAAGAGCCCCAGCGCTTGCCCACCCGATTCCTCAGGGAAAGCTGCCAGCGCAAGCTGCATCTCTTGCACGCTCTGGCGCACATCCGCAGGAACGCCCTTGGCCTTCTCGAACTCGCGGGCGCGGGGAGAGAGCGTCGTCTTCGCAAACTCCTGCACCGTCTCTGAGATCAGGCGTTGGTCTTCGGTCGCTTCGAAGGAGATCATCTTGCCTCGCTGTACGGCCGCCGAAAAAGGCTGACCAACGCAGCCTGTATAGTGGCGCTCCATAGAGCGAGCAAGCGCGACAACCCACGGCTGAGTGGAGGCCGCTTCGAGGCGCACCTCACCCCCAAACCCGGGAAAAGGACGGGCTGCTTCTGGGAGGGGTTCTGTGGAGCGGCGTTGCGGCGCCGCAGGGCGCGCCAACGGGGCGCACAAAAGACGCGGATTTCGCGCGACGAGGTTGGGTCAGGCTTCGGGGCGCAGCATGCCTTGGATGGCCGCGCGGAGCATCTGCTTGCGCATGCGACGCGCGCTGTCGCTGAACGGCTCGGGTCCAATGATCATCTGCTCGACGTCCGCGACTGCCGGGTAGACCAGCATCAGGCCCATCAAGGCGAACACCGACTGCCGGATGCTGACGTGACCGATTGCCTCAGCATCGCGTGCGCCTTCGAGCCAGCCCAGGAGCAGCACGTAGAAGCGCTCGACGGCTCCAGAGCTCGAGCCGGCGTTGTGCACCGCAGAGTCCTGCGGGGCGACCATGGCAGCCAACAGCAAGCGCGCGGCGTCAGGCTGCTCCGAGAAGTGATCCACCAACCGGTCGCTGAGCTCCAGCATCTGCTCGAGAGATTTCGTCTCCGCGCCAAGCAATGGCTCCATGTGAGCGACGATGCTGGCGACGGTCGCCTCCAGCACCTCTTCCGCGATTTGCTGCTTGTTACGGTAGTGGTGGAAGAGTGTGCTCTTGTGTAAGCCTACTTCGTCCGCCAGCTTCTGCAGGCTCACGCCGTCGAAGCCATAGCGACTGATCAAGCTACGCGCTGCCGCGTGGATACGCTCGCGTGAGTTGTCGCTCGAAGGTGAACGACTCGACTCGGGGGCCGAGTCGGACGACGACTTCGCTGCGGAGAGGCGCGTCACAGATCCCACACCCACTTGGCTCTGAGGCGCAGGCTCAACGTTTCCGCTGAGCTCGGCGAGAGCTGCTGAAGACTCTTGGCTGGCAGACATGTGTGTCTTTTCCTCCCGGAGACCTTCATCGTCAATCAACTTCCAGCATGATGTTGCAGCACAGAACACATTGTCTCAGCTGGTTGAACCAACTCGATGGTGAGGTTGTGCAACGTTGCGCAACTTGCACAGTCGCTTGCACTGTTATGCGAGACGAGACGGTCACGCCGCCTGAGAGCGTGCTCCCATCGCGCGCGCGCCGAGCTCCACGATTCGGTACAACCACGCGGTACCACCGCTCGCCGGCGCCCCTGCGGGTGGCAGCACGAAGTCGAGCTGCGCTTGATAGGACGGCAGCGTGGGGTCGATGGTGCGAAAGTAAGACTGATCGGTTCCGGGCACCTTTCCGAGCTTCTGGCCAAGGCCATGCAGTAGCCGATCGGCGCGCCTGAACAGCTCTCGTGGATCCAAATCCAGCGCGCGATAGTGGGGAATCATGCGCATTTGCGTGGCGGCGAACATGTCGCCGATGGTCTCGGTGTGGGCCGCGATGCGCTGACACTGCTTGGCATCCAGCTCGGCCAAGCGAGCAGGCAAATGCATGATCCCGAGCCCGACGTGACGTGCCTCGTCTTTCTCGATCAGCGGAAGTAGCTCGCTCAGCACGGGCTCGACGTTCGATTCCGCCAGGAAGCCAAAGATTGACTGCGCCGTACCTTCCGCCAGGAGCTGCATAGCGAACAGCTTGAGGGTGAGGTCTTCGGCAGACAACAGCGAGCGCACCGCTGCTTGGAAGTACGGATCCAACGGCGGCACCGGGACGTGCAGCAGGGCGACATAGTCACGCAGTACATAGAAGTGCCGCGCCTCGTCGAACACCTGACTCGAGGCAGCCATACGCGCGTCGAGGTCCTCGAGTTGTTCCGCCAGCTCAGCGGAGACGTACCACGCAGCGAGCTCACCCCACATGAGCATGCTCATCAAATGCGCGAGGGCCTCACGCTTCTCCCGAGACAGCTGGATACCGCCGTGCTTGTGGACTGCCGCGCGGAAAACTTCGTGGCCATCCCAGCTGTCTCGAATGGCGTTGGTGTAGATGCGCCGCAAGCGGTGGGTGCGCTCCTCAGCTAGCGCCAGCGGCTCATCGATGAGCACTTGCTGCTCGGGCCAACGGCGGTGGCGCCCGAAGCGGCTCTTCACCGCCAGACCAAAGACCCGAGACACCGCCCCGGCGACCGCCACTGGCACTTTGAGCTGCTTCTTGACCCGCTTGATCGACGTCATCTGCGTCTTTCCCCTCGTTTTAGTGTGCCGGGCTGCGCCCAGGCTCCAAACCAACCGGTTGGTCTGGAGATATTGACAGAATTCGCAAGGGGGTCAAGAGCCCGCCGGGAACTATGTTTGGGCAGTGGGCGAGCAGACTCTTGAAGAGCGGGTGCGCGCAGCGTTGGCGGCACAGGCGCGCGACGAGGCGGTGGCCCTCACTCTGGAAGCGCTGGGACCTGAGGTTCTCGGCTTCCTCGTGGCTCGCCAGAAGTCGCGCGCGGAGGCGGAAGATGCGTTCTCCGTGGCCTGCGAGCGACTCTGGCAAAGCTTCGACGAGTTTGACTGGCGCTGCAGTCTGCGCAGCTGGTTCTACCGCCTCGCGCGCAATGCCGCGGTCGATGTGCTGCGTCAGCGGGGAGCCGTAGGGCGAGGCGCAGTGCCGCTCTCCCAGGCGCCGGAGTTGCAAGACATGGCCGATCGTATCCGCACGGCAACAGCGAGCCACTACGCGAGCGAGCGCAAGGATCAGGTGATGGCGCTGCGGGAAGAACTCACGGAGGAGGACCGCGAGCTGCTCACGTTGCGCTTTGAGCGTGGGATGTCGTGGGGAGAAATCGCCGAAGTCGTGAGCGCTTCGGTGGCACCAGACGGGCTCGAGCGCGAGAGAGCGCGGCTCCGTAAGCGCGCTCAGCTGGCGCGCGACCGCCTGCAGAAGCTAGCCCGCGAACGCGGCTTGTTGCCAAGCCACTGATCTAGCCCGCTGTGAGCGCTGCCAATCGGCGCTCCAAGGCTTCAGCGGAAGGCCGCTCCACTGGCTCCTTCTGCAGGCACCCCGCGATCAGATCACCAACCGCAGGCGTTACCTCGGGGAAAACGTCCACGAGCCGCAAGGCCTCATCGCGAGCGATTGCGAGCATCACGTGCATCGAGTTCGCGCCCTTGAACGGCCGCTCACCGGACAAGAGCTCGAACGCCGTGATCCCGAGCGCGAAGATGTCCGCCGCTGGTGTCGACCGCTGACCAAGCACCTGCTCCGGAGCCATGTAGTGGGGCGTGCCGAGGATGACACCACCTCGGGTTGCCACTTGGGTAGTCCAATCGCTGACGCCTTGAAGCTCTCGCGCCGGACTCTTGGTGAAGCGCGCCAGGCCGAAATCGAGCAGCTTCACCCCGCCGTCATCGGCCACCATGATGTTGTCTGGCTTGATGTCACGGTGAACCAAGTTCTGCAGGTGCACCGCAGCGAGCACATCCGCGACCTGACGTAGTATCCCAAGGCGTCGCTTGATTTCTGGCCCTTGCGCGCGGCGGATCTCCCGCCGCAAGGTATAGCCCTCGATGAGTTCCATAGCGATGAACAGGTGACCATCCACCTCGCCGGCGTCGTGCACTCGCGCGACGCCCGGGTGCGCGACCATCAGCCCACGGCGCGCCTCCCCACGGAAACGCTTACGGAACTCGAGGTACTGGCGCTCGTCCTTGCCACCAAGCGCCGCAGGGTGGAGCAGCTTCAAGGCGACAGGGGTGCGCGCCTCGAGGTCGGTCGCGCGATACACGGCGCCCATCCCTCCAGCTCCTACGATCTCCTCGAGCTGATACCTGCCAACGCGTGTGCCGAGGAGCGCCTCCAGGCGAGTCGCGGGATCTACCGGACGCGCATCGAGTACTTGCGCCAGGAGCGCGCGCTCACTCGGCGAAAGAACGTCTGCCTCGGTATCCGCGCCGTCCACCACGCGCTCAGGTTACTCGCTGGTTGGGAGCCGGAACAGGGCACCAGAAAAAGCCCGACCACGCCTTCACACTGCGGCCCCGGCCGCGTCTGCCTCTCTGGAGGCTTGAAAAGATGTGCTTGGGAGAAGTTGCGACCTCGATTTCATGGGCCGCGGGCGAGTGGTGCCCCATTGGTGGAGAGCTGCTCTGGGAGCAGGTGTGTCGTGGCGAGTTCGTGATCGCCGGCATCCCAGGTCCAGCGGGCTATCGCCACGCGATGATTCGCAAGCGCACACCGAGCACGCCGCTGAGCGACGCTGAGCGCGCGGCACTCGACCGACTCGTCCGGGGGCAGCGGCTGGAACAGGCGTTCGACCTCCGGGTTTCCGTTGGAACCTCGGCGTCGCTGGCAGCCAGGGCGGTGCGGAAGTCTGGAGTCAGTTCACCGATTGGTCTCCTGCGGGCGTGGAGTATCCTGACGTCACCCAGCTGCGAAGCGCTTCCCCTGCTGTCAGACGCGCTCGTCGTGCGCAGCAACGCGGTACCCCTCTTGGGCGAGGAGGAGCTCGACGATCGCGAACTCGAAGTGCTGCGGCTGGTGTTGGCGGAGCGATCCAGCGCGGACATCAGCATGCTCTGCGGCGTGTCCCCACGAGGGGTCGCGCGTCAGCTTGCCTCGATCTTCAAGAAGCTCCAGGTGGCGGACCGCTACGAGCTTGCGCACCTGGCCTTCGTCGGACGCCACCCGACGCAGCACATCCTCTGACGTCGAGGCAGGCCTTGCGCCTGTGATTTCGCAGAGTTTACCCACGCTTATTCGACCCGCGGGCGCGCAGGCGCGGAGGCGGCGCCGAATAATTCCTCACGGATACGTTCATAGCTGAGCGGCGACGAGCAAGAAACGATTGCTTCCCGGCGTAACCCGTCGCTAGATCGCTGAATGCGGGGGGATCCTGTAGCCATCCTGGAAGTCTGCTATTCACTGAACGGAGACCTCCAGCAGTGGGTGGATCGGCTGACACAGACGCTCCAGCCGAGCTTCGACGCGGGCCTTGGAGTCTTTTGCACCGGCATGTATCTCACGCCGGAAGGGCCCAAGCACGCGTTCGTGGCCACCAAGGGCAACACCCCAGAGAACGCCGCAGAGCTCTTGTTGTTGACTCAACAGACGATGCCGGAGCCCAGCGAAATCACCACGACGTTCGCCAGCTCGCGCTTTTCGACCGCTCGCGGGGAGATGTCGCCCGCCAATCTGAGACGGTTCGATGAACTCGCACGACCGGTCGGGGTCTGCGACGGCGCGGGAATCGTCTTCTCCGATGGCACGCTTGGGGTACTGGTCGCTGGCATGCGACCGGGGAGGGCGCAGATCAGCGTCGCCGAGCGCCGGATGTGGAGCCGAGTCGCAATTCACCTCAGCCATGGCCTGCGCCTGCGTCGTCGCATCGTCGACGCTCCGGTTGCCGTCCTCTCCCCCCATGGGAGCGTGGTGCACGCAGAGCCGGAGGCTCAGGCCCCGGAGACGCGAGACGTCTTGCGACGGCACGTGCGCAACATCGAGAAGGCGCGGGCCAAGCGCCAGCGGTCAACCCCCTCAGAAGCCGTTTCCTTGTGGCAAGGATTGGTTGACGGTCGATGGTCACTCGTGGATCGCTTCGAGGCGGACGGCAAGCGCTTCGTCGTCGCCCTCGCCAATCCTCTCGCCACGCCGGCGATCGCACGCCTCTCCCCCAAAGAAGCGGCGGTGTGCCAGCTAGCCGCGGAGGGCTTCACCAACACCTCGATCGCCTACGCGCTAGGTTCGAAGCCATCCACGGTTTCCACCCAGCTGAAGCAGGCACTCCGAAAGCTGCACCTCCCAAGCCGCTCGGACCTGGTGAGGACCTGGACCCTGCTCACGCGACGCGCCCCCGATGTGGTTCCCCTCGCTGGGATCGACGAACGCCTGATCTGTATCCAGGGCGCAACCCTGGAGAAGCCGCTCCCGGCGCTGACCACAGCTGAGCGCGAAGTCGCAAGATTGGCCGCCAGCGGCTTGTCCAACCGAGAGATCGGCATGCGGAGGGGCGTCAGTTATCGCACCGTCGCGAACCAGCTCCAGCGCATCTTCGACAAGCTGGGTGTCTCGACCCGCACTGCGCTGCCGAGTGTGATTGAGGGCTAGGTCAGAACCGACGCCGGTCGGAGCGGACGCCAGACGTTTCCACGTGGTTCCGCGGCCGGCTGGCTGAATTGACCATTTACCCCTAGCGGCACCTTGGTAGCCAACGCGGCATGGGAATGACCGGGGTGCGCTTGGGGGCCACCGCGCTTTGCACGGCGTTTTTCAGCATCTCGAGCGCCACGGCCCTCGCGCAACAGCACGTTCCAATCGGTGGACGAACGGCGACCATGGGCGGCGCTGGCATTGCCGCGGGCAATGACTCCGCGTTGCCGTATCTGAACCCAGCTGGGCTCGCTGGCGTTCCGAACGACATCTTCGGCGTCTCCGCGAGCTTGTTCGCTTATCGCGAGCGCAGCGTGGAGACCGTGTTCTTCCCGCGCGGTTTTCCCGCCTCCTTCGGCCCCACGCGGATCGATGACGAAACCAACAGCAGCTCAAACACCTTCGAGCTGCCTAGCTCGGTGATGTATTTCAAGCGTATCGCCAGCAGTGAGGAGTTCACGGCGCTGGCCGGCTTCGCGTTGGTGATCCCGGAAATCGAGCGCTTCCGCCTCAGCCCGTCCCTCGACGCAAGACTCACCAACGTCGCCGGACGGCTGCTGGAGGACGTCACCATCAAGCGCGACTTCACCGCCTATCACGTCGGACCAAGCTACGCGATGAGCCTGGGGCGCCGCCTCCGCGTCGGAGCGTCGCTGTTTGCTCGCTACACGGTGTTCGATGAAGCGAACAGCTCCAGTCGGTTCCTCCAGCTAGGCAACAACGCGGCGGCCTCGGACAACGCACAGACCTTCACGCTCAAGAGAGAGACGCTGGCCTTCGCGCCGGTCCTCGGGACCCAGGTGAACGTAGCCGAGTCCCTCTGGCTAGGTCTGAGCCTGCACGTGCCGAGCATCAACCTGTGGGGACGCGTCGACGGCGCCAGCACAATCAGCGACACCACCTCCGATCCAGCGGACCTCAGCCGCGTGACGAACTTCAGTCAAGACACCACGCTCCACGCGGACACCTGGCGCAACGATCAACCGCTTCGAGTGGGTCTCGGCGTGGCTTGGGACGACCGGCAGAGCTTCTCCGCCGCTCTCGACTTCGTCTATCGAGCATCGCGCATCGATGCGCTGTCGGGGCACGGTGTGCGCCATGTCACTCAGTACGAGACCGGGGACATCGTGCGCGACCGGGATGAGCGCGTCGAAGGCAGCCATGAGATCGCGCAGGGCATCGAGGTCCACGCGGGGGTCGAGGTCGCTCTCACAGCGTTGTTCGCGCTGCGCGCCGGGGGCTTCTACATCGATCCTCTCCCCGCCGACGAACCAGTCCAGTGGCAGACGTGGGAGCGAGAAGTAGGAGGCAGCCTTGGCCTTGGCATCACCGCAGGTAGCTTCGACTCCACGCTTGGCCTGAGCTTCACGCACACGTCGGGGGACTTCTACGCGCTCGACGAGGCGAGCGGTGGCCTCGTTTCAACCGAGACCAGCTCGAACACGCTGTTCGTCGTTCTCTCGGGCTCTGTCACGGCTGAGGAAGCGAAGAAGACCATCGAAGACAGCGTCCCCGTTCAGGTCACCCCAGAGGTCGGTACCCCATGATTCGCTACTCAAGCCTGACGCTCCTCGGACTGCTGCTCGCAGGGTGCGGCACCGACGACCCGGAGATCTCCTGCGACGGAAACGGTGGCTGCGCTCGCGGAGAGTACTGCAGCACGAGCGGCGAGTGTCTTCCCCTCGCGGACAACTCGTTCGCGGGAACCTTTCGCTGCGTCCCTGGCACGGCTGCAGATCCGCCAGTCAGCCTGGAGAGCGACGTCGTCGGCAAGCTGTTCGGCGAGGACGTCACGCTCAACGCCTTTGGCGTTTGCCACTACGACGGAAACGATTTGATCGTGAGCGCGGTGGGAACCGATTTGACCGAAGTCGCGATGTACACGGTCGCGCCGCAAGCGAGCAACGTGCTCTACGGCTTCAACTTCGTGAACACCGCGTTCGGCTTCGTCGGCCGCGGAAGCGGCATTGGGCGGACCAGTCCCGCTCTGTTGTACCTGACAGAGGGTGTGTTCACTCTCGACAGCGCCCCCAGCGTGGGGACGCCGCTCAAAGTCCATGTGGAAGCGCGAGGCGTGCCACCAGCGTCGGAAAGCATCGCTGGCGTCCCCTGCCCGATCGGCAACGAATGTGGGGCCTACTTCTTCTCGGAGTCGGTGTGCGCATATAGCGAATCCGACACCTTCTGCACCGCCGACTGCACGGCGGACGCCGACTGCGAAGCCTTTGGAGCGCAGCTATGTGACGACGGCACCTGCTTCCGAAGCTGCTCCACCGACAGCGACTGCAAGGGCAAGCAGCGTTGCCTATCGCTTCCGAACGGAAAAATGTGCCGCTAGACAGGAGACCTCATGAGATTCTTCAAGTTCGCCATCCTAGCCGCCAGCGCGTACGCTCTCAGCGTCACCGCGTGTTCCTCGGACAGCAGCTCGAATCGCCCGCTGAACGCCGGCGGCAGCTCCAATTTCGGGGGCGCGGGTGGCGGCGGCAACACGAGTCGCTGTGGCTACACCAGCCAGGTGGCGTGTGAAAACACCTGCCTGAACGGGGCCTGCTGCGAGTTGGCTTTGACCTGCAACCAGCTCGGCTGCGGCTCACTGATCGACTGCGTTGACGCCTGTCAGTCCGACGGCACGTGCATCGACAACTGTGCAAACCAGTACCCCAACCTCGTCGACCCATTGCTCAACATGTACGGCTGCCTGGACGACTGCTGCGCAGCTGGCGGAAGCGGAGGAAGCGGCGGCGGAGGAAGCGGCGGAGGTGGTGCAGGGGGGAGCGGCGGCGCGAGCTGCGGGTTCACCTCCGACGACGCCTGCTACACCAGCTGCATCGAAAACACCTGCTGCAGCCTTGGCGGCGTGTGCGCTGCCAATCCGGAGTGCCTGGCACTCAACGCGTGCGCGGGCGACTGCAGCGCAGACGACGACGCCTGCTTCCAGGCATGCTTCGACACCCACCCCGACGGGCTGGACGACTTACGCGCCTTCTACACCTGCACGAACGGCTGTGGCTGCGGTGGCGCCTGATGCGTGCTCTCAGATCCTCTACACGGCCGTTCAGGCTTACCTGCGCATGCAGCCAGTAGAGCCACACCAGAAGTGCGCCTCCCCCCAAAAACCCATGAATTGACCTGATTTTTTGGGGGTGAGGTGCGCAGAAACGCGGTATGCACGCACCCGCGACGGCGAAGCTCAGAAGGCGGCGCTGCGACCTAACATTCCGTTCGCGGGACCTTGCATGAGTCGCCTCATAGAGCTAGGGTCCCCGCCCTTCAAAATGGCAAGCGCGATTATCAAGACGGGTGGCAAGCAGTACAGCGTCTCCGAGGGAGACGTTCTGCGTGTCGCCAAATTAGCAGGCAACCCGGGTGAGAACATCGCCTTCGAGGAGGTTCTGATGGTCGGTGGTGACCAGCCGAAGTTCGGCAAGCCCACCGTCAGCGGCGCCAAGGTCGAGGGTCAGATCGTTTCGCACGGGCGCGGTGAGAAGCTCATCGTGTTCAAGTTCAAGCGGCGGAAGAAGTACCACCGCAAGAACGGTCACCGTCAGGACTACACCGAGGTCAAGATCACCGGCATCAAAGCCTGATCTGAGCGGGAGCATTTCGAGATGGCACATAAAAAGGGCGGCGGATCCACACGGAACGGCCGCAACAGCAACGCCCAGTTCCGCGGCACCAAGGTGTACGGCGGCGAGTTCATCCGTGCTGGCGGCATCATCGTACGCCAGGTCGGCATGACCATGGCTCCTGGCCCCAACGTGGGTCTCGGCAAGGATTTCACCCTCTTCGCGCTGTGCGATGGCCATGTGAAGTTCGGCTGGGAGTCGCGCACCAAGAAGCGCGTCTCGGTCGAGCCTGCGGCCAACTGAATTCCTTGAGCTGAGCGGCCGAGAGTAGCAGCTCCAACAATCGCGTAAGCCTTTCACCTGGACTCTGGTCGCTGCGGCGGTCAGAGTTTTTGGTGTTTCTGCAGTGTGTGGCTCCTTGAGCGCGCACGGCCATTGAGGGGGTCACTCAAGTTGGGTGACCCTTTTGTCGTATTGCTACAGTGACTCTCCCTCCCCCCAAACTCCTCGCGACCGATCTCGATGGGACGCTGCTCGCCGCTGACGGTACGATCCATCCCGAAGACGCCGCAGCGATTCAAGCGCTCGCCCAGCGCGGCGTGCGTGTGACCTTCTGCACGGGACGCATGCACTCGGGCTGCGGACACCTCGCGCGCCAGCTCGACTTGAGCACACCGCTCGTGTGCTTGGACGGTGTGCAAATCGTCGATCCCCGCAACGGAAAGCCGGTGCACACCGAGCCGTTGCCTGCCTCAGCGGTCGCGCCACTTCGCGATGCCCTGACTCAGCTGCGTCCGATGACGTTCCTGTTCGGCTCGGACCGCATCGTGTTCGACGGTCACGGCGACCAGGCGGCGCCCTACGTCAGCATTTGGACGGAGGTGATGGATCGCGTCGACGACGTGCTGGAGCACCCGACGTGGGACGCCGACGCCCTGGGAATGGTCGCGGTGGGTGAGCAAGCGAGGATCACCGAACTCCAACACTGCGTGGATGGCCTCGATCAACTGGAGAGCGCGGCATTCATCTCCAACCGCCCAGGCTTCGAAGGGATCTGGGCGATGGTGATCCGGCGCCGCGGCATCAGCAAAGCAAGCGGACTCCAGCACTTGGCTGATTTGCTCGAGATCTCGCTGGATGAAGTCGTCGCGGTTGGCGACTGGCTGAACGATCTCACCATGATGCGCGCGGTCGGTCGCTCCTACGCGATGGGGCAGTCCCCGCCCGAGGTGGTGAACGCAGCAAACGAAGTCCTGCGAGCCAATCACCACACCGGGGGCGGCGTCGCGGAAGCCGCACGCCGCGCCGGCCTGCTCTGAGGTCGCCGGAACCTTAAGTCCGCGCTGAACGCTCAGCCGACGCGACACATCTCGGAGCGGCGTGCTATGCCGGTTTCCAGCACGTGTCGGACGGGGAGAGCACCAGCAGCGCGCCGAAGCGGCCGCTATACCTCGTGCTAGCGCTAGCAGCGCTGGCGCTGATCGGCATGCTCGTGTTCCTGAATGGCTTCCAGGTCATCAACGCCACGACTGACCCGGAGTTTGCTACGCGTGAGAGTTCCAAGCTCGAGCCAGTAGTCGCGACGGTGCTGCAAGCCCAGTTCGAGACCATCGCCGAGCTGCACAAGGTCATGACGCCCATGGGGGTCGCTTTGGTGCTGCTCGGCGGCGTGCTCTCCATCGTGTCCATGCGCGGCATCTTCGGTCGCGCTTCCGCCGGGACGATCATCCAGCTCGCGCTTGCCACGGGTGTAGCGGTCAGCCTGAACTATGTGCTGTGCGCACCCGTGCGCTCAGCAGCAATCAGTGCCGTAGAGGCGCTGTCGAACCCGGAAGCCAAGGACATCGGCCGTTTCCTCCCGGTAATATATCTGATAATGCCAGGGTTCCAGCTCACGACTCTGCTCCTGGCGGTGTTCGCTGTGACCCGGCGTGCAGCCCGTGAAGCGCTCAGCCCAGCGTCGGATCAAGTGAGCGAAGAACAGTAGCTCTCTGCGCAAACTTGGGCGACAGTCCGGGGCGCGCCTCATGCCGAGAATCCACCGCCTTCCTCCGGAGCTCGCGAGCCAGATCGCCGCGGGCGAAGTCGTCGAACGACCGGCGAGCGCGGTAAAGGAGCTGGTCGAGAATGCGCTCGACGCAGGTGCGTCGCGGGTCGACGTCGAGATCGTGGGTGGCGGCATCACCAAGATCGCCGTGCGCGACGACGGACGCGGTATGGATGCCGAGGACGCCGTGCTCGCGGTCGAGCGCCACGCAACCAGCAAGCTCGCCGCGATTGGCGATCTGCAGCACGTCGCGACCTACGGTTTCCGCGGAGAAGCGTTGCCGTCGATTGCCTCGGTAAGTCGCTTTCGTCTGGTGACCCGCACAGCGGACTCCGACGCTGCAACGGAACTCCGACTGGAAGGCGGAGTGAACCCGGAGCTCACACCGGCAGCGAGCGCGGTTGGCACGCTCATCGAACTCAGAGATCTGTTCTTCAACGTACCGGCGCGGCGCAAGTTCCTGCGCTCGAGCAACACCGAGTCCGGGCACGTCACCGAGGTGCTCGAAGCGGCCGCCTTCGCTCGCCACGACGTATCGTTCACGCTGACTCGCGATGGCCGCAAGGTCCGGGAGTGGCTCAGGGCCCCGAGTCGCGGAGAGCGCGCGCGCGCGGCGCTGCAAGAAGACGAGCTCGCGCAGTGCGAGGGCGAGCGCGGGACGCTCAAGGTCGAAGCCTACCTGTCGCGCCCAGAGCGCGCGCGTCCAGGAGCAGCTGGCCTGCGCCTGTTCGTCAATGGGCGACCGATCAAGGACCGAGCGATCGCCGTGACCGTGGCACAGGCCTACGGCAGTGTACTCGAACGCGGCAAGTATCCCCGCGGCATCGTCTACCTCGAGCTGCCGTCGCAGCTGGTCGACGTGAACGTCCACCCACAGAAGACCGAGGTGCGCTTCGCCGACGCGCGCGCGGTGTGCGACTCACTGTATCGGGTGCTGTCGTTGGCGCTCGCCGAGGCGTTCGCGCTCCCGGCGCCGGCGAAGAACCCCTGGGCACATCGCCAACCAAACGACGCCGGTTCAGGCTGGCAAAAGCGCGACACTGTTGAGCGCGACACTGTTGAGCGCGACACTGTTGAGCGCGACCCGCGGCCAGAGCCTGCTTTCACGCAAGGTCAGACCCGGCTGGCCCTCGAGTCCGAGCCACCGAGGGCGAGCGGTTCGAGCCCGTCCGCGAGCCAAGGCCTCGCGAACCAGGACCCATGGGGACTCGGCCCGGACACGTCCGGTGAAGGCCACCCAGCGTATCCCCAGGGCAATGTTTCGAGCGAACTCGCGGCGCTGGTCGCGGTGCGCGACAGTCACCTCGCCCCAGTGCGACCTGACGGTACGACCACGGGCGATCCGGGCCTGCGCTGGGCGAATCTACGCTTCGTCGCACAACTCAAGCAGACCTACCTACTCTGCGAGGGGGATGACGGCTTCTATGTGCTGGACCAGCACGCCGCCGCAGAGCGCGTCACCTTCGACCGCCTACGTCGCCAGTACCAGTCCCGCACGGTTCCGGCTCAGGCGCTGCTCTTCCCGTTGTCGGTAGACGTGAGCCCTGAAGAGGCTGACCTGATCGACGAACGCAGCGAAGAGCTGCAAGCGCTTGGTGTAGACCTGCGCCGCCGTGGGGCGGAGACCGTGAGCATCCACGCGATCCCGCGACTGCTAGGCAGAGCCTCTCCAGAGCGACTGGTGCGCGACCTGCTCAGCGAAGTCACCCGCCGCGGAGGCCGCGGCTTCTCCGACGCCGTGGACCTCGCCCTCGCCACGATGGCTTGCCACGGCTCGATTCGCGCCGGAGAGAGCCTGGGCGCCGAGGAAGTGAAGGCGCTGTTGCAGGCGCTGGATCAGGCGGACTTCGCCGGTCACTGCCCCCACGGCCGTCCCGTGGTCACACGGGTGACCTGGGCAGAGCTCGAGCGCAAAGTCGGTCGCCGCTGAGCCCGATTTTGGAGTCAGCGACTCCACGCTCGCGCCCTCGAGATCTGCTACAGGGCGAGCCGTGAAGCTGCGAGACGAACAGCGCTTGTGGGTGGTCGTCGGACCGACCGCGTCTGGCAAGACGGATCTCGCCGTGCGCCTCGCTGAGGCGATCGACGGAGAGATCGTGAGCGCCGACAGCGTTCAGGTCTATCGCTACTTCGACATCGGCAGCGGCAAGCCCAGCGCCGAGGAGCGCGAGCGAGCGCCACACCACCTGATCGATTGCTGTGAGCCTGAAGAGGCGCTGGACGCCGCGCGCTGGGCGGAGCTCGCAGAAGCGGCGGTGCAGGACATCAAGAGCCGCGGCAAGCGACCGATCATTTGTGGCGGTAGTTTCCTGTTCGTGCGGGCGCTCATCTACGGCCTGGCACCGGCACCACCAGCGGACCCCGCGTTGCGAGAGCGGCATCGGGCCGTCGCGGAGGCCCATGGGCGTCAAGCGCTCTACGAGGAGCTCGAGCGTGTCGACCCGAGCCGTGCCGCAGAGCTGAACCCCAATGACTTCGTGCGCGTGAGCCGAGCCCTGGAGATCTTCGAACTCTCCGGGGTGCCAATGAGCCAGTGGCAGGCCGGGCACGGTTTCCGCGAGGTACGCTATCCAGCTCGGCTGATTGGTGTCGTCCGAGAGCGCGAGCAGCAAGACACGTTGATCGCCACTCGCATCGAGAAGATGTTCGCCGCCGGCTGGCTCGAGGAGGTCGCGAGGCTGCTCGAGCGCGGCTATGGGGACACGCGACCAATGGGCTCCGTCGGTTACCGGCAGCTAGCAGAGCTGCTGGGAGAGAGCCTACTGGATGAGCTCGCAGGCTCTCCTCGCCTCCAGGAGACTCAGGAGGCCATCTACCGCGCGACGCGCGTGTTTGCGCGCCGCCAGCGCACCTGGCTCCGCGAGGAACAGGTGGAGTGGTTAGAACCCGGCGCGCTGCCCGGCTGACGCGCAGCGAACCCCCTCAGATGAAGCTGTCCTGGTAGCCCGGATCTTCGATATTCAGCGCCGCGGCCGTCGCCTGCAGCGGCTCCAGCACGTCGAGCATCACCGCCAGTTCGTTGGTGCGCTGGGTTCCGATGCTGGCTTCGTAGGCGCCTGGGTGCGGCCCGTGGGCGATGCCTGCAGGGTGATGAGAGATGCTGCCTGGCAGGATCCCACGCCGCGAGGTGAAGTTGCCGTCGCAGTAGAACAGGAACTCATCCACGTCGACGCTGCTGTGGGGATAGGGGCAAGGTATCGCTTCCGGGTGGAAATCCACGAGGCGGGGAACGAAGCTGCAGATCAAGCCTCCGCGACAGGCGAAGGTTCCGTGCCAGGTGGGGGGGAGGTGCACCAGACCAGCCCTTGGCTGGAAATTCAAGATCGGGAACACCCAGGGGTAAACCGATCCGTCCCAGCCAACGACGTCCAGTGGGTTGTCCGTGTACTCGAAGCCATGGAACTGACCGCCGCGCTTGACTAGCAGCTTTCGGATCCCTTCGTCCGTTGGCCCAACGAACTCCGGCAGGTTGAAATCCCGGTGGCAATACGGCGCATCCATGCGCAGCTGACCGACTTCGTTGCGCCACTGCTTCGGCAGGTGGAGCCCGCCGTTCAGCTCCATCGTCAACCAGTACTGGCTGAAGCCAGCATCGGGGATCAAGCGATGCACGACGGAGC
Source organism: Polyangiaceae bacterium (assembly GCA_050183255.1). Classification (GTDB taxonomy): domain Bacteria; phylum Myxococcota_A; class Polyangia; order Polyangiales; family Polyangiaceae; genus JAHBVY01. The sequence continues at coordinate 2,800 of JBFXBK010000073.1, read as the reverse complement.
GAGGAATGAACAGGTAGTCATTCTTGGCGAAGCGGAGCTTCCCGTACTGGCTGACCAACTCGCCCGCGCCTTCGAACACGAAGATCAGCTGGTCGGCGTCGGCATCCGCGAAGTAGACGGGGTCGGGCTCAGTTGGCTTGCAGATCCCCAAGGATACATCCTTGTTGAACAGCAGCGGCACCCGTGCGTCGACGCTCGCCCCGCCCGGCACCTTCAAGTCGAAGGACTTGTAGTGGCGCTTAGCGAGGGCGCGAGCTGCGACAGCCTCGGGCAGGTGCCAGCCATGAGCCACCTCGGCGATGCGCTGAGTATGAGGCCGCTTCTGATGATAGAGAATCGTGTACGGCCCGTCAAAACCGTCCCGTGTGAAGCACTCCTCGAAAGCCAGGTCGCCGCTACTGAGGCGCATCTGGATATGATGCTTTCGGGGTACTTCCCCGCGGATCTGGCGGTCGAGCATCAGGGCCTACCCGTTTGTTCCCGCTCGATGCTCTCGAACAGCGCGCGGAAGTTGCCGGCGCCGAAGCCCTGGTCGCCCTTACGCTGGATGATTTCGTAGAAGAAGGGGCCAGCGTCTGCTGCGCCGTAGAGCCCGGCCGAGTCTTTGAGGAAGATTTGCAACATGTAGGCGTGATCGTGGTCGCCATCCACGAGCACCTCGAGCTCGCGCAGCAGGTCGATGTCCTCGTCGATGGATCCGACGCCGATCTTCTTCAGCCGCTCCGGTAGCGCATCGTAATAGGCGCCAGGGGTCGGCATGAACTGAACACCGTTTTCGCGAAGGTCACGCACCGCCGTCACGATGTCCTTGCACGTGATGGCCAGGTGCTGAACGCCGTCGCCGCGATGGTCCTCGTTGAAGATGTTGATCTGCGAGTTCTTGAAGAAGGGACGCCAGGGCTCATTGTTCGCGAACTTCACCCCGCTGTGCGGATCATTCATCACGATCGAGCGGAGCCCACTGCCAGAAGAGCGGCCCTCGGACACGTCTTCCGTGTGGAACTGAACGTCCCAGAACTGCTCGAAGCCCATCACGTACTCCATCCACAGGAGCGCAGGCTTCATTGTTTGGAAGTTGGACGTGATGTGGTCGAAGTGCCCAAACCCGAAGCGATTCTTGCCGCCCTTCGGTGATGTGTGCGGGAGCATGCCCGGATAGATCTTCGTGTAGCCTTGGCGTTCAACGAAGCGGAAGGTCGTGTCCCCGAAAGGCGTCGTGATCGAGAACGTGCCCAGCCGCTTGCCGTCGTCGTCGAACCAGCGCACCTCGCTGATGGGGGTACCGCCGCGCTCCTCGAGCATGCGAAACGTCTTCTCCACGTCCTCCACCTCGAAGACGATCGTCCCGACGCCATCGGGGTGCTTCTTGAGGTAGCGATGAGCGCGACCACCTTCGCCGAGGGGCGTCGAGCACATGACCACGCAGTCGCCAGCGCGGAACACCATGGAGCGCTGCTTGCCCTCCGCTTCGAGCTCCGGACTGCTCTGCCCCAGCTCCTCGAAATCCATGTAGTCGACGTAGAAGCGCTGGCTGCGCTCCAGATCGCGCACGTAGTAGTGCACGGAGTCGACACGTTTGATTCCCAGTGATTCGACCTTTGCCATCTTCGCTCTCCAAGCCCCACAGGGTGTCATCGGCGCGCCCGCAGGCGCTCATACATTCACAGTGCCAGCTCAGCCTTCCGCCTCAGGCTGCTGATCGGGGTGACTCTTTTGGAAGCCTTCCAACTCGAGACAAGCGGCCTCGATCGAGGTGAGCCGCGGGTACGCGGCCACGTCCAGGTTGAAACGCCGCGCGTTGTACAGCTGCGGCACGAGGCAGATGTCTGCCATGCTCGGCTCATTTCCCACAAGGAAACGCGACCTCTCGCCGCTCACCGTCGTCTCCAGTGCCTCGAGGCCGCGGTCGATGAAGCCAGCAGACCACGCCTTGCTGTCTGCTTCCGGGGCAACGCGGTTCAGCTCCTGCATCACGAACAGGTTCTGCAATGGCTGGATCCCCGAGTTGATCATCTCCGTGAGCCAGCGCACTCGCGCACGCTCCACCGCACTCGTGCCAACGAGCGGCGGCTGTGGGAGCAACTCGTCGAGATACTCGATGATTGCCACCGACTGCGCCAAGCCGTGTAGCCGCACGCCCGAGCTGAGCTGCTCCCCCGAGTCGAACTCAAGGAACGGCACTTGCTGCATCGGGTTCTTCTCGCGGTAGCTCGCCTGCTTGTGCTGGCCGCCGTCTTTCACCAGGTGCACCGGCACCGCGTCGTAGTCAGCCCCTTTCAAAGCGAGGGCGATACGCACCCGCCAGGAACAGCTACTGCGCCAGTAGCCGAAGAGCTTCACACGCTCACCACTTGCTGAGCGATGCGACCGAACAGACTCTTGCCCGAGGCGTCGAGCATCTCGATCTCGATCTTGTCACCGGCCTGCATGAAGGGAGTCTTCGGCTTACCATCCTCGATCGTCTCGATCATTCGCGCTTCCGCGAGGCAAGAGATGCCGCGTGCACGGTCATGGTTCGACACGGTACCGCTACCCAGGATCGTCCCCGCCGTGTACGCGCGTGTCTTGGTGATGTGCTGGATCAAGTCGAAGAAGCTGAAGTGCATTTCGGGTCCCGCTTCGGGGTCACCGACCAGCTTGCCGTTCAACGTCGAGCGCAAGCGCAGGTGCACGCGTCCGTCCTTGAACACGTCGCCCAGCTCGTCCGGCGTGATGGCAAACGGCGAGAAGCCCGTCGCCGGCTTCGACGTAAAGAAGCCAAAGCCCTTCTCTAGCTCCGGCGGGATCAGGTTGCGAAAGG
>JBFXBK010000072.1:0-29970 GCA_050183255.1 Polyangiaceae bacterium | reverse complement strand
CGCGGCGACCTCGTGCACGCTCGTCGCGTTCTTGAAGGTGACGATGCCCGAGAACGACACATCGTAGTCCATGTCCAGCGCGCGCTTGGCAAACGCGAGATCCTCGCTGAAGCAGTGGATGATGCCGCCAACGTCCCGCGCACCTTCGCTCTCCAGGATTTCGAGCGTTTCGTTGGGCGCGCTGCGGGTGTGGATCACGAGCGGCTTCTTCACGCGCTTCGCCAGCTGAATGAAGCGGCGAAAGACCTCAGCCTGCTCTTCCCGCGGCGACAGGTCGTAGTGAAAGTCGAGCCCCACCTCGCCCACGGCGACGACCTCGGGCCGCGCCAGCACCTCCTCGATGCGCGCCTCCAGCTGCTCGCTGGTCTTCGACGCGTCGTGAGGGTGCACACCAGCGGTGGCGACGATTTCGCTGCGCTCGTTCGCGAGCGCGATCGCCTCCTCCAGTGCTTCCTCGCCCCCAACCCCGATCACGACGAATGCGGCGACGCCAGCGCTCTTGGCGCGGCCGATCAGCTCGTCAGCTTGTCCCTGGCTCGAGTGTTGATCGAGGTGGCAGTGAGTATCGATGAGCACGTGTCCTCCGTACGACGGCCGAACCAGGCAGAGACTTCAGTCGGGCTTTGGATCCGGCGCGGGTCGGCGGGGAAGGTAGCGGAGCACGAGGCCCAGTGCCAGCGAGGCAAACAGCATCACGAACTCGCGGCGCTCGGCGCCGTGGGCCACCAGGAGCAGCGAGCCGAGCGCAGGCAGCGCGAGCCACAGCTGAGCGCGTTTCAGGCCATGGGCGCGGCGCCAGGCGAGGCGACACAGCGCGAGCAGGCTCACGGCGAATTGCCCGAGCACGGCGAGGCTGGCGAGCACGAAGAGACTCTCCAGCTGGCCGCTCAGCACGAGCACGAAGCTCACCGCTAGCGTGATGAGCAGCGCCGGTAACGGCACGTTGCGCGCTGAGTGCCTGCCCACCCAATCGCCGAGCCCCTTTGGCCCGGCCAGTGCCGCGAGGTAACGTGGCGTCATCGCGAACATGCCGAACGCGATGCCCACCGCGGACACCTGCGTCCCCAGGGACACCACGTAGTCGAGGCGCGGTCCTCCGAGGGCGCGCGCCGCGGCGACCAAGGGCGCCCCTGAGCTCGCAACACTTGGTAACGCGGCAACGGCCGTGGCGTGCAAGCCCATGTAGAGCAGCGTGACGAAGGCAAGGGACACCAGCATCGCCAGGGGCAAGTTGCGCTTGCGGTTTCGAATGCTTCCCGACGGAACCGGCAAGATCTCGAAGCCCTGGGTCGCGAACAGCGCGACGAGCATGGCTCGCAGCCAGGAAATCGTCGGCGCGGCGCCGGTCGCCACTGCACTCGGGTTTGGGGGGGAGGCTGCCGGGGCCGCACCACGCCAGACCAAGGCGGCACCCAGGCCGAGCAGCGCCACTAGCGGCAGCAGCTTCGCGATCGTCAGGCCATTCCAGACGAACGCGCTGAGGCGCAACCCGGCGGCCACGAAAGCCCCCAGAATCACGATCGAAAGGCCGGAGAACACGCGCGCGCTGGTTGGGCCGACGAAGCCCAAATACGGGCCGAGGTACTGTCCAAGGCCGCTGACGACCGCCGCGGTGCTGAACAACGCGGAAACGAAGCTGATCCAGCCAACGGCGTACGCGACCTCGCTGCCGAACGCCGCCTCCGCCCACACGAACGGACCCCCATCCTTGGCGAAGCGAGCGCCGAGCAGGGCATAACACGCAGCGACCGGCGCGATGGATAGCGTGGTCAGCGCATACACCCACGTGCCCGCGCTGCCGGGGACCAACGCTGCAACCTCCGCGGGCGCGAAGAAGATCCCCACGCCGACCATGCCGTTGATGCCCAGCGCGCACAGGCTCCAGAAGCCGAGCTCCCCCGCGGTGGCAGGGGCGGCAGAGGCGGCAGAGCGCTCCGTCATAAGCGGGACGTTCAGCCGACGCTAGGCCAGGAGCTCGGCGAAGCGTGCTCGTGCGAGCGCTGCGCACGCGTCGGTGATCGAGCTGTCCTGATAGCCGTAGAGGTCTTTCATGCGCTGGATCGCCTGCTGCGCGGCTTCTGAGCGTCCGCTGTCGAGCCCGGAGCCTCCGTCCTTGAGGTACACCAGCATGTCACGGGCGAGCTTGGCGACTGCCACACGACGATCGTTGAACACCGCGTCCTGCATGCGCTTGAGTTCCGCAGGGAAAACCACGGCGTTGTCGATGCGGTCGCCCGGGTGGTCGATGGCGAAGGCCGCGATGCGGTTGATCAGCGCGTGGCGCTGGGCCTCCTTGGTGTCCTTGCTGTCGAGCAGCGCCTCCACCTCGGCCATCAGTCGCTCATCGGGCTCTTCGTAGTTGCCAGTGAGCGGGTTGCGTAGCTTCTCGCCCTTCACCCAGTACGAAACGTGGGTCACGTAGCGATCGAAGAGGTCGTTGTAGCGCTGCTGGTCGACGAGCCCGCTGGCGATGCGCACTTCGTCCTCCAGCGTGTCGAGTAAGCGGTCCTTCAGGTAGGCACGGAACTGCTGATGATCGTGATAGCCCCCGGATTCGCGATCCACCTGTAGCCAACCAAACTCGCTCGTGCGCTTGCAGAGCTCATCCAGCTCATCCAGCACGGCGAACGGGGAGAGGCAGCTGTAGTGAGGGCTCTGCGCGGCGTCGAGCAGCACGGTGCGCATCTCCCGCGGGCTAGCGCCAAAGCTGCCTTCGTACTCTACGTCGTTAGCCGTTTCCGCATAGATACTCGAGATGGCTGCCTTGAGGATCTTCGCGGACTCTCCGCTGAGCCGCTCAGGGGCGGTGCCGTCAGCATACAGGTCGAGCTTCTCTGCGGCCTTCAAGTCACCGATCAGATTGGCCAGTTGGTCGTGGTAGCCGTCGCGATCGGGCTTGCGTAGACGGGTGAGTACCGCGAACATCGCTGCGACTTGGGTCGCGTGAGGCGCGACGTGGCATTTGATGCGGGGCACGATCTGGTCGTCGTAGATCGACTGTTCGTCGTGCCAGCTCATCAGGTAAGGGGCCTTGATCAGCTCGAAGCGTCCGCGGAAGCTCTCGAACTCCGGGTGCTCGCGGAAGGCGCGCAGGTGGAGCTCATTGCCGCTCGCCATCATCACGCAGTTCAGCGCGACGTTCTGGCTGTTCAGCGCGACCTCGCCCGTTTCCGCGGTGATTTGCAGGTACTTGAAGGCATCGATCGGCCGCTTCAACAGGTCGGAGAACTCGAGCAAGCCGCCAGCGGCGTCGATCAGCTCACCAAACGCTTGGAACAGCGGGATACTCTGGAGCGACGGCGGTAGCGCCGCCAGGGAGCGATCCGCGGTCAGCTGCCGCTCGCCTGCGTCCACCGAGAGCTGTGGGCCGAGGGTCACCGCGCCCACACGGTAACGTCGGGAGATGAAGAAGCGTTCGATCTGCACGTGACGCAGCACCTCTGCCAAGTCGCCGTCGTAGCTCGCGAGCAACGCCTCGAACACGAGCCGCGCCTTGTGTGACGCACTGCCGCTCAAGAGCCAGCGGGGGGGCTTTTGATCCGTCTTCGCGAAGCAGTGCTCCAGGATGCGCCGCCGGTAGCTCTCGGGCAGCAGCAACAGCGGATGATCGCGGACCTCCATGTACAAGCGCGCGTCGACTTCGTCGTCCGCTAGGTGCGCGTAGCTGTCTTGCGGGCCTTGCTCGTTTCCGCGTTTTCGCCCGGAGAAGCCGATCGAGCCCCTGATGCGACTCTGACTGGGGAACACCCAGTGGAAGCGATAGAGCGCGCCTTCGTCCAGCGTGGAGTAGTGCTCGAGCGCTCGCATCAGGCAGGCCGCCACGGTGCTCTTGGCGGAGCCATTCGGACCGTGCAGCAAGACGACGCGATTGGGGCGCTCCTCGCGTACGAAGTTCGAAAGGGAGCGGTAGACCTCGAGTTGAACCGCTTCCTGTCCGACCAACGCTTCACGCCGCTCCTCCGTATCCTCGAGGAACGGAAGGTCGAACAGCGAGTAGCGGGTCTGCTGACCCCAAGGCTTGTCGATGTGTTCGACGCCGTAGTGATCGAACATGTCTCGCATGTAGCGAGCGGCGCCTCGCGAGTGGCGCAGCGGGTCGCTAGCGAACAATTCAACGAACTCGCCAAACGACAGGATACGGCGGGCCTGCTTGAAGCCTGCCTCCATGTCGGCGCTGATGCGCTCCAGCTGCTCCAGGACGTTCCCCTCGGACATGCAGTCAGGTTAGGGGGGTTACCCGTGCGGGTCTATTGGCTTGCGGTCCGAAGCCAGGGAACCAAGCTACCTTGCCTGGATTTGCAGGCTCAGATCACGCTTTTCGATGCGGCATTGATCCGCCGTGCAGATCGAGAACGCGAACCGCCCGCTCAGCGTGTGGGCGCCTGCCTGGCTTGCCTTGAACGGGATCTTCATCACGACGCGGTCGTGTTCGATCGTGGCTTGGTCGCGGGTGATGACCGGAGCGCTGAGCTCCAGGCCGTCGCTCGCGGTGGTGGTGAACTTGTAGGGGTACTTGTCGTTGCACTTGAACGGCTGCTTGCTCAAGAGCTCCACTTCAGCCGTTGCATCGCTGCCAACGGCGACTTCGCCGCTTCGAATCGACAGCTCGAAGCCAGCGTCGGTGACGTGGTCCGACGCGGCGGCCGTGCCGTCACTCGTCTGCGCTGGTGCGCTCGCGGTGGGCGCCTGGGTCTCCGCCGCCGCGCCTCCGCAGGCGGCCAGAGCAAGCGCCGCGCCGAGCCACGGGACCCGGCGCACTGGCGAAGACAGCGGTGAACGTGAGGAACGCGGAACAGCTCGCATGGTCGCGAGTGTAGATCACGCGAGCGCGCAGGGCTCGCGAGTCGCGCTCACGCGCGCCGGCGTCGGCGCAGCCAGACGAGAGGCGCAGCGAACGCGAGCAGCCATGGCGCGACGGGCGTCGAGTCACCACCCGGGACGCTGCACCCGCAGCCACCGCCTCCTGGACCCACGTTGCTCCCGCCGCTGCCTTCGTTGCCGCCATCGGCACCCGCATCGGGCATGTCGCCTTCGATGATGCACGCGCCGTCCGCGTCGACCGGGAGCGGCTCCGCAGCACCGAGCATCTTGCCCTGCTCGAGGGGGACGTCGAGGTTACCGGTGTTGCGGTTGTCGTGGTGGAAGCTCTCCCACTGCACCACGCCGTCGGAGCGCCCCTGGGTCTTCCAGACGTAGAGCCAACCGTCACGGGTGCTCGCAGTGACTTCCAGTCCTCCGTCACCGGTGAGATCGGCGACCAGCGGCGTCGTCATGATCCACTGGCCGGTGAACTTGGGCCAGCCAGCGGGTGAGCGCCCGCAAGCATCCCAAGCGTGGAGGAAGTAGCCAGCGCTGCCAGTGATCACCTCGGGATAGCCGTCGCCCGTGAGGTCGGCGATGGCCTGGCTGTTGAAGAACGTGAAGTCCTCGATGATGCGCGGGCTCGCGGGGAGCATGCGCCCCGTCTTCCCATCCCACATCGAGAGCAGTTGCTGAGCCTTGGCGCCGTTTGGCTGAGACGCGAGCAGCGTCTGAGCGAGGCTGAGCGAGCCGCCGGAGCTGACCACGTCGGGCACGCCGTCCTGGTTCAGGTCGCCGAGAGACGGCTGAGCGAACAGCGGGAACATGGTGTCCGGCGCGACCGCGTCGCTGTTGGCCCCAAAGATGCTCGTTGGAGCCAGGCCCCGCTTCTCGGTTCCATCTTCGTTGCGGATCGGTAGCGCATTGCCGGGCGTATCCGCGAGGTTTGCCTGCGCGCCGGGATCAGTCGGCAGAATCAGCGGAGCGCTCACGTTTCCGTGCATCACGCCTTCAGGCTTGCCGTCACCGTCGAAGTCCGCAGCGACGGGTGAGTTGGTCGTGCCCTCCGCGATGACCGGGAACAGGTTGAACGAGGTGAGGGAGACTGGCCAGTTCGTCAGCCAAGGCTTCTCGCCAATAGTCGTGCCACGGCCGTCGATCAGGTAGAAGTTGCCAGCGTTGCTACCGTTACCGATGCGCTCGTTGGAGCCAGTGAGCACGTCGGGGATGCCGTCGCCGGTGAAGTCCGCCACCGCAGGGGTGGTGAACACACGGTTGTACTCTGGCGAACGATCGTCATGCAGGGCCACGGGCCAGCCGGGGAGGGGACTGCCGTCGGGCTTGAAGATGTAGATCTTGCCGTCGAATCCAGCTTGGACGACGTCGAGCTTCCCGTCTTTGTCCATGTCTTCGAGCACGGGCGAGCCGAAGGAACCGCGCGCGATGCGGGTCACGGTGTCCATGCAAGGGCCACTCGGCTGCGAACCGTCGAGGGGACAAGACGGAACGTCGGGCATGCGTACCGGCCAACCGGTGACCGCGCTGCCATCCGCGTGGAAAGCGAAAACGGTTCCAGACCAGGTTGAAACAACGATTTCCAGGCTTCCGTCGCCGTCCAGGTCGCCGATCGCCGGCGTCGAGACGATGGACTCCCGCGCGGCGTCGAGGTTGACCCCGGAGTTCGTGTTCGCGTAGGCCGGTGCCGCGCGGTAATCAACCCTGCCGGCGGCTCCGTCCAGGCCATCGAGGGGCTTCACGCCGATGGGGAAGCCCGGGAGCATGCTCGGCGCGGCACCACTCAGGTCCCAAGCGTAAATCTTGCCGTCAGCCGTGGCGAGCACCAGGTCCCGCACGCCATCGCCGTTCAGGTCGGCCGCCTTGGGCGAAGACTCACCCGACGCGCCCAAGTACAGGGGAAAGCCCGGCAGGAGGTCGGGATCCGAATGGATCTGGTAGGCGCGCCGCAGCTCACCCTGAATGTCTCCGATCGCGCCGCCGTAGTGAGCGGTTGCACGAATCCGCACGGTAATGGTGCGATCGTTCTCGCCGAGGGGGCTGTCCACGTCCCGTTCGTGGGTGATATCGAGCCCGCGCACGTCAAGCTCTGCCAGGGGGCTGCCGTCGGTGGGGAACGCCGGACCACTCACGTTGTCCATGCCGCCGAACTGCTTGAAGTCGCTATCCAGGGGCTGCACACCGGGTGCCCACTCCGCGACGTAGTCGAAGCTCGGTGCGCGCGTCTTGATGCTACCCTTGATCGCGACGGGCCCCTTCAGCTGATCTTCATAGAGCGTCTCGAACCAGAACGGACGCACGATGTCGACGTCCGGCGGGATCTTGCCGTCGCGCACGGCTTCGACCGCCGCGTTCACGTTGATACGTCCGTAGCCGAAGCGCTGGTCGAAGCCGGGCTGTGACCAGAAGTGCCGCGAGCCGGGTTCACGCGACTCGGGGATGTCGATGTCGTCCGCCGTGGCAAACAGGATCTGCGCGACTTCGCCTGCCGCGAGCGGCGCCGTCCCGGCCTCCAGCGCCATCGAGTGCATCAAGCCCGCGATGCCCGAGGTGCGCCCGGTCGCTTCGCTGGAGCAGCCCGTGCCCGACGCTGACAGGTAGTTCTGAGCGCCGAAGTTCGTGCACGTGTTGAAGGCGAGGAAGCTCTCCGCGGTCGTGCTCTGCTCGCCGCTCCCAAGCATGGTGATCGCGTGCACCGGCATGGTGTGGTTGGCTGCCGCAGGCACGTTGTGGTGACGGGAGTTCTCGTCGGCCATCGACGCAACCACGACGACGCCCTTGTCCCACGCGTAGTCGAGGGCGCTCTGGGCGTAGCCGCTCATGTTGATCGTGCCGAGAGCCTCTTGCACGACCTTGGCGCCGTTGTCGGTGGCGTAGACCACCGCCTGGCCGAAGTCCTGCACGTCGGCGATGAAGCTGTCGCCTACCCGCAGCGGGACGAACCGGCACAGCGGACACACGCCGATGTCGCCTTGCCCGTTGTTCCCTGCGGCAGTGGAGTCGCGCGCCTCACCGGTGCCATGGCCGTAGCGGGTGTCGTCGTAGGGGTCGTTGTCGTTCTTCAGAAAGTCCCAGCCGGAGATGTCGTCGGTGTAGCCGTTCCCGTCGTCGTCGATGCCGTCCGAGAAGTTGAGGATCAGGTCACCAGCGTCCAGCACGCCGTTCAGGTTGGCGTCGCCCTTGGGGCGCCCGTCGGTGGCGTCGGGGGTGAGCGTCGGGTGGTCGGCGTAGTCCGCGACGGTCACGATGCCGTCGCCGTTGCAGTCGAAGCCGGCGATGGCACCTGCGCCGCCGCAAGCCTGACCCTGAGCGTCGAGCGGCTTATGGGACGCCAGCTCGCCGAGGTTCAAGTACGCCTTCTCGACCAGGTCACGCTCGTCCCACTTGATGCCGGAGTCGAGTACCGCGATCAGCACGTCGTCGCGACCGATGGTGTGACGCCACGCCAAGTCGACGCTCATGCCGCTCGCGGTTTCTTCCGCGCGGATTGGTGGCGCGCCGGGGGAACGATCGGGGATGAAGGAGTAGTACTGCCACAGGCCCTTCTTGCGGTCAGCCGGCTTCTGAGCGGCGACGTAGCCGTAACCGGGATCGTTGGGCCAGTTCGCCGGATCCTTCATGTCGGAGACCGTCGCTGACTCAGGCGGCGGCCAGGCCGCGGTCGCTGTGTTGTCGACGCCCTGAAGCAGCACCGCCAGCGCGACACCGCTCAAGATGGTCAACGGGCGGCGCAAGCTGCGCCGGTTGGATCCGCGAGGAGAAGGAGAGATGCGGGGCTTCACTGAGTTCGAACGCATGAGACAAGGACCTCGTCGCTGACGACCCCGAGGTGGGGGTGGCTAAGCCACCCGAGCCTAGGCAAGCTCAGGTGGTCGTCGCTGCCGAGCCTATCACGTCAGGCGCTCTAACCGAACGACCGTTTGGCAAAAGTGGCGCTTCTCGCTTACCCCGCAAGCGCTTGAGATCGCACCGTATTTGTGCGCCGCGTCAGAGCCCGTCCACGCAAAGCGCCCAAGGGACCCGCCAACTCCAGCAGCCGCCCGATCCGGGGGTGAGGGGTGCGCCCGCAGCGCGCCATGCGAATGCGTCTACTCGCCGGCAGGCTGGGCGCTTGAAAGCCGCTCCTCTCCCCCAATAAGAGAGCCGAGGCCCCAAAGGGGTCAATACTTGCCGAATAGATCCTGGATGCGCGTGTCGAGGGCGATCGCGATCTTGTAGAGGCTCGAAATCGATGGACTCGACTCGGCGCGCTCGATTTGGCTGAGCAGCGAGATGCTGAGACCGGTGCGACGGCTCATTTGCTTGAGCGTCAGCTCCTTCTCCTTGCGCATACCGCGGATAGTGTCGCCGATGATCTTGTGCAGCTGCTCTTCGGGGGTACGCGCGAGGCCCTTCTTGCGCATCACGCGCCCGAGTACCTCGCGGAACTCGTCCACGTTGAAGGGCTTCTTGATGTAGTCGACCGCGTCGAGCTTCATCGACGCAACGGCTGAGTCGAGGTTTGGATGGGCCGTGAAGATCACCACGGCGATGTCGGTGTCGATCCCGCGGATGCGCCGAAGCACTTCGATGCCGTCGAGCTTGGGCATCATCAAATCGAGGATGATCACGTGGTAGTCGCCCTGGCGGACCTCGTCCTCGACCAAGGTCGGATCGCTGCAGGTCTTGACCGCAAAGCCGTCCTTCTCCAGCAGGGTCTGCATGTATTCGCAGATGGCGCGGTCATCGTCGACGATGAGGATGCGAACGGCGGGTACTTCGATCGGCACGATAGAACTCCTCGCACCCTCTGGGCCGCGCTCCGGCGCGGATCCGTGTGGCAATACTGCACGCCCTGAGGGATTGCAGTGACACTATAAACAAAACGAGGTTGCAGTGGTACTAGATTCGGTATCCACCGCGGCGTGCTAGTCGTCGCGCAGGCAGCTCGCTGAAATACCAGTTATTACACTGGATTAGCTGCACCCAGCGGGGGTCAGCAGGAGCCTGACCAGCCGGCCGTTTTGGGGCCAAAGGGTGATTGGGCACCGCCCGCGCGAGCGCGAATCCTCTGGGCTAGCTGAACCGCTTTCCGTTTCGCGCGGCGCTCTTACCCGGCTTGTTTTTCCCTGGGGATTTTTTCCGATCCGCCCACGGGATTGGGTAGGTGTACTGCGTGTACGGGTGCTCGGACTTGCTCTGGAGTTCCAAGTGCCCCACCAACAGGGAGGGGCTGATGGTGCTAACGGGCAGGTACCCCGACTCGGCTCCGCACTGCGCGTTGTCGACGTAGTAGTCGTTGCCAGCCGCCACGATGGATCGCACGGCGTTGAGCGGAGTGCCGACGAAGTTGACGCCGCGGATCAATTCTTCGCGTCCGTCGGGAAACACCCGAGTTGCGAGGTTGATGTCTCCGAGGAAGGCCTGAAAGTTGTAACCCTCGGTTGCGGTCTCGCCGCCGTCAGCGCGCACGATGCGGATCCCGTAGGGGACGCCCTGGCGCTTGATCTCCTCGACCAGGCGCGCGCGTAGCTCCTGCTTCGACAGACCTTGGTGGCTCTCCACCACAGTGACCGCCATGCGGCTGATCGGACGCTGGTTGAAGCGACTGCGGCCGTGACCGTTGCTCGTGTGCTTCTTCTCGATTCCGGCGCGGGAGGTGAGGAAGCCTTTGAGCACTCCGTGGTCGATGAGCGTCGCGCGCTGCGCCGGCACGCCCTCGTCGTCGTAGCGATAGTGACCGACGAGGGACTGCTTCTCGAAGCGGTCCAGACTCGCGTCATCGTACATCGACAGGAACTCGGGTAGCACGCGTTGCCCCACGGTATCGCGGAACGTCTGACCCTCCCCGGGTGAGAGCAAGCGATTACCTTCGAGACGGTGGCCGAGCGCCTCGTGGATGAGCAGGCCAGCTGGCCCCGGCTCGAGCAAGACGGGGCCTGAGAACGAGCGCACAACCGGCGCCTTCGCCAGCTTTCGCAGTAGCCCGACGGTCTGCGTGATCTCATCGCAGAACGACTTGAGGTCAGGCAACTCGCTGGGGTCGGTCACGTAGCGCGTGATCGTCCACGGGAACGCGTCCCCGCTGTCGCTCAATAGCCAGAGGTACGCGTCCAGGGAGTAGTAGCCTTGGCACTGGACGACCCGCGCGCCTTCACTCGAGACGAAGATGCGCACTGACTGCCGGCACTGGAACTCGACGTGGCTCGTCTTCACGTCGGAGTACGCTCGCTGAGTCTCAGACGCCTTCTTTACGAAGCGCGTCCAGTAGTCGGTGTCGACCTTTGGCAGTGGGCGCCAGTGCAAGTCGACGCGCGGCTCGCGCTTTTCGAAGGCCGGCAGGTGGCGGCTGGTGTTGAGGTACGTCAGCTCGTCCGCCTTCTTGCGCAGGAAGGCTTCCATTGCCTCGCGGTAACGAGCGTCGGTCAGCCGCCACAGCGCGTGACGAACTCCGTCGAGATCGCCACCGAATGGCAGGTCGACGTAGCTGTATGACTCCTCTTCGGTCGAGTTGTCGTTGAGCCCGCCTTCCTGTACCTGGTCGTAGCGGTAACCCCCGACGCGCACGTCGGCGAGGCAGTCCCGGCGCCGGTAGGAGCCTTGCGTTTGCAGGGCGCCGTAGCGTGCCTGGATCCGCCAGATACGCTCATCACGGACCAGATAAGAGATGTAGTAGGGCCTGGGCTCGGCGTGGCGGCGAAGATGGCTGAGCGCGCGGTCGACTTCGCTCGCCATCATGTCGCAGAGCTTCTTGGTTTCAGCTCGCTGCATGTTCGTATGGATCTCTCAACGTGCGCGCCGTATCGGGTGGCGCAACCCACGTGGCCGAACCAGCGCTTCGAGCTGGACTGAGCCAATGGGGTCGGGGGTTCTAGCACGTGGGCTCCATCGCGGCGCGGGCCGATCGCGTGCGACCCCCGAATTGACGCGCAGCGGGACTTTGCCCGGGAAATCGCCGTGCGTAGGCAGACTGTTGGCGCCGCAGGGGCTCTGAGGCTGGCACTCCCGGCCTTGACGCTGGCTGCGACGCTGAGGGCGGTGTACCGGATTTCCCCGGTGATTCGCGTGTTTGTGGCTGGCGAGAGCCCCTGGTGCCGCGGCGTCGTGGAGGCCCCAAGGACCGACACCAGGGAGCTCGTTGGGGATGCGGATGACGGCCTGCGGCTTGTTGGATGCTTGGAACTCGCGGATGCAGATGCGTTCGTCTTGGCCTTTCGCTTCCGAGTCACGCCGAGGACCAAGTTCGCAGGTGCTCTGGAGGATGGCGCGGCGTTCGACGTCTCCCAGGAGAAGTCTCCGAGCGACCTTGTAAAGGGCCGCGGGGGCGCCACGCTTCGCGCGCTCCGAACTGTTCGAAGTATGCTTATTCCGTGGGGATATTCGTGTTCCGGGATGCTGGGCGACGGCGTCGCCGATGGAATAGGCGCGCGGGGAACCACGCGGGCGAGCGCGTGAGTGCCTGCGCCAGGCTCCAACTTCGGCTCAGGCTGCCTCTTAGCGCAGCCAGCGGCGCTCCTAGTCCGAGCAGCCGAGTCCGGAGGGGTGGAAAGCCTTTCGCCGCAGTCGGGTACCCTGAAGTTGTAGCGCTTCAGCGGCTGCGGCCAGCCGGCACATCGCTCCTCACGAGTCGCTCAGGGCTCAAGAAATGTCTGGGTTCTGCGACGCTTATCCGGCCCCTGAGGGGTGCGGTTTCGGGCCGCGCCGAGACAAAAAAAGTTGCCAAACTGGTCAAAAAGTTGCGCTTGAAGCGGAAGCTCGTAGAAGAAATCCTAGAAGATGCGGGGATCTGGCGGCTGGTGTGGGCCGACTGGTCGGAATCCTGGTTGATTCCTGTGGCGTCTGGGAGAGGGTAGTGCACACTCCGCTGCCCGTTCACCAAACGGGGCGTCGCGCTTCGGGTACTCTCAGGATGGGAATCACCCGCGGATTCACCTCCGAAGCGACGTGAGCATCACTAGATTCGTCCCGACTCACTCCGAATGATCCGCTTTCCCCACGTCTCGAGCCACGCCTGGATCGTCGATCCGAGCTAGCTCCGAGAACGGGTAGACATTGTCCTCGCTGGCTCGCGCAGGACCGGATCCAAAGCACGCATCAAAACCAACGAGAGGTTTCGCACGTGGCAACCAAGAGTACTTCGACCAAGAGCAAGGCCCCGAGCAAAGCGACGAAGTCGAAGGCTACCTCAACCACCGGCGCAAAGAAGAAGACCGCGAGTCGCAAAGCCGACGCGGACGAAAGCGCTGACGACGCGCCGAAGAAGGCCAAGGCTGCGAAACCGAAGGCTGATAAAGCCGAGAAAAAGCCTGTGAAAACCGCGCAGCCTGAGGATGGCGAGGGCGCGGAAGACACGGCTGCAGACCTCGCAGACGATGCGGGACTAGACGACGACTACGCCGATTCGGAGGCTCCGGCTCCGCGAGGAAACAAGTCCAAGGCGAACGGAAAGCCTAAGGTCGAAGCCGCAGAAGCGAGCGGCGACGATGACGACGACTTTGACGACGTGCCGCCCAAGGGCAAGGCCGCGGGCTTCATGACCTACGACGAGGTCAGCGACTCACTTCCAGATGACGCGGACAGCGGGGATGACGAACCCCTGAGCCTGGACGCCGAGGGGGGCGACGCAAGCCCGAGTGACCTGCCGCCGCAGCCGGAGGAGCGTCGTAAGCGCCGCACCGAGAAGGAGCCGGCCAAGGCCTCGAGTAGCGATGACCCCGCCTTTGGTCGTTCCAACGACCCGGTGCGCATGTACCTGCGCAAGATGGGCAGCGTCGCGCTGCTCACCCGCGAGGGTGAGGTGGAACTCGCCAAGCAAATCGAAGAGGGTGAGCGCCAGGTGCTCGAGGCCATCCTCAAGAGCCCAATTGCCACGCGGGAAATTAGCCGCATCGGGGAGAAGCTCAAGACCCACAAGATTCGCGTCAAGGACATCGTCAAGGACGCCGAAGGGGAAGATCAAGAGTTCGACGAGGAGGAAGCGGACCGGCGCATCTTGCGCCTGATCGACCGCGCCAAGCGTCTTGGCAAGAAGATCGACGATCTGAACGCCGAGCGTCCCCAGGCCGCCGAGGCGCGCAAGAAGCAGATCGACAAAGACGTCGATTCCGCTCGGAAAGAGCTGATTCGTGCGCTGCAAGACATGCGCCTGAACAAGAAGACGATCGACGGCATCGTCGGCAAGCTCAAGTCGCTCATCCAGCGCATCAAGAATGCCGAGGCGAAGGCTGTTGGCTTCGAGGAGCGTGAAGGTGTGAGCCGTCCGCAGCTCAAGAAGGCGCTGCGCGAAGCTCGTGAAGACGTGGACGTGGCTCGTGACCTCGCCCGCAAGCTCGATGTGCCGCCGGAGAAGCTCGACGAGATCGAGCAGTCGCTGCGAGCCGGCACCGAAGACGGCGGCGAAGACATGAACGTCAACGTCAACGCCTTGATGGGAGCCTACGACTCGATCCGTCGTGGTGAGCGCATCGCCGAGCGCGCAAAGGCCAAGCTCGTGGAGGCCAACCTCCGCCTCGTCGTGTCGATCGCAAAGAAGTACACGAACCGCGGTCTGCAGTTCCTCGACCTGATTCAGGAAGGGAACATCGGCTTGATGAAGGCCGTCGATAAGTTCGAGTACAAGCGCGGCTACAAGTTCAGCACCTACGGCACGTGGTGGATCCGCCAGGCGATCACCCGCGCCATCGCAGATCAGGCACGTACGATTCGTATCCCGGTCCACATGATCGAGACGACGAACAAGCTGATCCGTACCTCGCGCTATTTGGTGCAGGAGCTGGGGCGCGAGCCGACTCCGGAAGAGATCGCGGCCAAGATGGAGCTGCCGTTGGAGCAGGTCCGCAAGGTGCTGAAGATCGCAAAGGAGCCGATCAGCCTCGAGACCCCGATTGGAGAGGAAGGCGACAGCTCCCTCGGTGACTTCATCGAGGACAAGAACGCCGTGAGCCCCGCCGAGGCCGCCATCAACACGAGCCTGGCGGAGCAGACTCGTGCCGTGCTCAAGACCCTGACGCCTCGCGAAGAGAAGGTCCTCCGCATGCGCTTCGGCATCGGCGAGAAGAGCGACCACACGCTGGAAGAAGTCGGGCAAGACTTCCAGGTGACCCGAGAGCGCATCCGTCAGATCGAGGCGAAGGCCTTGCACAAGTTGAAGCATCCGAGCCGCAGCAAGCAGCTGAAGAGCTTCATCGAGAACTGAGCGGGTTCCCGCACTGAAAAACGCCCTACGGGCGCCCAGCACCAGACGCCGCGGCCTCAACGTCGCGGCGTCCTGCGTTGAGCCCAGCGGCGCGGGCCGAGGGACACGCGACATCCCCTGCACGCGGCGGAGTGTGCTAGCAAAGCCGCCAGTGTTGGGGACTCGGGGGCCACTGCTAGCGTGGGTGACGCGTCTCGCGCCGAACCTCGTTCGGGCGCTCTCAGTGGCGCTTGGGGTGGTCGGCCTTGCGTGGGGTGCCCCGGCCCACGCGGAAACGACGACCCGACCTTTGGTGGTGCATCTGAGCTGGCAAGCGCCCAGTGAGTGCCCAGCTGAAGCGGCGGTGGGCGCGCCAGTTGAGCGCGCACTCGAGCGCAAGGTGTTTGGGGAGCGGCTAAGGGCTGACCGTGTGGTCTACGTCGCGCTCTCTCCGGAGTCCTTTCAAGGCGGCAAACCGTCGCGCTACCGGGCTGTGCTGGAGGTGGAAACCCCCGGTGGCGCGCGGCGCGGGCGGCGTGAGCTCTTGAGTGATGGTGCAGACTGTAGCGAGCTGCGGGAGCCGCTCACGCTCGTCTTGACCCTGATGGTCGATGCCGAGCTGAACCAGGCGGCCCTGGAACGGGAACCTGGTGCCTCGGGGAAACAAACTCAGCCGGCTGCGTCGCCACCGCCTCGGAAGCGCCGAGAGCCCTCACCCCCAAAAAAACTCGCGGCGCGTGAGGAGGCTTCACGGCTCCGCTTCGAGCTAGGGGCAGGCGGGCGCCTCGGCTTTGGCTATCTCCCCAAGGCCGCTGGCGCTGCTAGCGCGCAGCTTGGACTGGGCCTCGAGGGTCAGGCTGGGTTCATCGAGGCACGACCCGGACTTGCCTATTGGCTTCCCCAGGAGCGCGTCGAGGACGGGCGCGGTGGGCGTTTCCGCGGGTGGTCGTTCGTGGGCGAGGTGTGCGTTGGGCGCGCCGCGTTTGCGTTGTGCCCGGGGGTCGAGCGGCTGGAGTTGACTGGCGAGCCCGTCGGGCTCGACTTTGGCGGGTCGAGCGATCTGACGGCGAGTTGGGGAAGACTCGCGTTTGCGTGGGCTCCGAAGCTCAGTTCTTGGTTGGGCGTCCGAATCGAGAGCCATCTTGGAATCGCATTCAGTCGCGCTCGCTTCGTTTACGAAAGCGCAACTCAAGCCACGATTTTGGTGCATGAAACCCCGAAATTTGCGGCTGGGCTCGGTTTGGGGATTTTTTTTCCGCTCGCTCCATAAAAGCCCCGGTGCCGAGGGCACCTACTTCACGTGACAGCTGGACACAGCCTCTTGGCAGCGGTGAGCCTCGAAGCTAGAGCGACCACGCAAGTGAGCGTTCACGAGGTGATTCGCGCCCACGGACCGTACGTCGGTCGCAGCCTGCGTTACCTTGGGGTGTCGGAGGCAGATCTGGACGATGTGGCCCAAGAGGTGTTCTTGGTGGTGCACCGCCGGCTCAGCGATTTTGAAGGTCGCAGCACACTGCGAACCTGGCTCTACGGGATTTGCTTGAAGGTAGCAGCGTCGCATCGCAGGCGTGTCGAGCGTCGGCGCGAGGCGGGGCTAGCAGAAGCTCCCGAGGAGCCCGTCAGCGGTGGCCAGCAGAGCGCGCTCGAGCGCGCCGAAGCCCGACGCCGGATGCACCTCGTGCTGCAAGACCTGGACGAGGAGCAGCGGGAGGTGTTCGTGCTTTACGAGATCGAGCGGCTGGCGATGAAGGACGTCGCTGAGCTCTTGGAGTGCCCGCTGCAGACGGCCTACTACCGTCATCAGACCGCGCGGAAAAAGGTCATCGAGGCCTACCAACGCATGGCTGCGGAGGAAGAGCTATGAGCGCCCTACAAGATCCGCCTCGCATGGCTGAGGCTGAAGACGTCCCCTCGGGCCTGAAGAACCTGATGGAGGACTCGCACAAGGATGTGCTCTCTCAAGCGCAGGTGCTGGCGATCGCGAGCGCCGTGTCCCGCGCCACGGCGGGTGCGAGCCTGGCTCCGGTCGCGCTCAAGACGGGCAGCGGCTCGCTCTTCAAGTGGCTTGGTGGTGCGGTGATCGTCGGGCTGTTGGGTGGAGGAGCGTACCTTGGCCTGCAGTCCACGCCGGCTCCTGCAGAGCCTGCGAGCGCGCCAGCCATCGTCGCGACTCAGGCGGAGCCGCTGGTCACCGCACAACCGGTCGAAGCTCGTCCGGCTCCGAGCGCGGCCGTCGAGGCGCCAACGCCCCGTGCGGCCGCTGTGGTCCCTTCGCCTGCCTCTCCGAAGGTCGAAGCACCCAGCGCCAAGGCGCAGTTGCTCGAGGAGTCACGTTTGCTCTCCGCGGCGCGTGCTGCGCTGGGCACGGACCCCAAGAAGGCACTGGCGCTCACCGAGCAGCACCGCGCAAAGTTTCCCCAGGGAACCCTGGCTCAGGAGCGTGAGGTGATCGCGATCCAAGCCTTGGGCAAGCTCGGAAACAAGCAGGACGCCGAGCAGCGCGCCGATCAGTTTGGCAAAGACTACCCGGACTCGGCGCACAAGGATCGTGTTCAGGGCAAGCTAGGAGACAAGCCTTGAGGCTAGGCGCTGCCAGTCTCTTGCTCAGCCTGAGCGCTACGTGCGTGCTCGCTTGCTCCACCCAGCAGGCGTCGCTCGGCGGCGTGCAGCAGGGGCCCGTCGCCGACGCAGGGACCGGCGGCGCCGGCGCGGGCGGCACCGCGGCGACCGGTGGAGCGGCCGGTGGCTCGAGCGGTGGCGCGTCCGGTAGCTCGGGAACCGCTGGTTCTGGCGGCACGACGGGTGTGGCCTGCGAGCTCTCGATTTACGACGTCAGAGGTGAGTGGCACGGCTGGAGCCACAAGAACGGCCCCGCCACGGTGTTCCTGAAAGACGATGGGGTGACGTTCTATTGGGAGGTGCGCACCCCTGAAGCCCTCGCCGGCTGCGTGCGCGTCGACGCGATGTGGGGTTGGTATGTCATCGATCAAGATCGCATTTCGGTCGAACTCGGTGGCGGAAACTCACACACGGAAACGTGCGATGACACGGCGAACAACGTCGCGGATCACGCGCTCACTGCGGATCAAGTCGAAACCTACCAAACGGACGACTGGGATCGTGCGCTGTATATGACCAGTGACGGCGACCTGATGCGGGGAACTGGCTTCTTGCGCGACGAAGGTTGCCCCCCGGAACTGTACGGCACGTGGCGCGCCACGGAGCCGGAGCGCGACGGAACCGTCAGCCATTACATTCATCGCTGGTCGGCGAATGGAGACTATTTCGAGTCGCGAGTTACGGAATTCCCGCTGGGTTACGCGGATCCGTATCGCGAAGGCTGTACTGAGACCTACGAGGCTTTGGGCAACTACTCGGATTTGGGAAATCAGCGTTTCCTCGCCACGTATACCGAGGAAACGATCGGGCGCACTGGCTGCGTGGAGGTCGGAGGCAATCAAACCCCCGAGACCAAGCCGGGCACTAGACCGGACCAAGAGTTCTACTACGACCTGGATGCCGCTCGATTGTTTCTATACGGCGACAAGTGGCGTCGATGACTTGAAACCTTTCACCGGTTACCGGGCGGCAACGACACACACGCCTTCCAAAGCAAACGCCTGCTCAACCAGCCCACCTCTTAGCCTTACCCCGAGCCTTCAAGCTTTCAACAACATAGGGAACAGACTCATGGACAAACGATCACGACGCAGCCCCCAGCAGAGCCGTTCACGCGACACCGTAGAAGCCATCCTGGTGGCCACCGCGCGAGTTCTGGTGAAGGACGGCTTCGAGAAGCTGTCGACCAACCGCGTCGCGCGCGTGGCAGGGGTCAGCGTGGGCTCCCTGTATCAATACTTCAGCTCCAAACATGAGCTGATCGAAGAGCTGATCGAACGGCGATCCGAGGCCATGCTCCAAGACTACGAGGCGCGCGTCTGTGGCCGCGAGCTCACCCTCGAAGAGAGCATCCGCACCATGGTCGACGTGATCCTGGATAGTCGTCGTCTCGACCGCGAGCTGGCGTCGGCGTTGTCCGCGAGCGGACGAAGCAGCGCGGCGCCCAACCACTTGCGTGAGGTCCAGGCGCTCCTGACCCGCAGCTTCACCGCGCACCGTCACCGCCTACAACCGCAGAATCTCGAACTAGCCGCGTTCCTGGTGATCTCCAGCATCGAGGCCGCCGCCGATTCCGCCGTCGCGGGTCGACCGGAGCTGCTCGAAGGTGGTGCGCTCCGCGGCGAGTTGGTTGAGCTCTTGGTGCGCTACTTGGTGCGCGACTCTGCCAACGAGTCCGGAGTGCGTCCGGCAGTGGGTCACGCCCAGTCGGCGTGAAGCACATACTTGGAGCACGGTCGGCCTAGAGTCCTGCTGCTGTGCCGCGTCACTGACTCCTCTGGGGTTACGCGCGCGATCCGAAAAATCAACGCCTCGGTCCAGGGCGTTGCTCGCTGAAAGCACCAGTCAAGAGCGCCAACTCTCGCAAGGGGGTTGGCGCTTTTGCGTGGGCTCGTATCCTCCCCAGCGCATGCCCCCTCAGGATCCTCATACGCCTCCCATCGCGCTGGTGATGGTCGGCCTGCCCGCTCGCGGCAAGACGTACATCTCGCGCAAGATCTCCCGCTACCTCAGCTGGCTTGGCTACCAGACGCGGGTCTTCAACGTGGGCAACTACCGCCGAGCGCGCCTCGGCGCAGCGCAGGCTCACGCGTTCTTCGATCCGAGGAACGCCGAGGGCGTCGAGGCGCGGCGCCAGCTAGCGATGGCGGCGCTCAGGGACATGCTCAAGTGGCTCAAAGGTGGGGGCCAAGTCGGCATCTACGACGCGACCAACACCACACGCGATCGCCGGCGCTTGGTGCTCGAGGAGTGCGACAAGGCTGGCGTGCAGGTGGTCTTTGTTGAGTCGATTTGCGATTCTGCGGTGGTCGAGGCGAATATCCGCGAGGTAAAGCTTGGTTCGCCAGACTACGTGGACATGACGCCTGAGGAGGCGGCCGAGGACTTCCGCGCACGCATCGCCCACTATGAGCGCAGCTATGAGCCTCTGGACGACCCCGAGCTCGCCTACGTGAAGCTGATCGACGTTGGGCGTCAGGTGGTCGTCAACGGGGTGGAGGGCTATCTGTGTGCGCGTCTCGTCTTCTTCCTGATGAATATCCACACAGATAGGCGCGCGATCTGGCTCACGCGCCACGGCGAGAGCGAGTACAACGTACAGAATCGCATCGGCGGCGACCCGGAGCTCACGGCGCTTGGCAAGGGCTACGCCAAGAACCTCGCCGCCTACATCCAGGAGCGCGTGCCGACTCAGCACGAGCTGGTGCTGTGGACCAGCACGCTTCGCCGCACTTGGCACACCGCAGAGCCCATCGGGCGCGAGGTCACGCAGTGGCGCGTGCTCGACGAGATCGACGCTGGCGAGTGCGACGGCATGACCTACGACGAAATCCGTCGCGAGCGGCCTGAGGAGTTCCGGGCGCGCGCCGAGGACAAGCTCCGCTACCGGTATCCGCGCGGAGAATCTTACTCCGACGTCATCCAGCGCCTCGAGCCGGTGATCGTCGAGCTAGAGCGGCAGAAGCAACCCGTGCTGGTGATCAGCCATCAGGGCATCATCCGCGGTCTCTACGGCTACTTGATCGGGCGGCCTCAAGAAGAGTGCCCGCATATCCAGATCCCGTTGCACACCTTGATCGAAATGACGCCGACCGCCTACGGCTATGAAGAGCGGCGGATCAAGCTCGGCCCCGAGCTCGGCTGAACACCGTTCGAGCGGACACCTGGCCCGGCTGCGAGCAAGGATTTTTGGGGGGGAGGCGGCACCGCGCTCGGCGGTGGTGAGAGGCGCCGCGCGAGTCAGCGTGCCGCGCGGATCAAGTTCTTGGCGATCACGAGCTGCTGGATCTGACTCGTTCCCTCGTAAATGCGGAACAACCGCACGTCGCGGTAGAAGCGCTCCACACCGTAGTCCGCGATGTACCCCGCGCCGCCGTGGATTTGCACCGCGCGGTCAGCGACGCGCCCAACCATCTCTGAAGCGAAGTACTTCGAGCAAGCGGCTTCGGTGCTGACCACCTCACCGCGATCGCGCTTACGTGCCGTCTCGAGCACCATGCAGCGCGCGGCATAGGCTTCGGTCTGACTGTCGGCGAGCATCGCCTGAATCAACTGAAAGTCAGCGATTGGCTTACCGAACTGTTTGCGCTCGAGGGCGTACTTCAGGCTGTCTCGGATCAGGCGTTCGGCCACCCCGACGCATACGGCAGAGATGTGTAGCCGCCCGCGGTCGAGTACCTTCATTGCCGTGCGGAACCCAGATTCGGGCGCGCCTAGCATCGCGTGCTTGGGCACGCGGCAATCTTCGAAGCTCACGTCGGCCGTGTGCGCCCCGCGTTGACCCATTTTTACATCGTTCTTGCCGATCACGATACCTGGCAGCCCAGCGTCAACCAAGAAAGCACTGACGCCGGCCGCGCCCGGCGTATCGCTGGTGCGGGCGAAGACCGTGAACACTCCAGCCTCGGGCGCATTGGTGATGAAGCGCTTGGTGCCGTTCAGCACGTATGCGTCGCCGTCGAGCTCTGCCCGCGTGCGGAGTGAGCCCGCGTCGCTGCCAGCCTCAGGCTCTGTCAGGGCGAACGATCCAACCAGCTCTCCTGACGCCAGCTTCGGCAGGTAGTGGCTCTTCTGGGCCTCCGACCCGGCCATCACGATGCCTTGGGAGCCAATCCCGTTGTTGGTGCCGAGCACCGAGCGGAACGCCGGGGAGGTCTGACCTAGCTCGAAAGCGACGCGCACCTCCTCCTCCATGTTCAGCCCGAGGCCGCCGTAGCTCTCCGGGATAGAGAGCCCAAACAGGCCAAGTTGCCGCATCTCGTCCACGATCGCCTCTGGCACGTGATCCGTCTCCGCCACCTGATCCTCGAGGGGCACCAACCGCTCACTCACGAAGCGCGCTACCGTGCCGAGCAGCTGTTCCATGGCTTCTTGACTCAGGCTCATGCTCGACATCTGACGGGAGCGGGGGGCCGCGGGTCAAGTCGTTGCCTGCCAGGTGACGACAGCCGCCAACATTCTGTATTGTGTCCGCCGCTTTCGCCGGGCCGCAGTGACTCGGGCGCGCAGCGAGGACCTCCGTGGCACGAGCACCCGAAGCAGAAGACCAACTCGTCGAGAATATGAAGGCTCTTGGCTTCACGGCCACCGACGCCAAGGCGTATCTCGCGCTGGTGAAGAACAGCCCTGCGACGGGCTACGAGCTGGCGACCCGCTCGGGCGTGCCGCGGTCGGCGATCTACGGGGTGCTGAAGCGACTCGAAGCGCTCGGGCTGGTGAATCCAATTCAAGACAAGCCAGTGCGCTACGTACCGCTCGCACCGGAGCGCCTGCATCACTTGCTCACCACTCGCTTCCGTCGCAGCTTGGATGAGCTCAAGGGCGGGCTCGAGCACCTTGCGGGTCAACGCAAGCAGGCGGCGACCTGGACTGTGCATGGGTACAACGCCATGCTCGAACAGGCAGAGGGGCTGATCGTCAACGCCAAGTCGAGCGTTTACGCGTCGATGTGGGGCAGGGAAGCCGCGCGCCTCGCTCCCCAGCTCATCGACGCCCAGAGCCGCGGTGTGAAGGTGGTGCTGTTCTCTTTCAACGCGCTCGACCCGAGCTATGGTCAGGTGCTGAGCTATGAGATCGCCGAGGCGGAGCTCGAGTCGTACTGGCAGCACAAGGTCATCCTCGTTGCCGACCAGCAGCGTGCGCTAGTGGGTGGCGCCGAGGACATGGACAACAACCGCGCTGTGGTGACGGACGAACCGGCTCTGGTGGAAATGGCGGTCTCGAATCTAGTGCTCGACATCACGCTCTTGGGGCAACGCAAGGGGCTCGACGTGTCTGAGGTGGTGACTCACCTGACGAAGATGCTGGCGCCCGTCGAAGAGTTGGCGCACATCCTCGAGTCGTGAGCTGGCTGAGCCGTTCCTTGCCGCAAGCTGAATCCACGAGGATACGAAGAGGTAAACCATGGGCGAAACCATTTTCTCCAAGATCATTCGCGGTGAGATCCCCTGCCACAAGCTCTACGAGGACGACCTGGTGCTGGCGTTCCTCGACATCAATCCCCTCAGCGCTGGACACACCCTGGTGATCCCCAAGCAAGCCGTGGCGCGCGTCGACGAGCTGAGCGACGAATCCGCTGCGGCGATTGGTCGCGTGCTACCGCGCCTCTGCCGCGCGGTGATGAAGGCGGTTGGCTGTGAGGACTACAACATCCTGCAGAACAACGGCGCTCCGGCTCACCAGGCGGTATTCCACGTGCACTTCCACATCATCCCGAAGCCCAACGCCGACGAAGGGCTTGGCATCGGCTGGCCAGCTCAGAAGCTAGAAGCAGACGCGGCGACAGACGTCGCCGAACGCATCCGCGCGCAGCTCTGAGCCAACGCCCGGCCCGCTCAAGGGCCGGTTACGAGGAACGCATCCGTGATCGTGCACGGGGGCTGGTCTGCGTCATCGGACAGCGGGCTCTCAGCGCCGGTTGCGCCGAACGTCAAGATGCGCGCGGGAGCCGAGACCGGGGTCGCGATGCACTCCAGGTCCCCGTTTCGAGTCAGCGCGCAGCTGTCCAGCTGCGAATACGCGGTCCCCAAATCCACGTCGTTCACCTTGCTCGATCCGCTCAAGGCGAGCTGCCAGAGTTCGACCGACAGCGTGCTCCCTGTCTGCTGATTTCCCGTACGGAAACCTCCGTCGGCAGGGTTGGCGCGAATTGCAAGGGCTTGATCTTCGCTCCAGTAGTCACTGATCCCGAGCGCCATCGAGCCGGAAACCAGCCGCGAGTTGCAGTGAACGCTGCCGTCGGTACCGAACGCCACGGGATGACTTGCTGTGTCGTGAACGCAGACTGTGTAGGGGGTTCCCGATTCGGTGAACCAGTTGATCGCGCCTGCGTCGTCGCAGCCGAGGTACGCGTTTCCGCTCTGGTCGAGCACGAAATCAACGAGCGTGCCCCGTGGGCAGCTGAACGGGAGCTCTAGATCGTCGGCCTGGGCTTGCTGCAGATCGGGATAGACGAAGCCTCCGCTTCCGTCGCTCATCAGCGGGTTGGGCTTTGCCAGGAGGATACGGCCGCCGCCCAAGTAGTAGAGGTTCCCGTTGTTAGGGTGGATCCAGGCGCGTGTCGTGGACTCCACGCCGGGCGCGGCGCTGATCGGCCCCTCGCCATGGGTTGGGCAAATCACGGTAGAGCCGGTCGGCGCGCCTCGTAGCTGACTTACTCGGTAGACGACGTTGGCGTCGAAGGGCCCGCTCGGAAGCTGGCCGCCGGTCCCGCCACTACTACCAGCGCCGGTGCCTCCAGCGTTTGCTGTACCGCCAGCGTTCCCGCTTCCGCCAGCGCTGCTCCCGGCTGTCGATGCGCCAGCGCTGCCCGCCGTACCACCTGATGGGCTACCTGCAGCGCCCGCTGCGCTCGTCCCTGCGTTGCCGCCGGTAGCGCCACTTCCGCCGAAGCTCGAGTGCCCTCCAGTGCCCGCGGCAAGGCGCGCTGGGCGGTCATCGCCGCCGCAACCCGCTAGCCAAAGGAGGCACGCGGCACACCCCAAGTACCCCACTCGCATCGAAGCAGGGTAACGCGCGCGGCCGCGATTAGCTCTGATTAACGGTCTCGCTAGTCGCCAAAAGCGAACAACAGCGCGGAAACGCGCCAACTCCCGCCATCAGCGACAGGGCTGATGGTCCACGCGAAGCTGTGCTGACCAGCTGTGTTGTATTCGCTGCGTTCGAAGTTGATGGGTGGCGTGACGCTGCCTGGACACCAGTTCGCGCGCTGGGCCTCGACGCTCGCGATCGCGCCGCAGGGATTCTCCTCGCAGTACTCGAAGCTGCCGCCGCCAGCGGTGGTGAAGGTCTTGCGAGTGCACAGATCCTTACAGTCTGTGCGCCAGGGCGTCTGGCGGTCGAACTGAGCGCCGTCCGCGAAGAAGCGATGGTCGCGTTTGCAGAACTCCTCGCCAGGCTGATTACAGCCGGGCGAGGGGAACACGCCACCGTGACCCGTCGCGCGATACTCGACGCGCGTGGAGGTGGTTCCCGCCGGGATGTCGAAGTTGATGGCGTCGGGGCTCATCGCACCATGGCTCCCGTTGTAGAGCGGGATCACCGCGAGGACGTTGCGCGGCGCCGGACCCGGGCTCACCTGAATCTTTGCGGAAACGAACCAGCCGCCGTTCGAGCCGCTCACTTGGCCGGCGCCGTCGGACCAGGTGGAGATGTGGCTGCGCAGGCGGTGGGTGCCTGGCGCGATCCCATTGGCCACGTCGGTGATGTCGATCTCGAAGTGCAGAGGACCGCCGAAGGGCGTGATCGCCCGCACCAGCTCAATCGCGGGCGGCTCGCCATCCTGGGTCGGCTCGTCGAGGGTGAACTCGAAGTTGCGATCGAATGCGTCGCAGTCCGCGGGCCAGTTCTGCCCTGATGGTGGTGGATTGCTTGGGTTCGCGCCGAGCCAGCTATCGAACGGATAGCAAGTGCTCTCGAGGTCGACGATGAGCGTTACTTTCTCGAACGGGCCTTGCTTGAAATCGACGTCGGTTTCGATGTGCTGGAAGTTTGGCTGCGAGCCGTCGGAGGTGATGCGATCGCGATCGAACGCCTGGATCTCGAAGGTGTTGGGGTTGCCCCCCGTGCCGCCAGTACCCGCCGTGCCTGCGCTGCCTCCAGTCGAGGCGCCTGCGCTCCCCGCGGTGCTGCTCCCGGCGCTTCCGCCGCTCGTGCTGCCGCCCTGGCCAGCGCTGCCGCCAGTGCCTCCGCTGCCGCCCGAACCGTCACTGGTGGAGTCGTCGGAGCAGCCCCACACCGTTACGCCAAGGCAGAGTGCCACTGTCAACCCAAGCAAGCTTCGCATGCTCAGGCTTGTCCCATCGTGCCCCCACGCTCGCAAGCGACCAGCGGCGCCATACTTCGGGTATTCTGGAATGGCGTTCCCGCTACGATCTGAGCGGAACCGGCGAGTCGCCGCCCCTCTGCCATCCCCAGAAACACTTAAGCCCGGCCAACCTGAGGGTCGACCGGGCCAATCGGGTGTTGTGTTGTCGGGGCGGGCAGATTCGAACTGCCGACCTCATGGACCCGAACCATGCGCGCTACCAAACTGCGCTACGCCCCGAGGGCTTTTGACAGGGATTTCCTGCCAGCGGGCGGCGCAGAATGATTGCAGACCGCACATCTGTCAAGCGCTCCGAGTCGAATTGCTGCCCGCTGTGCGCGTCCTGAAAACCTCCGAGGTTCCGCGGGACTGCGAGCATTGATCGGCGGCGCGAACCGTCCTGCCCGCGCAGCTCAGATTGCTGCGTGGGTCGGGCGAGTCCGCGCTGGCACCTGGAGCGCCTCACCCCCAAACGAGCCGGCTCCGGCGGCTTGAGCACCGTATTCGCGGGCTGAAAAACTCACACTTGAGGCCGGCTTGCGCTTGGTTTCCCCGGCGCAAGCCGACCCCGAGTGTGACTGGGACGCAAGCTCTCCCCTGCTTTTGTCCCTGCCACGAAGTCGCTGCTCCCTGCGCTCCGTGGCTCCCGTAGCGTGGTGGGCAACGCGAGGTCCTCCGTAGTCATTCCCCAAGCTGCGAAATTCTTTTCGTTACTGGGTTGGTGGGGTGAGGCATCTCGGCCAAGCGCCTGAAATCTGGGCAGGCTCGAGCGCTGCTCGTGGCAGGCTTGGGAGGATGCGGCGTTTCGCTTTGGGTGCCTGTTGCTTTGGTTTGGCTGCGCTGGTGAGCAGTGGTTGCGGGGAAGACTCGAAGACCTCCGGTGGCTCTGGAGGGACTGGAGGCGCCGGGGGAACGGCAGGCAGCGCGGGCACTGGTGGCGCGGCGAACCCCTGCGAGCCCGAGGTCGTCGACATCCCGACGCCGAAGATCTACACGCCGCGCTGGGCGTTCGAGCCGTGGATCTCCAAGGACATTTCCACAGGGCAAGATAGCCGAGATTTCGTTGCCGGCTTCAAGCAGCGCGACATCCCGGTGGGGGTGCTGGTGATCGATAGCCCCTGGGAGACGAACTACAACAACTTCATCCCCAACCCGAGTCGCTATCCGGAGTTTCCGCAGTTCATCTCCGACATGCACGCGCAAGACGTGAAGGTCGTGATGTGGGTCACGCAGATGGTGAACTACTCCTCCTTCGACTACGAGCCCACGGGGGACACCTATGAGGGCAAGAGCGAGAACTGGGACGAGGGCGACCAGTGCAAGTTCTTCGTCGAGGACTCCTACACCTACAACTGGTGGAAGGGCATTGGCTCCGGCGTCGACTTCTTCAACCCCAAGGCCACCGCCTGGTTCCACACCTGGCAGAAGCCGCTCCTCGACATGGGCATCGACGGCTGGAAGCTCGACTTCGGCGAGAACTACATCCTCGACGATCCGATGATGACGGCGGCGGGCGAGAAGAGCCGCCAGGAGTACTCCGAGGAGTATTACCGCGACTATTGGTCGTACGGGCAGTACGCCACGGGTCGCAAAGACTTCATCACCATGGTGCGCCCATGGGACGAGAGCTACGGTTTCTCTGGCCGATTTTTCGCGCGGAAAGAGCACGCGCCCGTCGCGTGGGTCGGCGACAACCGGCGTGACTGGGTAGGGCTAGAAGACGCCCTCGACCACATCTTCCGCTCCGCGGACGCTGGTTATGTGGTGGTTGGGTCGGACCTCGGCGGCTACTTGGACCGGGATGACAAGACCTTCGAGCTCGTGCCCTTCGATCAGCTGAACTTCGTGCGCTGGACCGCGGTGAGCGCCATGACGCCGTTCATGCAGCTGCACGGTCGCGCGAACCTCGAGCCGTGGTCGGTGGAGGACCAGCCCGAGGAGACGACGGCGATCTATCGCTACTGGGCGACGCTGCACCACGAGCTGGTGCCGTTCTACTACAGCCTCGCGGAGGAAGCGTACGCCGGCGCGAAGCAAATCATTCGCCCCGAGGGTGAGCTCGCGAGCTGGGCAGGCGACTACCGCTACCACCTCGGTGAGGCGTTCTTCGTCGCCCCCATCTTGGACGCGACTGGCACCCGCGACGTCGTGCTCCCGTCAGGCGCGCGCTACTACGACTGGTGGAACCCCAGCGCGGCTCCGCTGGACGGCGGCCAGACGCTGACCGCCTACGACTCGACGGATCCGGCACGCATCCCGCTCTTCGTGCGTGAGGGGGCAATTATCCCCATGGATATTGACAACGACGCGACGGGGATTGGCGGCGCGGCGTTTGCCGGCTCGGACACCTGGCTGCTCTACCCGGGCAGCAGCGCGTCGAGCTTCAAGTCCCACGATGAGGATGACGCCACTACAAGCGTCCAGCTGAGCGCGAACGGCGTCGACCTTAGCCGCACTCAGCGCACGGCGATCTTGCGCATCCGCCTCGAGACGCTCCCCACCAGCGTGAGCCTCGGTGGTTCCGCGCTGAATCAAGCGAGCGATCTGAGCGCGCTGCTCGGCAGCGCCTCGGGCTTCACCACAGACGGGACCTACCTCTGGATCAAGCTCCCCCAGAGCGACGCCGCCTCCAGCGTCAGCTGGCAGGTGCGACCCAATCGACCGGAGTTGGCCCAGATTGGGCCAGCTGCGGCGCTCGATATCCGCGGATACTGGCCCGGAATACCGCAACAAATCCCCAGTGCGTCGGCTCGGCCCTCCTGGCACAGCTAGTGCTTTAGCGACGGTATGGCTGCGTTGCGTGTGTTGAGTTTGGGGGTGAGTGTGGCGCTGCTCGGCATCGGGTTGGGCGCTGGCTGTGGTGGGTCCGCGAACAGTGGCGAGGGCTCTGGTGGCAGTGCGGGTAGTGCTGGGAACGGGGGTTCGGCAGGCAGCGGCGGCAACGGAGGCAGCGCGGGTAGTGGAGGCAGCGCAGGGAGTGCGGGTAGCGGCGGCAGCGCGGGCATCCGCAACGACTGCCAGGTGCCCTCCGATTGCTTGGTCATGCCCATCAGCTGTTGCGGCAGTTGTGGCGTGCCGAGCCGCGGCGACGCGCAAGCCGTTCGCAAAGACCAGGCACAAGCGGTGAGCGCAGCGGCGTGCGGCGAAGACTACGGTTGCCCGGCGTGCGCTGCCCCTCCGGACCCGACCTTGCTGGCTACCTGCGAGGCGGGTCAGTGCACCTTGGTCGACCTGCAAGAGGATCCAATCACCGAGTGCACGACCGGCGAGGACTGTCGCATTCGCACGGATACTTGCTGCGAGTGCGGCGGCCCAACGGACGAAGGACACCTGATCGCGATTCGCAAAGACGGCAACTTCGAGTCCCTGGTCTGCGATCCGAACACTGGGTGCGACGACTGCGTCCCTGACTACGGCACCAACGGCTTCGTCCAAGCGGAGTGTATTCAAGGACGCTGCCGGGCGCAGTGGTACTATCCAGGTAATTGATATGCTGAAGCGTCCAATTACCTCACGGATAATTCCGGTTGGTCTGAGCGTGTTGCTTGGTGCTAGTCTGAGCGCCGGCTGCGGCGGCTCGAGCACGGGTGGCTCGGGGAGCGGAGGCAGCGGGGCAGCAGCTGGTAACGCTGGTACGGGCCAAGGCGGAACCAGCGGAGGCACGGCTACGGGGGGTACGGCCGGCGCAGGCAACGCGGGCAGCGGAGGCACTGGCTTGGTGCCAGAGGACCTCGCGTGCGGCGTGCCGTCAGACTGCGTGCTGGTGACGAATGGCTGCTGCGACAGCTGTGGACCGCCGAGCGCCGCGGATCGGCTGGCGGTCAACAAGAACCGCGTTGACCAGGTCGCGAAGGCCGTGTGCCCGGAGCCTGAGCCCTGTCCCAAGTGCGCGAGCTTTCCAAACCCCGCGCTGGTGGCCACCTGCGAGGCAGGTCGCTGCAAACTGGTGGACCTGTCGCTCGAACCGCTGGCAAAGTGCGCAGTCGACTCGGATTGCCGTTTGCGCAGCAATACCTGCTGCGAGTGCGGCGCCCCGACGGACCCAGGACACCTGACCGCCGTGAACGCTCAAGGCGGC
>JBFXBK010000071.1:0-30035 GCA_050183255.1 Polyangiaceae bacterium | reverse complement strand
GGAGCGATCAGCAGCCCATCCTGGAGGCACTCGACTGAAATCCGTGCCTCAAGCTTCCGAGGCCAAAATCAAAAAGTGTCACCCATGTCTCCGGTACGAAGTGTCACCCATGTCTCGGGTTGCACAGTTGGCGTGTTTCCGCGGGGTTACGTTTTGCCGTCTCTTGCCAGCTGGCCGGGCATCGGCTTCGCCTGGCCCGGCAGTTCGTTAGGCTAGCCGGCATCGGCTTCGCCTGGCCGGCGGTTCTGTGAGGCTCGCCGGCGTCGGCTTCGCCTGGCCGGCAGTTCGTTAGGCTGGCCGGGCATCGGCTTCGCCTGGCCCGGCAGTTCGTTAGGGCTCGCCGGCGACGGCTTCGCCTGGCCGGCAGTTCGTTAGGCTGGCCGGGCATCGGCTTCGCCTGGCCCGGCAGTTCGTTAGGCTAGCCGGGCATTGGCTTCGCCTGGCCCGGCAGTTCGTTAGGCTAGCCGGGCATTGGCTTCGCCTGGCCCGGCAGTTGCCGTGCGGATTTGTGCTAACCCTAACTCTAACCCTAGCTCTAACTCTGGCTCGAACCCGAACCCGAACCCGAACCCGAACTCGTTCTTTCTCTCGAACTCGAACTCGTTCGTTCGCTCACTCCCAATTTTGCCGGCGTGCTCGGCGCTGTCCAGGCCGGGGCCGGGCTGCGCCCGGTGCTCGCTGCGCTAGCAGCCTGGACAGCACCAGCGACTCGCCGGCGGTGAGATCGGGTGATCGAAAGGAGTCACTCGATGCTCGAAATCTATCCGTTCATTCTCGAAACCATCACCTTCATACGGCCGCTGTCGGAGCGTATCCTCCGCGAGGATCCAGACTTGGGGCGCCAGCTCAAACGCGCGCAGTCGTCCATCGCGCTCAATGTGGCTGAAGCGTCCTACAGCCGGGGGCGAAATCAGGCTGCGCGCTTTCACAGCGCCATGGGCTCCGCGAGGGAAACGCTGGCTTGCCTCGAGGTCGCCGCGGCACTGGGACAGATTCGCCCCATCGATGAGCCGCTGCGTCGGCGCTTCAATCGCATCATCGGCACACTTCATCGCCTTGCCATCAAGTAGTTGCTCCCTGCGTGATTCGGCTCTTGACGGGTCACGCGGCTCTCTCACCCACCGCCGTGCGGCAATACACAAGGCCACTCAGGGTCTAACGCATCCACCCCCTCCGTCCGGCGCGCGAGCCGAAGGCGAGTCGCGTCCGGGCCGGGAGGGGGCGTGCCACGCGGAAACGCGTGGCGCGGGGGGAGGCAGCCGCACCTAGAGCCGAACCGTCTGGCTGAACATGGTGTCGGCGCTGCAGTTCTTCACGTAGTCCCGCAGGTCGTGCTTGCCGCTCTTTTGCCCTGCGGCAAGGGCACGCAGGAAGTACGGTGGCAGGGCGCGCATTTTTACGCTGACAGTGAGCTGTGCAGGCGTGCCGCGCACCGGGAGGTTGTAGCCGAAGGTGCTGCTTTGCCCTGGCGGAATGGGCTTGACGGGCTTCCTGTCGAAGGGTCGCACGCGACTCACGGCGCCGCTCGTCGTGTGCTGAATCACGACCTCCACGGCGCCTTCAGGCTTGGCGAGCACCGCGTCGCCTCGAGCGTCGACCTCCACCTGGCCGTTGGCACCAACCTTGGGCGTGATGCGATCGAGCAGCAGCTGCTGGAAGCTGACGAGCTGAGGATCGCTCTGCTGGCAGCCCTGGACGAACTGGCGTACCGGGTTGGTTGGGTCGTCCATGGTGGTTGAGTCACACAGGTCATCGGTGTTGTTGAACAGCACGCCGGAGCCGCCGACAAGTTGCCCCGAGGAATCAACGATTCTCACTTCGACGAACATTTGGCGCACGAAGGCGAAGCCGCTTGGCAGGTTGTGGCCGGTGCCCGTGTTGCTGATGGTCACGTTGAAGGACACCGCTGAGCCGAGGTTCTTCGCGCTGGTCACGCTGATGGTCCCTGCGCTTGCGAGCAGCGCGAGGCGCTTGCCGCGATGGGGGTCTTCGTTCGGGCTGATGTTGATGGGGTAGTCGACGCCGACGAAGGAGTGATCGCGCACCGCGCGCTTGGGTTGGAAGCCGTCGGCTTCGAACAACGGCCAAGCGTTGCTCGCAGCGCGATTCGAGCCCGAGAACGGCATGTGGCAGCTGACGCAGGTGCCTGGGTTGCCCGCGGCTCGATAGTCAGTCCACTCGTCGAACAGCTGCTGCAAGACGAGGTCCTGACCCTTGACGATGCGGCCGTCCCCCGAGGTGTCGTAGGCCACGACGTGGCAGTTGCGGCACAGCTGATCCGGATTATCGAACAGCGGGATCTTCTCGCTGGAGTGATACGCATTCCCCACGGCATCGTCGCGGGGGCCGAAGAAGGTGCTGCCGGGCTTGAGACCATTCGCCCATTGCGCGAGGCCGCCACCGCCGGTTACCGGCGTGCCGTTCCACTGGTGACAGGCGGCGCAGGTGACCCCCTCGTTCACGTAGTCCGAATCTCCCAGGGGAAACCCGCTGAACGGGAGCTCGACCTGGGAGTTCAGGTTCGAGCCCACCGGGCCGTGGCAGTTGACGCAGATCTTCTTGGGATCGGGGGAGGGGGCATCCTTGAGGATCAGGGCGGCGACTTGGTTGTTCTGCACGACCATCACCGGGCTGGTCATCGCGTGGGCGTGCATCGAGTGGCGCCACTGCTGAACAATTTCCTTGTGGCATTGAGCGCAGTCGTCTGCGGAGTGCAGGCCGCCGAGGGTCGCGTTGGGCAGCGCGCCTACCGGAATCACCTTGGATGGCACATCGCACGCGCCGCAGACGTGTAGTGGGATCAAGATCACCAAGATCAGCCCGAGCGGAACGTGCGTCGCGCGCCAGAGCTGGAGCCGCTCGGTGAACTTGGTTTGCTTTGCAAGTTTCGCGAGCTCCTTGCGGCGCTCGCGGATCAGAGACGAAACCTCGCTGAATACGTCGAGCTCGTCGGTGGGCAGCGCTTGATGGATCGCCGTGAGCGCGGGCTCGTTCAGTTCGCGCCCCTCGAGCAGCGCCAGCTTGAGGTCGCGAAAGCCAGTGGAACGCCCTGCGGAGAGCTTCTCGATCTCCGTCAAGAGCTCTGCGGAGCGATCTTCCGTCGCGCTCTTGTTGTAGTTGCCGACCTCTCTCGCTGCCTGGGGTGGAACCCGCACATAGGCCAGGCGCCACACGATGCCGCTCACCACGACGAAGGCCATCACGCCGAACAGCGTCTTGCCCGTGGAGGAGTTGAAGCTGAACACGCCGTTGCCCGCGTGGGCCCAAGCTACCAAGAGCGCGAGCAAGCCGAGCCACACATGGGCCGACATCCAGGCCATCATGCTGCCGTGGCCGAAGACCTTGCTCTCTTGCAGTGTGCGTTTGCGTAAGGAAAAAAAGAAGGTCGAGAAGAAGAGCGCCGTGGCGAGCAGCCCGAGCAGCACACCGAGGAACGTGTAGCCGCGGACCACGCCAGCGATGCTCTTGTAGGCTTGGGTCAGGCTGCAGCTGCCGAGAGCGGTGACCAAGAAGAGCACCAGCCACCAAATGTTGGACTCCAACCCTTTCGGCTTACGCAGCCGCTTAGGCATTGCCGGGGCCGCCTTCCTTGAGCAAGTCGGCGAACGCGACGGCCGGGTCCACGCGGCAGGCGGCGCCGACTGGACAGGCCTTCACGCAGGCGTAGTCGGAGTAGCCAGAGCACAGATCACACTTGACCGCGATGCGCTGGCTCCTGACTTCGACCTCCTGCTTGGCGCGGCGCTCGCGCTCTCCCCCCGCGATGAAATCCATCAGGCGTGGCCAGAGACCTTGCTTCTCCTTCTGTACGGCGTGCATGCTGATGTTTCCGTACGGACATCGAGATGCGCACGCGCCGCAGCCGATGCAGTTGTCCTCGATGATGCGGATTTCCCCGCTTGGCAGGCGCACGATGCCGTTGACGCTGCACATCAGGCACGCTGGGTCGTCGCAGTGGCGGCAGGCGGTGGGGAACAGGTATTGATCGATCTGCAGGCCACGCAGCTGCAAACGACTGTAGCCGTGGCGGCGCCCGCAGGCGTCGATGCAGTTCTGGCAG
Source organism: Polyangiaceae bacterium (assembly GCA_050183255.1). GTDB lineage: Bacteria > Myxococcota_A > Polyangia > Polyangiales > Polyangiaceae > JAHBVY01. The sequence goes on along the minus strand of JBFXBK010000071.1, from coordinate 25,975 downwards.
TTCGTGCACAGAGTTTGGTCGACGACCAACACCTCGCGACCCTTCGCCAAGCCTTCTTCCACCAACACGTGGAGGCTGGGCCCGCCTTGGCCATGCGCGGCGACACCACCCCAGCCGATGTTCGGCGAGCGCGCCAGACGGTCCGTATCGAAGCTGCCACGCATCAGGGCGCCCCGCGCGTCGGGGTACTCTGCGAGAACCTCTTGCACGACCGCGCCCGGGATGCGGATCACTTCCGCGCGGCTCGCACCCTCGGTCGAGTAAGGCCTCACGCCGGTGTTCTCCACGAAGTCGAGCAACCCGAAGACGTCGCCTTCGCGGAAGTAGACCAAGAGCCGCTCACCCTTCTCCGTGGTCTGCTTTGCGCGCAGGAAGCCGCTGCGCACCAGGAACGCGTCTTTGGGCGGCGTGCCCTGAGCGAACAACGTCTCGCCAGCGGCCACCAGTTGTAGCTTGGCGTTCGCGAACAGATCCTCCACGGCGGCTTCCGGCAACACACCGAGCGCGCCGGGGTTGCTCGCGTAGCTCCACAGCGCGCGCTTCTGGTAGAGGTGCTCGAGCGTCTGCTTGAACGTCGGCGCGTGGCGGGTCAGGCGGAGCACGCTCACCTTGGGCACCTCGACCACGATGGCACGCTCCAGCGCGTGCACCGTGTAGGGCTCGGGCGCGTCGGCGAGCACGCCCATTTCCCCAAAGAAGGAGCCCGGGGAGAGCACGAGGATGCGGATGTGCTCACCCCGGAGGCCGCGATTGCTTTGCTCCAGGGAGCCTTCAAGCACGACGAACAGGCGCTCGTGGAAGCTCCCCTCCCAGCACAGCACCTCGCCGGGTTGCAAGAAGCGCAGCGTGCTCTGCAGCACCATGCGTCGCAGATCCGTCGGGCTCGCGCCTTTGAAGAGCGGTAGCTCCGCGAGCTGCTCCGAGAGATCATCCAGCGACCACCCGGATGGCATCGCGCCCTGGGCCGTTTGCAGCAGGATGTCATAGTCGGGGACGTTGTCCTCGACCTTCATCTTGTTGTAGAGCACCATGTTCGCGCGACTTAGATCCGCAGGGCAAGCGGGCACGCACTGCCCGCACTGGGTGCACGCGGTGACGAAGTCAGCGACGCGCGGATCGCTGATGGTCGGCAAGTGCACGGCGGCGTTGAGTTCAGCAATCGTCACGTTGCGCGACTGGGAGATCGGGCAAGCCAGCATGCAGTCGTTGCAGCCGATGCAGGCCATGGCTTGCGTCAGCGCGAGCTCGGCCACCTCCGCCGAGTAGTCTTCAGCTTGCAGCGCATCGATGTGGCTCACGGCACCTCCTCGAAGCGCAGCATCGCGCCGCCCACCATCAGGACCTCCTGATGCGCGATGGGAATCGCTTGTGCGCCGATGGGCACGCCGGCCTTGCTGCTACCGCCGCTCCCCGATGGATCACGGACGAAGAAGTTGCCTTGATGGCGCGTGATTTCGAGGGCGACCGAAGGCACCCCGGGGTCGCTCAGGACCAAGCCGCACTCTGTGTGGTTCCCGACATACAGGCGTTCGCCGACGCGCACCGCGCGACCAAGGCCCTGACCCGCAATCACCGAGAGCTGGGCGCTGCCGTCCAGCAAGCTACCTTGACTAGCGAGGGGCTGCTCAGTGTAGACGGCGAGCACCTCGCCCAAGCGCAGCTCGCTGCCCTCCGCCAGAGCGACCTCTTGGCGTGGGATCAGGCGCTGGCCGGTGACCCAGGTGCCAGCCTGACCGAGGTCCATGACGTAGGCACGACCGTTCACGTAGCGCAGCCCGAGGTGTTGCGGGGCCACGCTCGGATCTGCCACGCGGAAATGACAGCTCGGATCGCTACCGATGGTCACCGGGTGGCTACCCAGCGCAACGCTGAGCCCGAAGGAGTGACCCGAACGGAACTCGAGCCGTGGTGCGCGCTGCGGCTGGCCAGCGCGAGAGACCGGCGCGGCTTGCGCGGGCGCTGCGGTCTGCGGCAGCCGCGCACAGTCGAGCACCAGGCATGTGGTGCCGATCTCGATGCGATCACCATGGCCGAGGGTGTGCACCTGGGTCAGCGGCTGCCCGTTGACTCGCGTCCCGCTGTGGCTCCCGAGGTCGCGGAGGTAGAGTTTCTCCCCGTACTGGACGACCTGTGCGTGAACGACTGAGACTCCGGCAGCGTCGAGCTTCACTTCACACGTGGAGTCCGTGCCGATATTCATCGGTTCCTGGGGCACCTGCCAGCGCTGGCCCGGGCCGTTCGGCGTATCGAGGTAGAGGCTTGCGCCGAGGCCCCGCGTCTCGCTCGAGAAGACTGGCATGGCAGACGTTGCCGCGCGGAGACCGATGCTGAGCTGTGCGCCCGCAGACGCGGGCTCGGCTTGAAGCTGGGTGACTTCTTCAGCTACTCGTTGAGCGACTTCACCCAGGGACGCCAAGGTGCGTTTCGCCCGCTGATTTTCGCTTGCTTGTTTGGGGGGGGAGAGGGAAGTCGCGGCGAGCGTCATCGTCGCCCGATAGCCAGGTGCGCCACCCGGGGGCGGAATGCTGGCCCCGGACTCCTTGTGCACCAGTTTGTTCTGCTCGATGAAGCCTTTCACGTCGAAGCCCGGGGCGAGGAGCTTGTGTTTGACTTCGCTGACGTCGACGCCGAGATCCACGAGGCGCTTGTAGGCGCGCCCCGTCTGTCTGACCCGCGCGTTCCGCTCCCCGACCATCAGCGCACCGACCAGCTTACCCTGCTTGATGACTAGCCTTCGGTAGGAGATGCTCCCTGTGCCGCGCGGAAAATCGATGAGGTCCTCGCCGCCGGCTTGGTCTTGCACGCTGCCTACCGCCGCGAAGTCCAGGTCGAACAAGCGCGTCGCAAAGTAGTGCTCGCCGACGCGATAGCTCGCATCGACGCCGCACATGTTCAGGCCCGCGATCCGGCCTTGGGCACGCGCAGGCTCCCAGAGTGCCAAGGCTTGGCCGTTGAACAGCGCACAGTCGCCGGCCGCGTAGACATTGGGCACGTTGGTCTGCATGCGTTCGTTGACGGGGATCGCGCCGCGCTCGTGCAGCTTCACTCCGCTGTCTTTCAGGAACTCGGAGTTCGGAATCACGCCTATCGCCGCCGCGACCATCTGAACCTCGAGGATACGGCCCTGCTTGGTGCTGACTCGCGCCAGGAAACCGTCAGGGCCGGCATGGGCTTGCTCTACGGCGTCTCCCAGGTGCACCTCGACGCCGGCACGCCTGAGCCGCGCGGCCAGCAGATCCGAAGCGACCGGATCGAGCGAGCGCGGCAAGAGCCGCGGCGCGAACTCGAGCAGGGTGACCTTCACGCCGTGTTCGAGCATGCCGTGAGCCCACTCGAGGCCGAGCGCGCCGCCACCGAGCACCACGGCATGGCGCACACGCCCCGTGCGGACTGCGTCGAGCACGCCGCGCACGTCCTGCACGGTGCGCATGGTCATGACCCCGGGCAGCTGCGAACCGGGGAAATCTGGGTGACGCGCGCGGGCGCCCGACGCTAGCAACAGCTGATCGTAGGCCTCGCTGGTTCCGTTGCTCAGGTGGACCCGGTGCTGACTCGTGTCAACCCCGACCACGCGGGTGAAGATGCGATGGATGTGGGCCGCCTCGTAGTAGTCGGGAGGCACTGCCCAGATCTGATCTTCCCGTAGTTCCCCTAGCAAGAAGTTGGTCAGTGCCGCACGGAAGTACGCAGGGTTGGGGTCGTCGGTCAAGATGCCAATCGACGCAGCGCTGTCTTCGGCGCGGATCGTCTCGGCGGCGGTGATACCCGCACCGCCGTCACCGATGATCAGATAGCGAGTTCGCGCCACGATCCGAGACGATAACAAGAGCGCGTCAGCGCTAGGGCCACGAAGTGTCTGAGGGGATATCAGCGCGTGATATCGCTCGGGCGCGCGCTGTGCTCAGGCTCGAGTCTTCCTCGTTTCACTTCATCCGCGGCTGAGACAGATTCGCGTTGGGTACATTACCGTACTGGGTCCTTCGGCCCTGCTCTGCAGCGCTCAATGCCCCGACCGCCGCAGGCGCGAACAGCCACTGTCGGTCGTGGATGGGGTCGTGTAGCATCCCGTTCGTGGCCTCTCCCGCTGCCTTAGCGACTGGCGCGATCTTCGAAGACTACCGGGTGCTCGGAATGCTCGCGACGGGGCACATGGGCGCGATCTACAACGTGGAGGAGCTTGAGTCGGGGCGCCAGCGGGCGCTGAAGCTGATCCACCCACACGTGGTCGCCCCGGGCTTCGACGTCGTGGCGTTCGATCGGGTGCTGCGTTCGGGCCGAGAGCTGGACCGTGAGCACTACGTCGAGGTGCTCCGCACCGGTTTGCGCATGGCTGATTCCACGCCGTGGTTCGCGATGCAGCTCTTGCGCGGAGAAAATGGCAGCGCTCGAGTGCGCAGCAAGGGCCCCCTCGGCGCGCAGCTCGTGATCGAGATGTTCGATCAGAGCTGCCGAGCGCTGCAAAAGGCACATCAGAAGCGCGAGGCACACGCTGACCTCAAGCCGGAGAACTTCTTTTTCGCGTCTGCACGGCGCGTGGGTGAAGCCTTCTCCATCAACCTGCTCGACTACGGCGTAGCCCGCTTCGTCGACACCGGAGAAAAGCTCTGGAAGGCGCCTGAGCAGGCCGTGAGCGCGGCACCCGATCCGCGCGTCGATGTGTGGGCGCTGGGGCTGGTCGGGTTCTTCATGCTGACGGGGCGCTCGTTTTGGGACGCTCCGGACGCGACGGATCCGACCCACGGCGCCGCGGTGATCCCGCCCGCGGGGCATGCGGCTCAGTCACTGCACGTGCCGCTGCCCTACCCTCAGGCATTCGACACTTGGTTCTCCAAGTGCGTGCACGTCGACCCCGAAGCGCGCTTTGAAAACGCCGCCGCGGTGTTGAAGGGCTTTCGCAAGGTGCTCTCTGGCGTGCCGTTGGACGCTAGTGCGAAGCGCGTCCACTCGATCCTCGGTGCCCAGAGTCAAGCTCAGACGGTGCCTGAGCCTGAGCGCGCGGCGCCCGGCCGCCTCAGCTTTCCCGGAGCAGTCTCCGCGGGCGTCGCCTTGGGCGGTCATCAGAATTTGCACGAGGTAAATGCTCCGACCCCAGCGGCGCTCGGCGGCTTCGTGCGCGCCGAACCGGCGCCGAGTGCGAGCGATCCCGCAACGCGCGCGGACAGCCAAGCCGTTCCAACCCAGCTGCCGCCCACACAGATCCCGGCAACGGAGATCCCGGAAACGAAAGCAGCAGCGACCCAGAACGTTCTGGGGCACAAGCCCAAGGGTACGCAGGCCATGGGCGTGTTCGATCCCGCGCTCGCTCAGACCGAGCTTGGGGCGCCGAGCCCCGTGATGAACAGGCCGAGCACGGCTGACGCGCGGCCTGCGCCCATGGGCACTTCCTTGATCCCCGCGGTAACCGAAGCGGACCCTGCGAGGCGCCCCTCACCGAGCGCGGCAGAGCTGGCCGCCACCGTGTCAGCGCGACCGTCGTTCGCCAGCGCCTCGGAGCTTCAGTCGCCAGCCGGCGTCTCCGGAGCGCATCCAGCGGCTGCGCCGCCGTCGAGCTCTTCGGCGCTCTCAGCGAGCGCAACCCAAGGCGGCTCGATGGCCAAGGGCGCGATCGGCGGCTGCGCGATCGGGGCGCTCGGCATCGCGGTGGGCGGTGGCTTGCTGCTCGTAGTGATCGTCGTCGCTGTGGTGCTTTTAGCCATGAGCGGTAGTTCGACTGCGAGCGCGGTGGCACGAGCCACGGGTGGTGCGTTGCGGTCGCCGGTGGTTGGCGATCAGGCCGAAGTTCGCCAAGAGTTCGAGCTGGATCTCACGGCGAACGGGAATCCGCTCAAGGTCCGCGGGTCGTCCCAGCGTCGTATCGAGGTCCTTGCGGTGAGTGGGAACACACCCACGCGCATGCAAGTGAACTACGTGCTTCACCGCACCCTGGTGAACGGCACGCCGCAGGCAGACGAGGTCCAGGGGCAGACGTTCATCGTGGACCAAAGTCGCGGGGACAAGTCGATCACGACCATCGCCGGTCAAACACCGAGCGCCGCGCAGCTCAAAGAAGTGAAGGACGACGACCTGGATATCGGACCGGCTTCTTTCCTGCCTGACTCCGAGTTCAAGGTCGGTCAGTCGCTGCCGTTGCCGAGCAGCTTCGTGCCCGCTGGGTCGACGCTCGATCACGGCACGCTGACTTACACTGGCACGCAGACTCAGGGCGCTTCGAAGGTTGCGTCGTTCGACATGAGTCTCGATATCCGCAACGACACCGGGGACGTGAAGATGTCCGCGAAGCTGAGCGGTAGCCTGGAGCTCGACGTCGCCACGTCGCGGCTCCTGCTGGTCACCATGAAGGGCCCCGTCACCGCGAGCGGCAAGGGGAGCGGCGGCGGCTTCATGAACTACAGCGCGCGCTACTCCTATACCGACCGCTAACCGCGGGGACAAAGCGTGAGCGCCGAGCATCTCCTTGAGGAAACGCTCGGCGTGCGCCCAGGCGGCGTGGTGTTGCCGCTCGGTCAGGTCCAGTTCCCGCTCACTCGTCTTCCCCGCGAAGCTTCGCGATCACCGTCAAGTCTTCCAAGGTTGACATGTCGCCTTGCGTCTCGCGCCCGGCGGCTACGTCCTTCAACAGACGTCGCATGATCTTTCCGCTACGAGTCTTCGGTAACGCATCCGCGAAGCGCACCTCCGCGGGGCGCGCGAACTTGCCGATCTCCTCGCCGACGTGGGCCTTGAGCTGCGTGCCGAGCTCCGGGCTCGGTGTGTAGCCAGGCTTCAGCGTGACGAACACGACCAGCGCTTGTCCCGTCAAGTCATCGGGGCGCGCTACCGCTGCCGCTTCAGCGACGGACGAGTGACTCACCAAGGCGCTCTCGATTTCCGCAGTCCCGATACGGTGCCCGCTCACGTTGAGTACATCGTCGATGCGACCGATCACCGTGAAGTAGTTGTCGTTGTCGCGGTTCGCGCCGTCGCCGGTGAAGTAGCAACCTTGGATGTCGCTCCAGTACTGCTTCACATAGCGTTCATCGTCGCCCCACACCGTGCGCAGCATGCTCGGCCAGGGGCGTCGCACGACGAGTAAGCCTGAGCTCCCGGCAGGCACGTCTTCGTTCTCACGGGTCACCACGGCGGGCTCGACACCGAAGAACGGCAGGCCACACGAGCCGGGTTGCGCCGCTGCCGCTCCGGGCAGCGTCGTCATCATGATGCCGCCCGTCTCCGTCTGCCACCAGGTGTCGATGATGGGGCAGCGCTCCTTGCCCACTTCCTTGTGGTACCAAATCCACGCTTCGGGATTAATCGGTTCACCCACGGTGCCAAGCAGCCGCAAGCTGTCGAGCTTCGCCTTGCGCACCCAGTCGTCACCCGCCTTGATGAAGGCGCGGATGGCCGTCGGTGCGGTGTACAGGATGGTCACCTGGTGCTTGTCGATCAGCTGCCAGAAGCGGCCCCAGTCGGGCTGATTCGGCGCGCCTTCGTACATCACGCAGGTCGCGCCGTTCGAGAGCGGACCATACACGATGTAGCTGTGGCCGGTGATCCAGCCGACGTCGGCCGTGCACCAGTACACGTCGTCTTCCTGCAAGTCGAAGGCGTACTTCGTGGTGACGTAGGTGCCGGCGAGGTAACCCGCGGTGGTGTGGAGCACGCCCTTGGGTTTCCCCGTGGAACCAGAGGTGTAGAGGATGAAGAGCGGGTGCTCCGCCTCCACCTCGGTCGCCTCCGCGGCGCTCTTCGGATCCGCAGCCTTGACGGCCTCGTACCAGTCGACGTCGCGACCTTCGAGCATCTCGATCTCACAGCGCTCTGGCAGCCGGCGATAGACCACCACGTGCTCGACCGATGGCGTCTGGTGCACCGCGTGGTCCACCGTCTCCTTCAAGGGCACCACGCTACCGCGGCGCAGAGCGCCGTCTTGGGTCAGCACCACCTTGGCGCCGCAGTCGTTGATGCGATCCCGAAGTGCGTCGGCGGCGAAGCCTCCGAACACCACGCTGTGGGGCGCACCGATGCGCGCGCACGCCAGCATGCCCACGACGACCTCGGGCACCATGCCCATGTAGATCGCGACGCGGTCGCCCTTCTGGACGCCGAGCTTCTTCAGCGCCGCGGCGAAGGCCACGACCTGAGCATGCAGCTCCGCGTAGCTGATGGTCTTGGTTTCACCCGGCTCGCTCTCCCACACCAGCGCCGGCTTGTCTTTCCGTGGGGTATCGAGGTGACGGTCGAGGCAGGTCTCGGTGATGTTCAAGGTCCCGTCGGAGAACCACTTGACGAACGGCGCGTCCCACTCGACGAGCTTCGTCCAGGGCTTCTTGAACACCAGCTCCGAGGTCTCACGGCGCCAGAACGCCTCCGGCTCGTCGAGGCTCTCGCGATACAGACGCTGGTAGTCTTCGAGGGACCCCACCCGCGCTTGCTTCTTGAATGCTTCCGGCGGCTCGAAGCGCCGGCTCTCTCCGGAGAACTTACCAATCGCGTCACTCATGGGGCTGGATGGTACCCGAGTTTCTTCCTGGTTTCGTACCCGGCTTGCCCCGGAGGTCGCTTGTTGCATTCTCGGACAAGCGGCTGCTTTTCACGCGTTTCAGCCTCGGACAGCCCGCAACGCGTCGACGCAGAGCGTCACCGTGGACTCCCTAGCATTCACCGCGCAGATTTTGGGGGTGAGGAGCGGCGTGTCGCGCGAGGTCTTGCGGCGCGTGAGCAACGTACCTCCCCCCAAAAAACGTGAGGCGCCGCGCGACGACATCTCACACTGCGCGTCAAATTCTGTGGGGAAATAGTAGGCGAAGCCGTGCGCGCCGCAGGGGCTCAGTTCGGCTCCCACGCGCTCCAGCCAACCCGGAAGCCGATGCCCCCCGTGATCAGGCCGTTCTGCTCGTAGACCTTTTGACCGTCGATGGTCTCGTCGTTGATGCCCGTGGTGCCGTTGAAGTAGCCGAGGGCGGCGAGCCCGAACAGCCAGTGTCCGGCGTTGTACTGCGCGCCGAGCTCAACCATGAAGTAGGAGTCGAAGCCCGAGGCGCTGGCGTTGCCATAGGCCGGGTCGTCCTTGAGCTCCAGCGCCTGGCGCACCAGGCCAAAGCCGAGGGCACCAGAGAAGCGCAGCTTTTGTCCGCTGCTGAACAGGCGCAGGTTCGTTCCCACGCGGAAAGAGTTGAGCGAATACTCTCGGGAGTTGTCGTCGCCCTGCGTGCAGTCGGGCTTGTCTTTCACGCACGTCTGCACGTTGTGACGCGCGCCTTCAATCAGGCCCTCGATGCCGATCGGGCTCCACACGCGATAGCCGCCGTGGACGCCAAACGAGCCACCGCCGGCGTTGTCCGTGTTGGTGTCGAAGAGCGACGGGTTGGCGCTCAAGCCCAAGGCGTTCAGACTCACCAGGCCATACCAGCCGCGCTGCTCGGGGGGGGGCGGCTTGCTCGGCGGCGCGTCCGGAGCGCGATCGACGATCACCGGTGGACGACCATCGCCCTTGCCTACTTCAGCGTCGATGCGCAGCGTGCGCCCCACCTCCACATCGAACCACTTGGCGTACAGCTCCTTTTCGCCCTTGTAGACCTGTACCAGGCGCTTTCCTGGCTCCACTGGGCCGCTGTAGCGCTCGTACGCCAAGGCTTGGCCGTCGATGGCGATCGCCGCGGCGGGGTCGCTGGCCACAATTTCCACGAAGCCTTTGACCGCGCGCAGCTCAAAGTTGAAGGGCTTGGGAGCGTCGCCGCTCGCAATGCGCACGGTTTGGTCGACCGGTGCGTAGCCGGGCGCTTCCGCGCGGATGCGGTGTTCGCCGACGTTCAATCGGATCGGCTCCGCGAGTTGCTCCGCGCTCATGATGCGACCGTCCACGCTCACCTTGGCGGTGGAAGGGACCACGCTGATCGACACCCGCCCAACGAGGCCCTCGAGCTCCTCCATGGTCTGCCGTACCGCGGTTGTCTCCGCCTCGCTGAGTTCAGAGCCGTGGAGCTTGAGCAGATCAGACAGGGTGTCGGCGGCTTCTGAATAGCGGAACAGCTGCTTCTGACAGAGCGCGATGTTCTGCAGCGTCGAGCCCGCGGGCTTCAGCTTGTAGGAAGCTTGGAACTCCGCGAGGGCTCCCACGAAGTTGCCGTCCTGGAAGAGCTTGATGCCTTTGCGAAAGTGGACGCGCGACGACTCACGATCGCTGTCCGAGACGCTTTTGTCTTTAGGGGCAGCGAGAGCCACGCTGGGCGCCATGCAGGCAACCAGCAAACCGAGGACGACGAGCTTCCGACGCATCACCTGAGCAGTCGCTTCGTACCATGCGTTCAGCTTCGGTAATACCTCGGGATTACAGCCCGTGTTCGCTCAGGGCTCTTCGGGGTTCAGCCTTAGACCCGACGCGACGCCCGACGTGCCCTTTGGCGAGACGTCTGGGGGCTTCGTGCCTTGGCCGGTCGTTGGGCGTGGCTTGCCGATTTTCACGGGGGGCTTGTCTGCAACAGGCTTCTGGGAGGCTTCCGCTGCAGGTCCTGCGCTGGCCGAAGGCGCCGCAGAAGCGTGAGCTTCCGGCTCGGGGGTGACTTCAGGCGTCCTGGCAGGGGTTGCCGCAGCTTCAGCGGCGACGGGCAGGGTTGAGCCCGGCGCCGGATGGGCGGGCTCCGCGTCGGCTTCGGGGCGGCTCTTCGCCATCAAGAGCACGGTGATGGCGAACGCGCCGAGCGCCGCCACGAGGGCGGCAACCCAGGTCCGTCGCGTGGCGCGATCTTGGCGCGGGGTGGGCACCGCCGTGCCGCCTGCCGTCACCACCGCGGTCTGCCCTGGCGCCACTTCAGGGCGCGAGCTTCGCAACACGACGGGTCCGCTGCGCACCAAATCTGGGCAACCGTCGATCAGCGCGTCGAGGAACTCGCGAGCGTCCTGGTAGCGATCGGCCCGCTCCCGCGCGAGTGCTTTGGCGATCACCTTCGCGAACGCTTCGCTCGTCTCCGGCGCCTTGGTTCGCACGTCGGGCGCGTCCTGAGTGCACGCCTTGACCAGGATGGCTTCGTAGCTGCCACCGCTGTGGGGTGCGTCACCCGTGAGCGCCTCGAAGCAGATGGCTCCCAAGCTGTAGAGATCCGCTCGCCCGTCGATGTCAGGGAACGCTTGCGCTTGCTCCGGCGCCATGTAGTACGCCGTGCCGAGCACGGTGCCCCGACGCGTGAGCGTGTTGTTCGTCGCGCGCGTCTGCGTGACCTTCGAGATCCCGAAGTCCACCACCTTCACGAACAGCGGGTCATCGTCTCGAGAGTCGAGGAAGAGGTTATCCGGCTTGAGATCGCGGTGCACGATGCCGGCTTCGTGGGCGCGCACCAGCGCGCGCAGCGTCTGCATCGTGATGTGGATGACGTCGCTCTCTGGGAGCTTGCCCACGCGCTTCATGCGCTGCCGCAGATCCTCGCCGCGTAGGAGCTCCATCACCAGGTAGGGGCGATCGTCCTCCGTGGTACCCGAGTCGAAGATCTGGACGATGTGTCCGCTCTCGACGGCACTGGCTGCTTCCGCCTCGCGCTGAAAGCGCACCACTGCGTCGCGATCGGCGGCGCCATCGCTGACTTCGAGGAACTTGAGCGCGACACGCTTGCCGATCGCGACGTTGGTCGCCTCATACACGGCACCCATGCCGCCGCGACCGATGCAGCGTTCGATCCGATATTTTCGGTCGATTAGGCTCCCGACCAGCGAGTCAGGCGGTGTGTCGTTCGCGTTCATCTGGCGCGTCTCGGTCTGAGCTCGGTGGGTCCACAGCGTAGCACGCTCCGCGAACTTCCAGCGAAATGGCTTACGGATTGCCTGGTTCGTGGAACCCGTGAAGCGAATGGAGGATCCGCCGAACAGATCAACACAGCGTTTCCTCGTCTCAAAAGCTGGACCAAGGCGCGAAAATCGCACGCCCGCTTCAGCGGAGCGGGCGAGCTTTGCAGCGGACGATGGAGACATGACACGAAGAGCGACGCTGAGAAGGCTTGCCATGAACCTCCGTGCGTCGCCGAGAGCGGATCGTGGGAGCGCGCAGCGCGCGGGAGAATGCCATAGAGCCCGAAGGAGCTATCGGGTAGCGGCAGACGCGATGGGGGTGAGTGCCCGACGGGAGAGAGGGTGTTCAAAGCAAGCTTCGAAGTTGGACGCGAAAACTTTCGCGCCATCTGCTCGTGTTCGTACCGCTGTGACTGGAATGGCTAACCGTCCCTTGCCCCCCGTCCGTTGAGCTTTTTTGGGGGGGAGGGCGACACGCTGGGCCATGGCGCCAGGCGTCTATTGCCGCGCGGATAGTCGACACCCGGAGTGTGACGAGCCATGGCCTCGCAGCCGCTTCAGGCTCCGCTACTCTGAAACGCAAAAAGCCGACCCGTGGTGGGTCGGCTTCGCGATCGCGCCCCGCACAGCGGCGGTAGAGCACGACTTGAAGTGGCTAACGATCAGCCGAGCTTCGCCAGCTGGGACTGCAGGCGGCTCGTGGTGCGCGAAGCATTCTTCAGGTGGATGATGCCCTTGCTCGCGGCGCGCGCGAGGAAGCTGCTGGCGGCCAGAACCAAGGGCTTCGCCTCGGCGGCTTGACCGGCCTCGATCGCGCTGCGCGCCTTCCTGATCGAGGTGCGGAGCGCACTGCGGAGCGCCTTGTTACGCTCGGTGCGCTTGATGGTCTGACGGTTGCGCTTTGCGGCTGATGCGTGATTTGCCATCTAGAATCTCACTCTGACTTGGCCGGCTTCGCATCCGGCTTTTTGGGGTCGTAACCCTCGGGATGAACGGAGAACGCGGGCGTGCCTGACTTTGCACGCGCCTTGGCGGTTTTTGTACCGGCCTTGCGAGCCCGAATGGAGCGTCGACGCTCGGTCTGCTGAGTCGCTGAAACCATGACTTTTTCCTGACTAGCGCCGCCCAAAACGTCGGGCCGGGCGCGAAGGGGCCGGGAATATGGGCGAAGAGCGGGGCCTTGTCAACGCGCCGCTTGCAATTTGCCTACGGGGGCGCGGTTCGATCACGGCGACGCTGGGTGTTCGCTCCTAGGCTCCGCTCGTCGGGCGCGGACCGACCAACGGAGCCTGGGGTTTACGGGCGGATCGGGACCCGAACGGTGAACGTTGGCTTTGCGAACGGCGCCACACGAGCCCCAGAGAGCGCGCTCCGGATGCAACTCTCGGCTGCCGTGCCGGCAGCGGGACCGCTGATCCCCACCGACTGCACCTTGCCGTCTGAGCCGAAGGTGATGGTCGCGTTGCTCGGACCCGAGTGACCTGCGACGCAGGCTTTCGCGCCGCCCATCACACGACCGACCGCCGCGAGCGCAGCGCCAGTCGATGGCTCGAGGGGCACGTTGCCCGCTTGGGAGGCTGGCACCAACCGTGGATCGTCCGGCTCTTCCTGCTCGGCAGCAGCTGTCGCGGCGGGTGGAGCTGGAGCAGCCGCGGCCGGCTTGGCTGCGGTCGGCGCGAGCTTCGGGGCCGCGGCGCTCGGCGCTTCGGGCTTCAGCTCTTCCACGGTGAGCGAGGGCGCGGCGACGTTCGGCTGGGGCGCCATGGCGATTTCTTGTTCGCCAGGGCCTGCCTTTGCGGGTTCACCCTTCGTTTCCGCGGGGATGGAGATGGGCGGAGCGGCCGCCGTGGCTGGCGCGCTACCCTGGCTAGGACGGAAGACCACGATCGCCGCAGCCGCTGCGATTCCCAGCACCGCCACCGCAAGGCCCCAGCGCCCTCCGCCGCCGGTGCGGCGGCTTGCGGAGCTGGACTGGTGGCTCTCGAGCGAGACCACCTCTGCTTGAGGTGCGGCCGTCTCTACCGGGACTGGTGGGCGCGGCGTTGCGCGGATTTCGCTCGTGCGCGGGACGTCCGGATACGACGGACGGCTCACCCGCTCACGGTGCGCGTGACTGAACGCCAGCTGAGCGAGCTCACGAGCTTCTTCAGGGTCGTCGTCTTCCAAGCTCGCCCTCGCGATGTCGGTCAGGCTGAGCTCGTCGTCGTCCACGCTTGGCACGGCCGCGAGGTGGGGCTTGCTTGGCTCGCCTTCCTCCGGGTCGAGCGGCGGGGCTTCGAGCAGGTCGTCGGCGACGGGATGGTCGTCAGCGAACGCGTGAGTCACCGTCGCGTCTGCGAAGGCTTCCCAATCGAGTTCAGGTCGGTGCGCCACTGGCCAGGCGCTAAGCAGTGCTTCCATGGGATCCGGGAGTTTGGCGTCGTCTGACATCACTCCGCCTCCCGGGTGTGACCCCGTTTCTCGAGAAACGTTTGCAGCTTCTTGCGGGCTTCGTGCACGCGCCACGCGACGGTGCCCTCCGGGCACCCGAGGATTTCTGCGGCCTCGCCGTGACTTAGGCCGTCTACGGTGACCAAGATCAAAGTCACCCGGAGTGTTTCGCTTAGGCTGTCCAACCCCTCTGCGAGCATCCGCGCGACCTGGCGATCGGACGTCAGCTCCGCGGGATTGCCGATCGTCACTCGGGTCTCGACCATGGCGCCCTCGACCCGCGGGTCATCGACGCTAGGCCCAGTGCGGCGGGTCTTGCGCGAGCGAATCGTGTTGAGTGAGAGGTTCACGGCAATACGATAGAGCCAAGTGAACGGCTCACTGCGCCCGTCGAAACGGTCCAGTGCTCGATAGGCGCGAACGAACGCATCCTGGGTGACGTCTTCCGCCTCCGCAGCGTCCCGCAGCATGTGGGCTGCGAGGCGATAGATGCGTTTCTGATGTCGCCGCACGAAGGTGCCGAACGCTTCTGCGTCGCCCTCCCTAGCTGCGTCGACAAGCTCGCGATCCGTCCTTTGGGGCATGCGTTTGTGCGCGAGATACATGCACGGTCACCGGCGAAGTTACAGGTTAAGCTGATCGGGATCGACCAACTGGACCTCGCTCGAGGCGCTGCGTGGCGGAACGAGCGAGAGGCGATCTGGACTTGGCAACGATGGCCGCAGGGAGTGGGTGACCCCTGTCGTGGTCTCCCAACGGGTTGCGGCTGACGATAGTTGAGCACCAGCCGATTGGACAGTCAGCGTCGCGGAAAGCTTGGGCGAGATTTCTCGACTCGCTGAATTCCAGCTAGAGTTCAAAACTCGGCTGACTTCGCGGCGCAGCGGAGCGCTCGTGCGGAGCGGACGGCTAAAAACCGCAACCGAGCGCAGGGCGCGGCGCTCCACGAAGGCGTGGAGCGCGTCGAGGAGCTGCCCGCCTGCGTACTCCAACAGCTGCCGCATCGGGGGACAGCTGGCGTCGAGGCCCGACGAAGGCGGCGAACGCCACGCGCGGATCCTCAGGGTGCATGTTCGGGGGCAGCCAACAATGCGGAAAGGCGAGCAAATAAGTAGTGTCTCCAAGAGAAGTACTCGAGCGCGGGAAGCAAACTCCCGCGCTCGAGAGTTTCCGCGCTGGGCGTGGCTGCACGCCTGACCTAGCTATGGAGCGGGTGACGATTCCGAGATGGAAGAACGATGCATGTGAGTGAGACGACAGAGCCACAAGCCGCCGGCGGCACCGTGGACGACACCGTGCGTGAGCTCGAGAAGGAGCTGCGTGCTCAAGGGCTGAGGCGCTGGCTGAGGCGCGGCATCGTTCTTTTCGCCGTGATCGCCTTGTTCGTGGGCTTTCGCGTCTACAAGTCGGTTGGCGCGCCGCCTCCTACACCGCGCTTCGAGCTGAAGGCCCTGGAGAAGCGCGACGTCGTCGAGCAGGTGCAGTCGACCGGCAACGTGAAGCCGCTCACGGAGGTGCAGGTCGGTGCCCAGGTCTCTGGGCGAGTGGTGAAGGTGCTGGTCGACTTCAATTCCAAGGTGGAAAAAGGTGACCTCCTCGCAGAGATCGATCCGCAGCTCTACGGGGCTCAGGTCAGCCAAAGCGGTGCGCAGCTCAAGGCGTCGAAGGCGGCGCTCCAGCGCTCGAAGGCCAGCCTCGCGACCGCGGAGGCGAACCTCAAGCGCGCGCAAAAGCTGTTCGACTCCGGGCTCTCGTCCCAGGCGGAGCTCGAGCAGGTCAAAGGCACCAGGGACGTCGCGAAGGCTGACGTCGCGGCGGCGCAAGCGCAGATTGGTCAGATCCGCGCGCAGCTGAGCAGCGCGCAGACCACGCTCGCCTACGCGAAGATTTACTCCCCCATCGATGGGGTCGTGATCAATCGCTCGGTAGACCCAGGCCAAACCGTCGCCGCGAGCTTCTCTGCTCCAGTGCTGTTCGTGATTGCGCAGGACCTGCGCAAGATGCAGGTGCTGGCGGAGATCGACGAAGCAGACGTCGGACGCCTCGAGGAGAAGATGAAGGCAGAGGTCGTCGTTGATGCTTTCCCTGGGGAAAAATTCAACGGCAAGGTGAGCCAGGTGCGCTTCAGCCCGAACAACGTGCAGGGTGTAGTCACCTATTCGGCGGTAATCGACGTAGACAACCCGGACCTGAAGCTACGACCGGGCATGACGGCGACGGTGACGATTCGCACTCGGGAGGCGATGGGAGTGATCGCGATCCCCAACGCTGCGCTGCGCTTTCGTCCGCTGGAAGCCAGTGAGCCCGGGCAGCCTCCGAAGCCCGTGGTGCCGAAGACAACGCTGGGAGCGAAGCAGGGTCGGCTCTACTTGGTCGATGCCAGCGTTCCCGTGGGGCAAGAGACGTTCAAGGAACAAATCGTCGACATCGGGATCACTGACGGGGTGTGGACGGTGCTGAAGTCTGGCCAGCTGCAGGCTGGGGATGAAGTCATCGTCGAGCAGCGTGACGGAAAGCAGGAGAAGGGCTTCAAGCTCTTCTGAGCCGAGTATGGCGCTGATCGATATCCGCGGTGTGTGTAAGGACTACGCGACGGGACCCGAAGTCGTCCGCGCGCTGGATCGCGTCGACTTGAGCATCGGCGCTGGGGAGTTCGTGGCGATCATCGGCGCGAGCGGCTCCGGCAAGAGCACCTTGATGAACATCTTGGGGTGCCTCGACCGCCCCACCCGGGGCAGTTACACCCTCGCCGGAGTCGACGTTGGGCAACGCTCGGCGGATGCCCGAGCCATCGTGCGCAATCGGCTGATCGGCTTCGTCTTTCAAGGCTTCAACCTGCTGCCGCGCACGACCGCGCTCGAGAACGTCGAGCTGCCACTGGTGTATCGTGGTGTTTCCGCGAGGGAGCGAAGGAAGCGGGCCATTGGAGCGTTGGCGAAGGTCGGTTTGGCGGACCGCCTGACCCACACGCCAGCGCAGCTCTCGGGTGGCCAGCAGCAACGCGTGGCGATCGCACGTGCGCTGGTGACTGACCCCCCGTTACTCCTGGCGGACGAGCCCACCGGCAACTTGGACACCCGCACGAGCTATGAAGTGCTCGCGCTGCTGCAGGAGCTGGTGACTTTGCGTGGCTTGACGGTCGTGCTCGTCACCCACGAGCCAGACATCGCCGCCTGTGCGGGTCGGGTGGTCACCGTGCGTGACGGTCGCATCCAGTACGACAAGCGGAGCGAGGAGCCTGCGCGCGCCGCTCGCATGCTGCTGGAGTTGAACCAGGGCGTTGCGGCCGCGGAACAAGGAAGCTGATGCTGCGCGCGTCGGTGAAGATCGCCTTCTCCGCGCTTTCGCGCAGCTGGCTGCGCTCGATCCTGACGACGCTGGGGGTGCTCATCGGCGTTGCGTCGGTTGTCGTGGTCACGGCGCTCGGGCGCGGAGCCCGTGAGCGTGTCGGCGACCAGATCGAGAGCCTGGGCTCGAACTTGCTGTTCATCTGGAGCCAGCCGGTTGCCAAGAGCGGCGTGCGGACGGCTGCCGTTGGGCTGACCGATGCGGACGCTGTCGCCATCCGCAACGAAGCCACCGCCGTCGAGTTGGTGACGGTCTACTCCGATACGAAGGTTCAGGTCATTAGTCCGTACGGAAACGACCAGATCCAGGTGTGTGGCGTGGACACGAACTACCTCGGCGCGCGCAAGTTCGAAGTGCTTCAAGGCCGCATGTGGAACGCGAACGAGGAGCAGGTCAAGGCGAAGGTCGCGCTGATCGGGCAGACGGCGATCGACAAGCTGTTTCCTGGTCAGGATCCGATCGGCCACTACATTCGCCTCGGGAAGCACCCGTTCCGCATCATTGGCACGCTGAAGCCCAAGGGGCAGTCGCCGTTCGAAGATCAAGATGATCGCATCCTGATCCCGATCGGTTCCTGGCGCGCGCGCATTAACCCAACCCTCGGCAATCGCGTGCAGCTGATCATGGCGACCGCGAAGAGCGAGGCCCACACCGACGCTGCAGTGCGCCAGGTCGAAGGCATCTTGCGTCAGCGCCACCGCATCGTCGAGGACGAAGAGAACGATTTCGAGGTGCGCACCCAAGACGCCTTCAAGCAAGGGCAAGAGGCGATCTACGGTGTGCTGACGTTGTTGCTCGTGACGGTCGCAGGGGTCAGCTTGTTCGTCGGCGGCGTGGGGGTGATGAACATCATGCTGGTCAGCGTCACCGAGCGCACGCGGGAGATCGGCATCCGCATGGCGATCGGGGCGAAGCGGCTCGATATTCAGATACAGTTCCTTGCGGAAGCAGTTGCCCTGACGTTGCTCGGTGGTCTCGCGGGCATTGGCCTCGCGGTGGGCGTCATCGAGTTGATGAAGCGGAGCCTCGGCTGGAGCATGGTGCTGAGCGGTGACGCCGTGATCACCGCGATTGTGACCAGCCTGGTGATCGGCGTGGTATTTGGCTTCCTGCCCGCGCGGCGTGCGTCGCGGCTCGACCCCATCGAGGCGCTGCGACATGAGTAGGCGCAGTACGAACCGGCGCAGTGCCATGCGCAAGCCGCGCACGCGGGGGCGGGGGTGAGGGGAGCCACTTACCTCCTCACGACGTTCAACCTGGCTGTCGGCGCCGTCAGGAAGAGTGGACTACGCGCGGTGCTCACCGCGTTCGGTATCCTGATCGGCGTAGCCGCGGTCACCATCGTCGTCGCGCTCGGGGAGGGAGCGACCCGCGCCGTGAGCGGCGCGATCGACAGCTTGGGTGAGAACGCCTTTGCGGTGATCCCGAAGGAAACGATTCAGAGTGGGGCGAGAGGCAATTCGCTGCCCGCGCTGACTCAGGACGACGGCGAGGCACTCGTGCAGGAGGCGCCGAGCATCCTCTACTCGGCGCCGCTCTTGTCGAGCTTCAATCAAGTGAGCTTCCGCGACAACAACACCGCTGCACAGGTGATCGGCACCAATCAGAGCTTTTTTACCGTACGCGCCTGGAAGGTGGCGGACGGCGCGCTGTGGGCACCTGAGCTCGACTCGATCGGTGGCAACGTCTGCTTGATCGGGAGTACCACCGCGAAGGAGCTGTTCGCCGACGGTGACCCGGTGGGGCAAGTGATCCGTCTCGGTCGCACGCCGCTGCGTATCGTGGGAGTGCTCGAGTCGAAAGGCCAGAGCCCCTTCGGCCAGGATCAGGACAACGTGGTGATCCTCCCGGTCGCCACGATGCGCGCGAAGTTCCTGCCGACACCCCCCGGTCAGGTGCAGCGCCTGCTCGTCGGCGCGGACCCCAAGGCGAACCCCGAGCGCGTCAAGCGCGAGGCCACGGCGATCTTGCGGCAGCGCCACCGGCTCCAGGAAGGCGCGGAGAACGACTTTCGCATCCGCAGCCAAGAGGAGTTCCGCGAGATGCAGCAAAAGGTGTTCGGCGTGCTCGAGGTGCTGTTGCTCAGCGTGGCCGCGGTGAGCCTGCTCGTCGGAGGAATTGGCGTGATGAACATCATGCTGGTGTCCGTGGCCGAGCGTACCCGTGAGATTGGGATCCGCATGGCAATCGGCGCGCGCGAGATCGACATCTTGGTGCAGTTCTTGATCGAAGCCGTGTTGCTCTGTTTGCTTGGTGGCCTCGCAGGTGCGCTGCTGGCGGCGCTGGGCGTCTCTGCGGCTGGTCGGGCGCTGGACTGGGACATGCACGTCTCGCCGCGGGCCCTGGTGATCGCGCTCGGCACTAGCAGTGTCGTCGGGGTGCTGTTCGGCTTCCTACCGGCGCGTCGAGCTGCGCGCCTGGATCCGATACAGGCCCTGCGTCGTGAGTAACCTAACGAAGTACGGCGAAATGTGCTTCCGCGTGGAATGGGTCGTCGGCGTTCTTGTCGCCGAACCCAAAGTAGATCTTGTCCCGCGTAGCGACGCCGATGTTCGAGAGATGGTGGTCGCCGTTATCGAAGCGGAACGAAAATGCCTGCAGGACGTGGGTGTTGGGTAGGCGGCGGCGCACCATGCGTAGTGTGTGCGTCGCGTTGTAGACCATTTCCGCGTACACCGCCGACTTGGGAAGCAACAAGTACTGGACGCGCGTCGTGTAGTCGAAGACGCCGTTATCGCGAAAGATCACTTTCACGCGCCCAGCTGCGAGCTCCGGGATCACTGCGAGTTGGCGCACGTTGGTGTCTTCCCCCCGACGATTCTTGACCTCGAACCCCGCGAGCACGAAGACCTTATCCGTTTCCGCGTGGATTGGAATCGCGCAGGGACCGCGGCAGTCGTTGCGTGCTGCCTGGTGGATTTCACTCGTGCTCAAGCGCTGATAGGAGCCGTTGAAGTGGAAGGGATCTTCCCCGCCTTGGTCCGCCAGGCCGACCACTGCCTTCCCTGGGTACTGCAGCACCCCGAGGCTGCGGATCTCGTGGTCGTCGGCGGAGCTGAACCGGAGCGTGAAGCCGCTGAGCGCGGCGGGCTTGCTCAGCTCCTTGGTCACGATGGGCTGAGAGCCGCGTCCAGCGGTCTTGAGATCGAAGTGGCTTGCGAGCGCTTTCGCGCTGGCCACGCTGAGCAACAACAGACTCAGGGCCGCGATGGCTTTGGGGATCAGTCGTTGGTACCTCGTGTTTGACATCTTTGCTCGGTCTCCGCGCGGCGGTTCGGGTTTGCTACTCGGAGCATGCAGAGCTGCGGCGCTTGAAGCTTGAAGAGCGCTTGAGCAAAATCTGAAGACCGCCGGGCATGCGGACGCCCGGGAGCGCTTCAGCGCGCCTCACCCCCAAAACCCGTGGAGAGATTTGTAGGCGGCTGCTCTGGCGCTTTCACGCCGACAAAAGGCACGGGCGCTGACAAAGGCAAAGGGCGCTGACAGAAGCAACGGGCGCTGACAAAGCAAAGAGCCACACCTCGTACGAGGAGTGGCTCCAGTGTGTTGGGTGGAAGCGTGAAGGCTACTTCTGGTTCAGCGCCTTCTGCAGCAGGTCGCCGAGGGTGCCGAACTTGCTCTCCGCGGCGACCTTCTTGCGGTAGTCGCGGTGCGCCTGGCGCTCTTCGTCCTCGCTGAGCGCGCGGATGCTGAGCTTCGGCTCGCCACGGCGCGGATCCAGATCGATGACCTTGGTGCGGATCTTCGACTTCGCGGGGAAGGCCTTGCGCAAGTCGGTGCCGCGCTCCGTGCCCGTGTGACCAGCGGGGACGAAGCCGCGCGCCGCGCGCCCAGTGACACCAAGCACGCGCACCACGAGACCCGCGGACTCAGCCTTCACCACTTCGACGTCCAGCTTGGCGCCCTTCACGATCTTCTGGGGCTGCTCATCTGCTTGATCCGCGCTCGGCGCGGGGTGCAGGCCGAGCTTCTTGTGGCGGCGATCGAAGTTGTGAATCACGACCTCGATCTCCTGGCCTTCGCTCAGCACCTCGTTCGGGTGAGACACGCGGGTGAGAGACAGATCGGCGACGTGCATCAGGCCTTCGACGCCATCAGCCAGCTCGATGAATGCGCCAAAGTCGGTGAGCTTGATGACCTTGCCCGTGTGCTTGCTTCCGGGAGGAAACTTCTCCTTGGCTTCCGCCCAGGGGTCGCTGATCAGCGCCTTGCGGGAGAGCCAGATCTTGCCCTTCTCGTCGATCTTGGTGATCTGGACTTCGACCTCTTCGCCTGCCTTGAGCAGATCCTCCATGCGAGCACGGGGATCGTGGCTGGCCTCAGAGATGTGCACCAGGCCCTCGAGGTTCTCTGCTTCGGGTAAAGCGACGAACGCGCCCCACTCGACGACGGTGCGCACGACACCCTTCATCACCTGACCTTCGGTCAGGGTCTCGAGCGCCTTCTTGCGGCGCTCATGGGCCTCCTGCTCGAGCATCGGACGGCGAGTCACGACGACGTCGCGGCCAGCTTTCTCGAACTGCACGATCTTGAACTCGAGCACCTGACCCACGAGGCCGACGAAGTTGGCGCGAGTGGGGTGCAGATCCATGCCGCTCGCCGGCGCGAACGCGCGCAAGCCGCCGAGGCTCACTTCGACGCCGCCCTTGATCACGCCGGTGATCAGGCCCTTCACCAGGGTGCCTTCCTTCGCAGCGATCTCGAGGGAGGGCTTGACCTCTTCCTCACGCAGCGGTTTGCGCGTGAGCACCACGAGCCCACCGCGAGAACCGTCGTTGTGCACGCGCGCAACGAAGCGATCGCCGACCTCAGGGACCAGGTCGTCGGTCTCCATCTCCGAGCGATCGAAGATGGCGAGCGCCTTGCCGGAGAGGTCGATCATGATCGCCGTCTCGAGCACGGCGGTCACCTTGCCGAAGACTTCCTCTCCCATGTGGAAAGGCGCGCGATCCGTCGCGGGCCGCTGGGTCGCTTCAGCACCCTCGGGCTTCTTCTTCTTCTTGCGACGTCGACGACGCTTCTTCTTGTCGCCCTCTGCGCCATCCGCTGCCGCCGGAGAGCTACGCTCTGGAGAGCTGTGCTCGGCGGACCACGCTTCAGCAGCTTCGGCCCCGCCTGCTTCAGGCGTTTCCGTGGCAGTCGCTTCCGTGGCGGATGCTTCCGGCGCGGGCGAGGCTTCGGCTGCTGGCGCGGCTTCGGCTGCCGACGCGGCGTCGGCTGCTGGCGCGGCTTCGGCTGCCGACGCGGCAGAAGCGTGGCTCGTGTCTTCGGTTTGCCCAGCCGGAGCCGCCGCTTCTGCGGAGGTTGCGGTGGACGCGTCGGGAGCGCCAGCGTTCGGCTGCTGCTCCTGCTCTTGATTTGATTCTTCGGACGCCATGGCGAACCCAGAGGTAGATGCCGCCTATATCGCGCCTCTTGGCAGCTGCCAATCAGCCGGCGCGCTTCGCGGGATGGATAGACGCGTTTTTTGTAACCGAGCGCACTCCGCTAGCTGCATCTGCGTGCGAACGCTCGAGTCTTTTTCCCTAAGTAGCTCAGCGCGCGACAGGAAGGCGACGATTTTGACCACCAGAGCGATCAATCGTGAAGCCAGCGCCAGCGCGGCCCTCGTGTGTGGCGTCGACTGCTTGCACGAGCTGCTCCGCCACGTCTTGGAACGCCTTTGCGATCGCCGAACCCGGTGATGCCTGTACGACTGGCGTGCCCGCATCGCCCCACTCGCGCACGCTCGGCTCCATCGGGATTTGTCCGAGCAGCGGCGCCTCAGCGTGCTCTGCTACCTTCTGTCCGCCGCCGGAGCCGAAGATTTCGTGCCGCTTGTCGCAGCCGTCGCAAACGAAGTAGCTCTCGTTTTCGACTACGCCGAGCACCTTGATGCCCACCTTTTGCGCCATCGAAACGCTCTTGTAGACATCGATCAGGGCGACTTCTTGGGGCGTCGTGACGATCACTGCGCCCGTCGTCGAGACGCGTTGTGCGAGGGTGAGCGCGACATCGCCGGTGCCTGGAGGCAGATCGAGCAACAGGTAGTCGAGGTTGCCCCAAGCGACGTCCTTCAGGAATTGGAGCAGTGCGCCGTGCAGCATCGGACCACGCCAAACGACGGCGCTCTTCGGGTCGTCGAGCAAGAATCCGATGCTCATCAGCTTCACGCCGAAGCGCTGCAGCGGCTCGATGCGCTGGCCATCGCTCTGGGGGCGGCCATTGATGCCGAACATGGTGGGTACGCTCGGTCCGTAGATGTCCGCGTCCAAGAGCCCGACGCGCGCGCCCATGCGCTTGAGGGCGAGCGCCAAGTTCGCGGCCACGGTGCTCTTCCCCACACCGCCCTTGCCGCTCATGACCAGGATCACGTTCTTGACGCCGGGAACTGGATCGTCGGCGCTGATCTCGCGACCTTTGGCCTCCACCTGCCAGTCAATTTCCACATGGGTAACGCCAGCGAGGGCCTCGAGGGCGTGACGGATGGTGTCAGCCAGCTGCTCCTTGCCAGCGTATGCGGGATTCGAGAGCTTGAGCGGGACGATCAAGCGTCCGCTGTCAGCCCGCAAGCGGCCGAGCATCCCCAGCTCACCGAGAGTACGGTCGAGGGATGGCTCCTTGAGGTTCGCGAGCACTTCGAGGGCTTGTTCTTCCAGACTGGCCATGGCGGGGTGGACCGTAGTGCCAGTGGGGCTGGAAGCAACTGAGAAGCGCCCGAAACCGCCTGGATCGACCTCGTCGATGCATGCGTCACGATCCACGCCCTGAGCGGGTTTGGGGGTGAGGCGCGCGGATCAGCCGCTACAACTGACTGAGCAGCCAGCCACACAGCGCACCGAGGGTCACACCGGTCACGGCTATCCAAGCCACGGGAGATGGACGCTTGGCGCGTGCGGGCACCCACGTCGATGCTCTGCGTTGCGCTACATCGAGCTCGAGTTCTTCCTCCATACCGGGGTGGGGTAGGGCGTCTTCGACCAGCTGAGGCCACGAAGGCGGCTTGGGGAAGCTTGGGTTCAGTAGCTGCTCGTCGCTTAGGTCGCTGTTGCGCGCGCTACGCAGCGAGATACGCACGCCGCTCTCGCGACTCTGCTCCGTGCGGCGCACCAGCGGGATGGGCCGCACGCTGGGGAGCGCGGAAGGCATGGCGAGCGAGAGGCGCGCGAACGGTTCGAGCTGACGTGCGAACTGTTCTGCGCTGGTTGGCCGGTCTTCGGGGTCGCGACTGAGCGCGCGCTCGATGCAAGCGACCAGCGTAGGGTGCAGCTCTGGCGCGCGTAGCGAGAGGGGCACCCAATCCGCTTGCGCGACACGCAGCATCAAGCCGCGCACATCAGGCGCGCTGTAGGGAGGTTCGCCGCACAGCATTTCGTACAGCACGACCGCTGCAGCGTAGATATCCGCGCGGTTGTCGACTTCGCGCCCCATGGCTTGTTCTGGCGCCATGTAGAGCGGCGTGCCGAACACGAGTCCACCATTGGCGTGAGCGTTGGCGAGGGGGTTCACGCCTTGCGCGATGCCGAAGTCGAGCACCTTCACCAACGGGCGATCTGGCTCGGGGTGAGTGACGACGATGTTTTCCGGCTTGAGATCCCGATGCACGAAGCCTTGGCGATGCGCAGCACCAACGCCCGCGAGGACCTGCAGCATCAGCTCACACGCATAAGCCGGACTGAGCGCACCCCGGGTCGCGACGATGTCCGCGAGGCTCTCTCCTTGAAGCAGCTCCATCACCATGTAGGCGCAGCCGTCTTCAGTCGTACCCAAGTCGTGGATGTCCACCACGTTGGGATGGGCAATGCGTGCGGCGGCGCGCGCTTCGGAGACGAAGTGAGTGCGCACGTCCGCCCGCCGCGAGTGCTCCGCGTGGAGCAACTTCAAGGCGACACGTTTGCCGACAAGTAAGTTCTCCGCCTCGAACACTTCGGCCGCGGCGCCGGCACCCAGGCGCCGTAACAGCGCAAATTTGCCTCCAATCACGCTCCGTGACGACGACCCGGAGTGTTCATGTGTCGCCTCGGACCCACGCTGGGACGACCCGGAGTGTTCAATTGGATGCTCACCCGATTCGACCACGGGGCCCGATGGGGAGCGACTGATTCTCTCGACGGCAGACAACGGACACCTCCGTTGTTGCCGAACGGCTCCCCACGCCGAACCTTGAGCCGCTTCGAAAACGCACCCGGAGTGTTCACCTCGACGCGACCTGAAGAGCACCCGGAGTGTTCACTTGGCCTCGAAATCAAAGGAGAAATGAGAAACGGCGCGCTCTGTTGAGCGCGCCGTTTCGACTCTGAGCCGGGGCTAGTGTCAGCCGCCGCTGCTCGCCTTGCCGCTTGCGCTGGCAGAGACGTTCACGGAGACGCTGACCGACGCGCTGGCCTTGAGCGAGGCAGACGCCTTCGCCGTCAGGCTGACGCCGAACTTCGCCACGCAACCAGCCGCCTTGCCCACCTCGACG
>JBFXBK010000070.1:0-30450 GCA_050183255.1 Polyangiaceae bacterium | reverse complement strand
GGCACCTCGGGGCGACTCCCTTGGGTGTCTGCCACCGCTACTCGCAGGGCAAGCGCGCTGGCGATGCGGGCCACGCGGGCCCCAATCGCACCTAACCCCACGATCCCGAACTGCTTGCCCTCCAGCACCGGCAGGCTCGTCAGCGTGAAGCAGAAATCTGGGCAGCTCGCCCAGCTGCCTTGCCGTGCGGCAATGGAGTGTTGGTAGCTTCGGTTGGTGAGCTCGAGCAGCAGCGCAAAGACGTGCTGAGCGACGCTGGCCGCTCCATAGCCCGGGACGTTGGTCACTGCGATGCCGCGCTCGCGGGCGCACTCGAGATCGACCACGTTGACTCCGGTAGCCAACACGCCGATGTAGCGCAGGTCTGGCAGCTGCTCGAGGCGCGCGCGGTTCAGGTACTCTTTGTTCGTCAGCACGAGCTCTGCGCCACGGGCGCGTTCGACGGTCGCGTCCCCGCTGCGGGGATGAAGCTCGACTTGCGCGTTGCTCTCGAACGCAGACCAGCTCAGATCTCCTGGGTTTAGCGTGTGTCCGTCGAGCACGACCAAGCGCGGTTTCATGCCGTGTGCCGTAGCACGCGTGCCCCGGGGAGTGGACGCTTGCGGAGAGCTCAGCGATGGGTCAAGCCCGGGACGTCGCCGTGAACCCCAAGTTGTTGCCTCCAGCTCATCACGCTGCCCACGAGCGCTTGCCGTGGCGCAATGTGTTGGCGCCGATGGAGGGCGTGGGGCATCCGGCGTTTCGTCACGCCCTCGCCGCCGAAGGCGGACTCGACCTAGTGTGCACCGAGTTCGTGAGGGTGACGTCGTCACGCCTGAACCCCGAGGTGATCCGGCGCGCGATTCAGCCGTCTCCACGTGTCGCGCTCAGCGTGCAGGTGATGGGCAACGACGCGGATCGCATGGCTGAGGCAGCCCGCTACGTGTCCGAGGCGGGCGCGGCGGTGATCGACGTGAACCTGGGTTGCCCAATGCCGCGCATCGTCAAGAAGGGCGTCGGTGCTGCGATGCTCAAGCAGCCGGGGCTGCTCTTCGATGTGCTTAGCCAGATGCGCGAAGCCACGCCGGGGCTGCTCTCCGCAAAGATCCGGGCTGGCTTCGACGACGCCGAGCACGTGCTCGAAATCGCCGAAACGGTGCAACGCGCAGGCGTCGACTTCATCAGCGTGCACCCGAGACGTCGCGCCGATTTCTACTCCGGCGTTGCCGACTGGCGCATCGTGGGGTTGCTCGCAGAGCAACTCTCGGTACCCGTGATCGGTAACGGCGACCTGTGGTACGCCGACAGCGCGCTGCGTCTCCAGGCGGAAACGGGCTGCGCCGCTGTGATGATCGGTCGGCCAGCGATCCGCAATCCATGGATCTTCCGCCAGCTCGCGGAGCTGCGCGCTGGAGCGGCTGCCTTCGATCCGACGCCGCTCGACGTCCTGGACTACCTGCATCGCACCGTGGATCGCTACGTGCCCGTGTTCCACCACGTGCGCGGTCAAGGGGTGCTCGGAAAGCTGAAGGAGCTGTGCACGTTCATCTCCCGGGGGATCCTGGATGGTGCGGTGTTCCTGCAGCAGATCCGGCGCACCCAGTCCCTCGATGAGTTTCGTCGAGTGAGCGAACGTCACTTGATCGCCCTCCCGCCGGAGCACCTCGATCTTGCTGCCTCCCCCCGGCACGGCTTCGAGCGGGTCGGCACCGCAGACGGCGGGACAGCGAAGTCAGGGTTCGCCAGGACGCGCCGCGAGTTGAGCCACTCGCCATTCCCTTGAAGTTTCGCGTTTTGTGCCCGATTTGCACTGCGTGAGCCCCTGCGCCCGCTTGGCGCGTGGATTGCACTGCGACTCCGTCGATGGGTTGGCTTGGTAGGGGAACGCGCCACGGCACCTGGCCGCGGAGTCTGACGAGTTGGGGTTCGAGGCTCTCCATGTTGGGGCTGCTAGCGGCGACGCTGGGTCTCATTCACTGCTCGGCGGACTCCGAGTCAAGCGGCGAAGCCGACGTGGGCGGCGCCAATGGCGGCAGCGGCAACGCGAACGGCGGCTCTAGCGCCGGTGGTGGGGGCGGGACAGGTGGCACACCGCCGGAGCAGGAACTGGAGAGCAGCTTCCAGAGCCCGGTCTCCACTGGTAAATTGATCTGGACGGCGAACCCGGACAGTGGCCGTGTGGCCCTGGTGGATGCCCTGAGCTTCGAGGTGCGTATCGTCGAGGCCGGCTTGAGTCCAACCTACCTGGCAGCGGTTCCGGGAGGTAATGACACTGCGGTGGTCCTGAACACCGGCAGCCGCGACGCGACCTTGCTACGCGCGACGGCGGACGGCGTCTCTGGGCTCAGCCTACCGACCCACGATGGCGCAAACGCATGGGCGCTCTCGAACGCGGGCAAATGGGCCATTGCGTGGACCAACGCCCGCGACGTGGTGAACGCCGACGTGACTCAGGGCTTTCAAGACGTCACGGTGCTGCGTCTGACCGCGGGCTCCGAGACGGCCACACGCCTCAGCGTCGGCTATCGTCCGGAGCGCATCTTCTTCAGCGACGACGAGAGCCGAGCGTTCGTGATCAGCGAACCGGGGATCAGCGTGATCGAGCTGGATGAGTTGGGCCCCCGCGTGACACGTCAGGTCGAGGTGACCGATGATCCCCTCGAGAATCCAGCCTCCCGTGATGTGACGATCACCGCCGA
The DNA here is from genome assembly GCA_050183255.1 of Polyangiaceae bacterium. GTDB lineage: Bacteria > Myxococcota_A > Polyangia > Polyangiales > Polyangiaceae > JAHBVY01. The sequence continues at coordinate 27,772 of JBFXBK010000070.1, read as the reverse complement.
CGGCAGCATCGCGCTGGTGCGGCGCGATTTGAGCCCGGCAGTGCGGTTCGTGAACCTGGACGATGGCAGCGCGTCCCAGATCGAACTCGCGGGCAACGTCACGGATCTGGACCTGAGCGCGTCGGGCTCCCTCGCGGTGGCGGTGGTGCGTGAAGCCGGGCTGAGCGGTGACCCCGGGGGCACTGGTGGGGTCGGTGGTTCCGCAGGGATGAGTGGCGCCGGAGGCTCTGGGACTGGCGGCGCTGGCACAGGCGGCGCTGGCACCGGTGGCGCGGGCACCGGTGGCGCTGGCACAGGCGGCGCTGGCACAGGCGGCGCTGGCACAGGCGGCGCTGGTGGCGCGAGCAGCGGCGTTGGCGGAGCAACCGCAGGAGCGGGCGGCCTTGGGAGTGGCGGCGCCGGCGCAGGTGGCGCGGCGGCTGGAGCTGGCGGAACCGGCGGCGTCCAGGAGCACAAGTCCCTGATGGTGCTGTTGCCGCTCCCCGGGATCCTCACGGATTCAAGCCTCGCGAGCACCCTGGAGTCGACGGAGTACTTCGGCAGTGTGAGCCTCTCACCGACTGACAACCCCGCGCTGCTCTACACCAACGCCGTTGCGTCCAACACGCTCTCCATTGCGGACACCCAGGCGCTCAGCCTGCGCACCGTGGATCTGAAGGCGCCGGTGCGGGCCGTGTTCGCGACGCCCGACGGTACCCACGCGGTGGTGCTCCAGGGGCAAGCGCCGGGTTCGACGAAGGCCGGTGGCTTTGCCATCGTGCCTGCGGCGGAGCTACGCGCTCCGAAGATCGTTGGCACTGACGCCGCGCCGATGAGTGTGGCTATCAGCCCTGACAGCGATCGCGCTCTCATCACCGTGCGCTCAGACGACAAGCGACTGTACGGCGTGTACCTGGTGCAGATCCCGAGCCTGCAGGTGGACTACTTCACCCTGGCGAGCCCGCCGCTCGCAGCTGGCATGGTCGCGGGGGCTCGCCGTGGTTTCGTCGCCCAGGAGCACCCGGAGGGCCGTGTCACCTTCATCGACCTCGACAACGGTGAGCCCCGCACGCTCACCGGGTTCGAGCTGGGCGCGAAGGTCGTCGATTAAGCCGCGCGGAAATAGGAGTTATTTCAACTCAGGCCAAGTCGATGCGTTCAGCGCCTACGATCGCGCCGCTCGGGTCGCTCACCAGAGCGGCAACGCTCAAGTTGCCGGTCGTGGCGCCAGTTCTGGGGGTGAGGACTGCCAGGTCTGGCTTCCACTCGCCCGTGGCCCCAGCGCTGCCCTCTAGCTCAACACTGCGCTCGAGCAGGTCGCGCACGACGTGGACGTGGCTCAAGTCTTCACCGCTATTCTCCCCGCGCGGCACCGCGTTGTGCACTGAGTTCTGTAGCAGGAGCAGCGTGATCTTGAGACCCCGCGCGGACGCGACCGTGTGGTAGTGAACCGCACCGCCCTCGTGGCTCAGCTCCAGGCGGGCAAGCGTCGCGATCTTTTTTTCCATGCGGATCAGATCCTCGATCTCGTCCTCCGCCGAGCCTAGCGCCGAGTGGCGTCCGTTGATGATGGCCTGGGGCGTGAAGACCCGACCGCCGCTCAGGCGCGATGCGTACGCGCGCTGGCGTGCGGAGTAGCGCGCGCTGCTGTAAGGATCTGCCCAGCCCAGGTAGTTCCAGTAGTCAACGTGGAAGCTCAACGTGAGCACCGACTGGTCGCTATGTTGCGTTAGTGTGCGCAACACGCGGTCCGCGGGCGGACAGCTCGAGCAGCCCTGAGAGGTGAAGAGCTCCACGACGGCGATGCCGGCGCCTGCAGCCTTGGGGTGGCGGTGTTCGCCGACCTCAGCGCCTTCGAGGCTCGCGCTGTGAGGCTCTGCGGAAGCTCCTGCTGGCGCCTCGGTGGCCCGCGAACACGCCAGGGCAAGGGCGCCGCCAAGCCAGGCGCGGCGACTGAGAGAGGCTCTTTGAGAGTCAGGCACGCTCGGGTTTACGTGGCACTCTCCCGCTGGTTACACATCAAGCGAGGCGTTATACGCATCTCATGGCTAGCGACTGGATCCGCGTCCACGGAATCGAGCTCGAGTGCGTGGTGGGGATTTACCCCCACGAGCGCAATCAGAACCAGCCCCTGGTTGTGGATCTGGAGCTCGGCTTGGACCTCAGCACCGCAGGCAGGAGTGGCCGCATCGCGGACACGCTCGACTACGATCGCGTCACCGACCAAGTGATCAACCTGCTCAGGTTTCGCCGCTATCGTCTGCTGGAGAACGCAGGGGAAGAGCTCGCGGCGATGCTCTTCGGTGTCCAACCGAGCCTCGAGGACGTGCGCATCCGCATCAAGAAGCCCCAAGCTCTGCAGGGGCGCGCGAGAGCGGCCGAAGTCGAGCTGCAGCGGCGCCGAGAGCAATTTCCGCGGGGAGAAGAAGCCGCGCGCTTCGGCCGCGTCGAGGTGTTGCTCGAAACCGGGGAGGCAGGGCTGTATCTGCTACACGTTGCGCCAGGCGCCGAGATCTCCGCGCATCGGCACGAAGAGATGCGGGAGCTCGAGTGGCGTGTGAAGGGAAAGCTCGCCCGCGACGGTGAGCGCATCCGGGGCCTGGCGCCCGTCGCCTGGCAAAAGGGACAAGTCCACCACTACAAGAACCTTGGCAGTGACTGGGCGACGCTCTTCTGCTGTGACGTTCCAGCGTTTATCCCCAGCGACGAGATCGAGGTTCATGCTGCGTCTCCAGAGGCCGACGCATGACCGCTCTGGTGACCGGAGTGAGCCGCGGCATTGGCCGCGCGGTGGCGCTGGAGCTGATCCGACAGGGGGATGTCGTCGGGGTGTATCGCCAGGACCACGCGGCGGCTCAGCGCCTCGCCGACGCGCTCGCTGGCGAGGCTGCGAAGCTGCGCTCCTTCGCTTGTGATCTGTGCGACCCAGAGGCGCGCGAGGCACTGCTGAAGCGTCTCAGTGGCAGCGGCGAACATTTCCGTGGGGTAGTGCTGAACGCCGGCGTGGCTCACTACTCAGCCTTCGTTGGTGGCAGCGCCACGACTCTGGACCCGCTGCTCTCGGAGCTCAGGAGCAACCTGGAAGCGCCGCTCTTGCTGCTTCGAGGCCTGCTCGAGGCCAAGCTGGTCGCTGACGGGGCGGCGGTCGTGTTCATGAGTAGCAACCTGGTGCGCCACGCGCTGGCGGGGCACGTCGGCTACTCGGCAGCGAAGGCTGGGCTCGAAGGCGCGGTCAAGCAGCTCTGCGCGGAGCTTGGGCCAAGTAGGATCCGCGTGAATGCCGTGGCTCCCGGACTGATCCGGACGGATATGACAGCGCATCTGGGCGAGGCGGAGATGACCGTTTACGCCGAACAAGTTCCGCTCGGACGCGTCGGCCGACCCGAAGATGTGGCGCAGTGTGTGAGCTTCTTGTTGTCTGAGCAGTCCGCGTACATCAGCGGTCAAGTGATCGACGTCGACGGTGGCTGGGGTTGCCGTTGAGCGACGCGTGCGACCACACTTGCCTCCGCTAACGAGCTCGTCGTGCGATTGCCGCAATCGCTTCAGCGATCGTCTCCCACAGTGGCTCGGGTAAGTCGTGGCCCATGCCGGGGAGCTCCAAGAGCGACGCCCCTGCTATCGTCTGGGCGGTGTCGCGGCCACCTTCGACGGGGATCAGCGGGTCGGCACTGCCATGGATCACGAGGCTTGGCGCCTGCACTCGGGCCAGCGCCTCGCGCCGACTGCCGTCGACGATTACCGCGGCAAACTGGCGTACGAAGCCTGCTGGGTGGGTCCCACGATCGAAGACGCGGCCCGCTGTCTTGCGCGCGCGGTCAGGACCAACCAGCCCAGGGCTGCCGATCACCCGCCAGAGCTTCTCGCTGTAGTCAATGAAGGCGTCGCGCTCGGTGGGCGGCGGAGCGATCAGCGCCATGAAGGCTTCGCGTTTCCCCGAGGGAAGGGAAGGGTGCCCAGTCGTCGACATGATGCTCGTCAAGCTCTTCACGCGCTCGGGGAAGTGAATCGCTAGGCGTTGTGCAATCATCCCACCCATGCTTGCGCCGACGATGTGCGCCTGCTCGTAGCCCAAACCCTGGATGAGCGAGACGGTGTCCCGCGCCATGTCCGTCAGTGTGTAGCCCACTTCTGGCGTTTCGCCTGCGGTGACCTTCTCCATCAGCTCGAAGATGCGAGGCATCGCCAGGTGGTCGAGGTGACTCGAGAGACCGATGTCGCGGTTGTCGAAGCGCACGACGTAATAGCCGTGGTTCGCGAGTAGGCGACAGTAGTCCTCGTCCCACTGCACGCACTGGGCGCCTAGGCCCATGATGGACAACAGCAGCTCGTGCCGGGGATCGCCGAACGCTTCGTAGTAGAGTTCGAGGGGCACGCCGCCGGTGTTCGAGGCGTCTTCGATTCGCAGGGTGGGCATCGGCGCGGACCGTGCCACAGGCAACGCGGTGCCTCACCCCAAAAACACTGTGACACCTCAGGCCGCGTACAAGCTCAATCGCGAGGCGCTCTCAGCTGGCAGCCGGGATCCAAATCCCGTGAAATGTGACGGGTACGTGGTGGTCGAAGAATGCTCGAAACACGGGGCCGGCACATAGCTCTTGAGTGTCGAACACTGCCAGGTGGCTGTGATCGCTGGCGCCGTCGTGCACTAGGCTGAGTAACCAGCCATCGCCCTCTGGCGCATTGGGGGTGCGCGGCACCAGGATCCCCTCGGAAGCGAACGTACCCGACGGGAAGAGGTATTCTTCCAGTTCGCCGCTTGCGGTGTCGACGCGACCCAGGCCTGTCTGAGCCCCGCGCGCGGTGACGACCCAGGCTTGAGTGAACTCGCGACCCTCGAAGCGCGGGTCGATACGCGGGAACTCGCACGGGACCGACGACAGGCGCTCTCGGTGCAGCGTCACACTGCGGGGATCGAGGCGCACCCGCTCGTAACAGCCGGGTTCGCTGATCACCCCCTGCTCCAGATCGCCAAAGCTAGCGAAGTCGGGGTAGGCGACCAGGTCCAGCACAAGTTCTCCGAGGCGTTCGAATGCTCCAGCGAAGTGCCACTCGTAAAACGCTTCTGCGTGGAAACGTTTCACCTCGTGGGGCCGGTCGATGGGAACGATGATGACCTCGGTGCCGTGTTCCGGGTGCCACTCGAAGAGCTGGGAGAAGCTGCCAATCCCGAGCAGCGCCCGCCAAACTTGGACCTCCGCGGGCGCGACCAAGAACACCAAGTGATTCTCCGTCGCGATGAAGTCGTGAAGCATCACCGCGCGCTCGAGGCGCAGGCGAGCGAGGTGGCGCGCCGCCCCAATGTCGGGCAGCTCATACAGGTCAAGACTCACTTCGCGCCCGTAGGACACTCCGAAGTTGTAGCTGGCGCGGCGACCTACAACGCGGTGCGGGTGAGCGGAGAAGGGCCCCCGCACCACATCCCCCAGCCGCGTGACTCCGAGTGTCGCTAGATCCGTCGGGTCCAGTTCGGTTGGAGGAGCCGCCTCCATGAGTCCAAGCAGGCGTCCTTGCCAGCTCATGACGCTGGTGTTCGCGGTGTTCTTGGTGCGCATACCGAGGCCGTTGATCAGGCGTCGCGGCCAGGCCGCGACGGTTCCGTAAAGCGGCCTCCCCGCTGCGCGTTCCTCCAAGAGTTCGCTGCTCTGCACGAGACGTTGAGCTCCGAACGCACCCGCCCCTTCGAGGCGCACGGCGCTTGGCGCCCCGTCTGCTTCGAACAGGTGCGGGTAGGGCACGCCGAACGATTCGAACAGTCCAGGACCGTTGCGTACCAGTGTGCCTCGCGGACCTTCGGGCAGCTTTCCCTCGCTGAGCAACGATTCGAAGCCATGCTCTCTTGCGAGGGAGCGACGCTGAGCCTGAGGAATTTCAAGGCGTTGGCGCTCGTGCGCAGCGTCCGCGTCAGGACCGCGCGGCACGATGCGGGAATTACTTCCAAGGGTGCTCGGTTGCATCATCGATTCTTTCCGAGTGAGAGCAATGCTTACAGAAAGCAACGCTCACATAGCGCCTGGTGGGAGCGCGTCAATCGTGCAACTGACGAATGTGAGCGGGTTCTCTCGCTCCCCCCTCACCCCAAACGATCTCCGATCAGCTGAGAAAACGAAAGACCGCGTTCACGCCGTGGTGGCGTGAGCTGCCAGTACCACGCAGCCCGAGCGACTGCGCATTGAGACGCCACCCAGAGTGGCGAGCTTGGAGTCCCCCTTGACCAATCCAGAACCGCAAATCGCCAGCCCCGTTTCGAACCCCACGAGCACGAACGGCGCCAAGAAGCCGCCGCTGCGTGAAGCGCTGGTGCAAGCGACCCTGGAGTTGGTTGAAGAAGTGGGGCCGGCGGCGGTGAGCGTGCGTGAGGTGGCGAGGCGGGCTGGTGTGTCGAGTGGCGCGCCTTTCCGGCATTTCCCGGACAAGTACGCGCTGATGGCTGCGGTTGCGGAGGAAGGCGTGAAGCGCCTCAACGAGGTGACCGAGGCAGCAATCGGCGACTTGGCCGAGCGTGATCCGCTGGAGGCGTTTCGCCAAGCCGGGCTCGCTTATGTCCGCTTCGCCGTTGCGCACCCCGCACATTTTCGAGTGATTTGTGTCCCCGAGTACGCCGCCTATTCCCAGGCGCTGCGCGATGGCTTGCATCACGGCCGCGCCCAGTTGAAGGCACTGATCGTGGCGGCTCAAAGTCGCGGTGCGATCATCCAAGGTGATCCGGAGAGCATCATGCTGGCGGCCAACGCGATGATCTACGGCGTGGCTCGCATGTTCGTGGACGGCCAGATGCAGGCGGAAGGCATCGGGACGGAGCTTGCTGAGGAGAGCGCGTCCACACTCACGGAGCTCTTGGGGCGCGGCATCGTTGAGCCGTCGTACTCCGCCCAGGGCAGCTGAGATCAGCGGCCGAAACTTCTGAACGGATGGCGTGCAGGCGGTTACCTGTTTTTTACCGCTTGCATGCTAAACACCCGCCGAGGAGCGTGAGCAGTGCGCTCTCTTCAGGGTCCGTCAGCAGCATGAGTCAGGAGGAGCAGAAGAACCTGCCAGACGAGGGGGAGCAGGACAGCCCAGGTGCTGAGTCCAGCGTCGCGCCCACGTCACCTGATGGTCCGCCGCAGACGACGCGCTCGCGGGGTGACGTCGCAGTGGCGCCGGACACGGAGCCCGATCCCAAGGCGCTGAGCACGCTCGTCGCAATTGCTCCGGCGACCCGCAGGGACTCCGAAGACCCCGCGGTGATGAGCCTGCGCCCCACCGAGCAAGATATTGGTGCCGCGCGGCAAGCACTGAAGCGCGTGACCATGATCCGACCTGGCGACGCCGCGGAGCCGCCTAGCGATCCCGCGCAAGCGTACATCGGGTGCGTGATCGACGACCGCTACGCCATTGAGTCGGTGCTCGGCAAAGGCGGCATGGGTGTGGTGTATCGCGCACGACACCAGGTCATCGACAAGCTGATTGCCGTCAAGATTCTGCTGCCGAACTTCGCGACGGATCCGGAGGTCACCGAGCGCTTCGTGACCGAGGCGCGTTCCGCTTCGGCGATCGGCAACAGTCACATCGTCGACATCAACGACTTCGGCGAGCTACCCGACGGATCGACGTACTTCGTGATGGAGTACCTCGATGGTCACCCGCTAGGCCGAGTGATTCGCGACCAAGCGCCGCTCTCCCAGTCGCGCATCGTGCATATCGGTCAACAGATTGCTCGCGCCCTGGGTGCTGCGCACGCCGCTCAGATCGTGCATCGCGATCTGAAGCCGGACAACATCTTCATTCTGAACGGAGACAACGGTCCGGACTACGTGAAGGTGCTGGATTTCGGCATCGCCAAGGTCGCGCGGGGGCAAAACAAGATCACCCGTGCTGGCACCATCTTCGGAACGCCCCACTACATGTCTCCGGAGCAAGCTTCGGGTGCAGACGTCGACGCTCAGAGCGACGTCTATTCCCTGGGGATCTTGCTATACGAGATGGCTACCGGCGAGGTGCCCTTCGACTCGGACAACCCGATGGGGCTGTTGACGCAGCACATGTTCACGCCCCCGCCGCCGCCCAGCCGCTTCAATCCGGAGATTTCGCCTGGCCTCGAGGCGGTGATCCTCAAGTGCCTGGCGAAAGAGCCCGAGCACCGCTTTGGCAGCATGCCTGCCCTTGGACTCGAGCTCGAGTTCTTGGCGAAGGGAGTCGACCCACAGTGCCTGGAGGAGCTCCGACGATTCCCCGAGCGCTTCAAGCTGGATGAGAGCTGGGCGCGGCAGCGCTTCGGGAGGCGCGGCGGCGCTGGGCGCGTCATAGCCGTCGCTGTCGTGGCGCTGCTGGTTGGAGCAGGGGCCGTCGTCCTCACGCGTCCGAGCTTGGGGCCCGAGCCGGACGATCCGGAAGTTTCTGCGACGGCTTCCGCGCCCGAGATTGCCAGCGAGGAGCCCCTGCCGAGCGCGCGCGCGAACGCGATCGCGGTCGCGATCGTGGTCGCGCCCATCGACGCTCATGTGTTTCGTCAGGGGCGCGACCTGGGCGCGATGCCGGTGACCATCCACGTGATCCCTGGGGAAAAAGTGGAGGTCGAGGTCAAGCGGGACGGGTTCCACCCGAAGACACTGACCCTGAGCGGTAAGCGACGCCGCGTCGTGGTTGAGCTTCAGCCCATTCCCGGAGCCAAGCCGGCTGTGCCTGTCCCGGACGCCGGAATGGATTTGGATGCCGCGCTGGGTGCCCATGCTTCACCTGATGCAGGGGTGCCCGACGATTGGGTCGAGCTTGACGAACCAGAGTTTCAGGAGCTGCCCGGCCCGAGCGCGACCGCGACCAGCAGCGGGACCGCCGTCCCCAGCGCTTCCGCTAGTCCCAAGCCAACGAGCAGCTCAAGCGCCGCTCCAGCTCCGTCGCCGCCCCCGTCGGGAGACCCAGAGTAGCGCGCGGAGGGCCCCGAAGTTTGGTTAGACTCCGGCAATGGAGTTTTCCGACATCGAGGTCGTTGATCATGTGCTCGCGGACTCGGACGCGCGAGTGCGCGAGCTCGCACTCGCTAGACCTCAGAAGAAGAACGCATTCTCCGTCGGACTCGCTAGCGATTTTGCGCTTGCCGTGCGGCAAGCGGATGCTGAGCCCGATGTGCGCGCCATCCTGGTGACCGCACACGGAGACGTGTTCAGCGCCGGGGCGGATCTCAGCCTGTTCCTCGGGCAGGGCCCGGAGCTCAGCGAGCGTGACCCAGACACGCTGACGCCTCCAGACAGAGTGCATGAGTGCCTTCAAGCCTGCAAGACACCGCTCATCGCGGTGGTTTCGGGCAAGGCGGTCGGGATGGGGGTGACGCTGCTTCCACACTTCGACCTGGTGTACGCGTCGGATCGGGCGAGCTTCAGCTGTCCTTTCGTGAAGCTCGGCCTCGTGCTGGAGTTTGGGAGTTCCTTCTCGCTGCCACGATTGATCGGGCGCCAGCGCACCAACGAATTGATGCTGCGCGCCAAGCCCATTGATGCCGAGACTGCGGAGCGTTGGGGCTTGGTCACCCGCGTCTTTCCTCACGACAGCCTGTTCGAAAGCGCGCTCGGCATCGCGCAGGACATCGCAGCCCTCCCCCCCGGAGGCGTCCGAAAGACCAAGGCCCTGATCCGCGATGGAGAGCAGACTCCGGAGTGGACCGCCTGCCTGCGCGCCGAGGAAGCGGTGCTCCAGAGTTGCTACGGTTCGGACGAGAATCTACGCGCGGCGATGGCATTCTTCAGCCGCAAGGGCTGACAGCGCTCGCGGGACCGGGATTGCACTTTGTCCCGCGCGGCGTATGGTCCGCCCCAGAAGCGTCATGACCGAATCTTCGTCTGCCGATAGCGCGCGCGATCTACTCGACAAGCTGAGAATCCCACTGGTGCTGGTCGCCATCGTCTTGATGACGGCCGCTGGCAAGCTTGAAGACATTCGGCCGTTTGCTGCCCGCGCGATCGTGTTTGGGGTCCCCATCGTGGCGGTGCTCTACACCTCCGTGGGGCTGCTCGACACCCATCCAACGCTCAAGAACGTTGGCCTCGCGTTGAGCGGTGTGAGCCTGTTGGCCGCGCTCTGGGTCGGTTACGGTTTGTTCCAGGTGCGTGCGCCTCTCGCTTCAGCAGACCTCACGGAAGCGGCTCCGCGTGCCCTCAGCATCCCCGATGCGCGCCACGACGTGGAGCTGGTGGTTCACGGAAAAGTGCTCCGTGCGGATCAGGGGCGCCTTGCGTTGACAGTCACTCGTGACGGTCACGAACAGACCGTGGAGCATGCTTTCGAGCGCCATTTGGTGGGAAAGCAAGGCCAGGTTTCCGTTCAGCATGCATGGCGCGAGCGCTTGAACCTCGAAGGTCAAGGGCCGGTGCAGGTGGCGGTGAGTCACGCTGACAGTGACATCAAACAGCCGATTGGGCTCGAGCTGTTGCCGCCTCCGATCTACCCGAAGCTGCCTAAGGCGGCGCTGATTGGACTCTTGGCGCTTGCGGTCATCGTGCAAGCGATGGTGGCGAGGCGCGGCCTCAAGGCACCGGTTGCCACGGGCGTCGCGATCGCGTTGACGTTTGCTGCGTACGCGCCCGAGCTCGTGGACCCGGAGCGGCCATACGATGGCGTATTTGGGCTGATGATTGCCGCGTTGATCGCAGCTGCGACGGGGCTCCTCGCGGGCTTCGTCGTCACCAGACTCTTGCGCCCAAAGGCGACCACACAGCCCGCGAAGGGCGCGGCTTGAGCCGCGAACCCGCGGGGCCCGAGTTTCGCGAGCGGTTGCGGACCGCAGCAGGGGTACGCGACGTCGACGCGTTCCTAACGGAGGTTTGGCAGCGCGAGGCGCGTCTACTTCCCCAGCTGTGCTCTGACTTGACGACCATCATCGATGGCGACGAGCTCGCGGGGCTGGCATGCGAGCCCCACGTCGAGAGCCGGCTGGTGCTCAAAGAGGGTGAGCACTACCGCATGCGCCATGGGCCTTTTTCCGCGCGGGATTTCTCCAGGCTTCCTGCCTCTGGTTGGACCCTGTTGGTGCAAGATGTCGACAAGCACCTGGCGCCGGCGCGGGAGTTCCTGGAGGGCTTCAACTTCGTGCCGCGCTGGCGGCTAGACGATCTGATGGTGAGCTTTGCAGCACCCGGTGGTGGCGTGGGGCCTCACATCGACTCCTATGACGTCTTCTTGTGCCAGGCGCTGGGACGCCGCCGTTGGGAGCTGAGCTCCGCCGTTGATGGCGACGCTCTATGTGCTGGTTGCGAGCTCAAGGTGCTGCGCCGGTTCGAGGCAGAGCAACGCTTCGAGCTCGCTCCGGGGGATTGCCTGTACCTGCCCGCGGCCATCGGACACGATGGAGTCGCTATCGACGAGTGTATGACGTTCTCCGTTGGTTTCCGGGCCGTTGAGGCAGTCGAACTCTTGAGCAGCGGTTCGCTAGCCGCAGAGCTTTCCCAGGCTTGGCTCCGCCGCGCGCCGCCGCTCGGACGTTCTGGATACGTGGATGGACTCGTGTCCTCACCCCCAAACCCTGGGGAGTTGGCCGAGGAGACTCTGCAGCGTTACCGGGCGCAGGTCAGGGCACTACTCGAGCTGCCTGCGGAAGAGCTGGATGGGCTGATTGACGCCTCGCTTGCACGTTTCCTTACGGAACCAAAAGAGAGCCAGGTCTTGGAGTCGCCCGAGGAGGAGATCGACGCTTCGGAGTTGCGGGCGCGCCTGGCAGGCGGTGCGCGCCTTCGTCATCACCCAGCGTCGCGTTGGCTGCTCGTGCGGGGGGGGAGAGGTGCGGCAGCGTACGTCTCCGTGGATGGGGAACTCTATGAGTTGGGCCCTGAGAGCTTGACGTTCGGCTCTTGCGTGACCGACCAGCTTGCTCTGCCGATGCAGATTATCCACAAAGAAATAACCCACTCGCGGCACCTGGAGTTGGTGCTGGAGTGGGTCAATCGTGGTCAGCTCGTCTGGGCTGACTGAGTCATCGCGCGTCCTGCGCCAGGAAGTCAGCTGCCCTTGAGCCGCTTCGCGAGCTTCGGATCCCGGGCGAGGTACTCGCTCGTGAACACCTGCACCAGGCTGAGTTCTTCGCTGCTGCCGACCAGCGCCTGCAGGCCGCCGAGCCCACCGCTCAGGTTGCAGTGCTTGAACTCAGCTGGCTTGCCGTCCACCGTGCTGCCGAAGGTGCGCACCACCGTGTTGGGGCCGAGGGCATCGCAGCTCGCAGGGCCGGCGGGCTTGGTGGAGATGATGAAGGCCTTGGGCTCCTCGTTCCAATACTTCACCTTGATGGGCGTCGGATCTCCCGCGGCGGTGCGCGTCGCGTCGCACCAGCCCTCTTTCTTTTCTTTCTTGTCGGGGCAAGTGGCGCTCTTGGCGATCTTGCTGCCGTCGTCCTTGCCCTGTTCGGCGAGCTGCTTCACGAGCGCCGTGATCGCGTCCGCCGTGGCTTGGCGAGCCTTCTTCTTGGCCTCCGCGTCGAGCTCAGCCTTCTCCGCGGCGGTGATTTCACCGTCCAGCGCGCTCGCCGAGGCGGCCTCGCAGTAGGTGTAAGCCCGCTCGCGCCACTGGCGCGCGAGGTTGAAGTCCTTGGAGGTGATGCTCTGGCGCGTGACCTGCAGCGCCTCGTTGCACTTCTCCTGGTTCTTCTGCGAGCAGCCAGCAGCCAGCACGCTGCCAGCGGCGACGCCTCCAAGCAAAAGCCAGCGGGTTGCTCGCATCCACGACGCCCCGGTAGCTCCGGTGCTCTGGCCCAGGGCCTTCGGCTGATTCATCGCTTGGTTCCTTCCTCGCTGCATAGCTGCGCCCGACTATAGACCAGGCACGCAATTCGCGAGCAAGTCTCGAGTGCGGGCGGCTCGAGCGGCGTCGCGAGATGCCTCGGTTTGCCTCGGAATGGGACTTTCCCCGGATTCGTGGACCCGCGCAGACTCGGTTTGCTTGCAGCCTTGGCTTCGGCGCATCTGCCGCTATAAACGGGCCGTGTCCGCTCCTGAAGGCGATGCTCCGACGCTGGAACCGAGCGCAGACTCGCCCGAGGTGAGCCCTGCGGCGGAGCCATTGCCGGCCGCAGCGCGGTTGCGACCGCGCTGGATGTGGATCGCCTGCGCGCTGTTGCCGTGTGTGCTGCCGGTGTTTGGCTTTGGGCTAGACCGCCTGGCTAGCCTGGGCGAGGTCCAGCGCGGGGTCAGCTTGGGGTCGCTCGCGCTCTCCGGGCTCAACCACGACGAGGCGACTGCGAGGGTCGCGCCGCTTGGCAAGCGCGTCGAGCAGGGCCAGCTGAAGTTGGGGATCGGCGCGAACCTGCTGGAGCTAGATGCTGAGACGATCGGTGCCCGGTGCGACGTGGAACAGAGCGTTGGCCGGGCGTTCGCCGCAGGACGCTCGGGGGGAGTTGGCTCGCAGTTCGTGTGGTGGCTCGAGTCCTTCGCGCGGGGGCACACCGTAGATCTCGCCGTGACCCTCGACGACGCTCGGTTCGAGGCTGAGCTCAGTCGTCTCGAACAGACTGCGCTGGCACATCCACCCTTCGAGGGTGCGGTGGTGCTTCAGGGCGATCAGTTGGTTAGCAAGCCTCCGGCAGCTGGCTGGGTCGTGGACCACGCGGCAACGCGTGAGGCCGTGCTGGCAGCGTTCGCGGACGGCTCGGCACACGGCGCGCGTTTCGCCCGCGCCGAGCTCGTGCGTCGCGAACCCAGGGTCACCGCGGGCGAGGTGGACGCGGCCCTGGCGCTCGCGAACTCGCTGGTCAAGCAGCCGATTCACCTGGAGAACAGCGAAGAAGAAGTCGAGGTGAAATTTACCGTACGGGAACTAAAGTCGAGCGTGCGCACCCGCCCCGCGCCGAGTGGGGGGCTCGAGGTGTACTTCGACCCGACCGCGGTCGAGAAGAAGCTCGAGCCGCTGCGTAAGAACCTCGAGGACGAACCGAAGAACGCTCGCTTCGTGGCCGAGGGGGACCGCGTGCGGATCGAGCCCTCTCGTCCGGGGACGCTGCTCGATGCGGCGGCGGTCGCGAAGGAGCTGGAGACCGCAGCGCGGGCGGGGCAGGCAACTGGAAAGCTGCCGATCCAGCGCAGTGCGCCGCCTTCGTTCACCACCGAAGACGCAGAAGCCCTGGGCATCAAGGGGCTAGTGTCCAGCTTCACGACCTATCATGCCTGCTGTCAGAAGCGCGTACAGAACATCCACCTGATCGCTGACCTCTTGAACGACACGATCGTCAAGCCGGGTGAGCGCTTCAGTGTGAATGAGTACATCGGACCGAGGACCCACGGAAAAGGCTTCGTGGAGGCGCCCACTATTTCTCGCGGGGAAATGGTGGACAGCTACGGGGGCGGGATTTCGCAGTTCGCGACCACGATGTTCAACGCCGTGCTCGACGGTGCGTACGAGATCATCCAGCGCCAGCCTCATAGCTACTACTTCACCCGGTACCCTGAGGGGCACGAGGCGACGCTCTCCTTTCCGGTGCCAGACCTGATTTTCAGGAACGACACCCAGGCGGGCATGCTGATCAAGACCGAGTATGGTTCCACGTTCATCCGCGTGAAGATTTACGGGGACAACGGCGGCCGAAAGGTGCGCCGGATCGTGAGCCGCCGCTTCGATATCGTGAAGCCTGATGTTGAGTACGAGGCCGACGACAAGCTGGACCCTGAAAAGGAAAAGGTCCTGTACGGAGGCATGGACGGCTGGTCCGTTGTGGCAACTCGTATCATCACGTATCCCGACGGAAAAAAGAACGAAGAGGGACGCAAGGTCGTTTACAAGCCGCGCACCCGAATCGTGAAGGTTCATCCCTGCAAGATCCCGAAGGGGTTCGAGGGTTACACGGGCGACCGTTGCCCGGAGCCAGAGGAGCCCGACGCTGGCGCCCCAGAGGGTGAGGACCAAGCGGTGCAAGAACCCCGCGCTCCAGACGCGACAGAAGACGACCTCGAATAGGCCTTCGGTGCAGCACGCCCATTGGCTAGTCTCTCGGTGGTGATGGGGGAAAAGCCAGCGGCCAGGGTCGCGAATGCCTCGACTCTCGATGCGCGTCCGTTGCTAGCGCGCTATCCGAGGCTCGCGGGCACCGGGTGGTCAGCGTTGGGACTCTTTCCGACTCGGGTCGAATGCGCGAGCGAGCTCGCCCGTGGGATTGCGCCCGAGGGCAACGGAGAGCTGTGGTTGAAGCGTGACGACCTCTCGCATCCAATCTACGGAGGCAACAAGGTTCGCACCCTGGAGATCCTGCTCGGTGCCGCGCGGAAACATGGGGCGACCCGCGTCTACTCGACCGGGGCGTTCGGCTCAAACCACGCCGTGGCCGCGCTGCTGCACGGGGCGCGGCTTGGGCTGCAGGGTGGGGTCGTGCTGTATCCCCAGCCTGTCTCGATGGCCGCGCGGGAGAACCTCGAATGGATCCTGAGTCTCGACCCCGACGTCGTTTGCCTGCCGCATTGGTCCACGCTGCCCGTGGGAATAGCTCTCGCGCGCCACGCTGAGCGCAAGCGCGGAGGACTTGCCGAGGTGATGGTCCCTGGAGGCGCAACTCCGCTGGGAGCGCTGGCGTACGTTTCTGCGGGCCTGGAGCTCGCAGAGCAGGTGGCTCGCGGCGAGTGCCCGGCGCCGCGTCGCATCGTCGTCGGCGTGGGTTCGTGCTGCACTTCGGCGGGGCTGTTGGTTGGCCTCCACCTCGCCGCGCGCCTCGGTGTCGCATTTCGGGATACGCTCCCGCAGCTCCACAGCGTGCGGGTGACACCGTGGCCGGTGACGGCTGCATGGCGCATCTTGGACCTCGCGGTGCGTGCGTCGCAGGAGCTCGCTGCCCTCTCGGGTGACCGCGCTTTGGTTTGTACTCGCGAGCAGCTGGCCAGCAAATTTCGCGTTGAAACGGCGTTCTTCGGTGCCGGCTATGGTGAGCCCACCGAGAGCGGATTGCGTGCCATGGAAGTCTGGCGCCGCGGCGCGCCCGATATGGTCTTGGACACCACCTATTCGGCGAAGAGTGCCGCGTGCGTCGTCCGCCACCTGAGGGCGCACGCGCCAGGTCCGACGCTCTACTGGGCCACCAAGTCGAGCGCGCGCGTTCCAGACTCCATCGCCGCGGGTCCCGGTGGCGTGAGCCGCACGGCTCCCATGCGAATGCGGCGCTGGCTTGGATCCGCACGGACTACGCATACGTCAGCGTAGCCGGTGCCTGGTATTCCGGTTACGAGCTCCGCGCGACGCCTAACGAACAAATACTTCATCGGAACACTCAAGTCGGAAGCGGCGACGGTCGTTGACTGAAGCTGAGTGAACGACCACACGCCAGAAGACCTAGGTCGCGTCAGTTCATGGAAATTGTTTCGGATTTGGGAGCATAAGGAGCCTGAAGTGGCGCTGACTCGCGCTGACCCGGAGGGCTCCACGAACGGCCCAACGCCTGTCGAGAACCGCTGCGGTGCGGTTTCGGCCCGGGCCTGCGACGCGGAAACAAGCCGTCCGAAAATGGTTTCCGCGCGTATGGGATCCTGCGGCATGGGGCGCGCCGAGCTCGCTCGAGCCTGCGACGGCATCGAGACCAGTCGCGTACTCCTCGAACGTCGACGTCGTAGACGCAATCTTGCCTCACGCATCGTGAGAATCGACGACGCCTAACCCAACCAAGGGATGGTGGGGCGCATCCGCAGAGCGGATACTCAAGAGAGCGGCTCAAGTTCGAGTCAGAGAATCCATGGCGCAACACCGGCACCACCCTTCGGGAACACCGGAGCAAACACAACCTTCAACCAAGCAACGGAGTCAGGGGAGCAACGCAACCGGAGTCCACGCAGCCACAGCCTGCCAGACTTCGCCGTAAGGAAAGTGATGATGCGCAACCACACGCATCCCCACATCGAGTCATCGAGGAACCTACCTGGAAACACCGCGGCGAAGGACAGCGAGGCGTCTACAGCCTGAAGCGGCGTCACCAGGGAGAGGCCCAGCGTGGCCTCTGAATTCCGAAGCAGTGTGAAGGTAGCCAAAAATGGCTGCAGAGTGGGGATCACAGGTTTCAGCTGGACCAAGCATTTGCTGGAGAACGTGTTGGTTCGCTACACTGACTGGATTCAGTTAGTGAGGGGCCTTCATCGAACGCTGGGCATCGCTGCTCAGCATTCGCAGAACGTGGGGACGTGCTGCAGCGACATCCCTGCCGCCGCTATGGATGACGGCAGCTATGGATGACGGCAGCTGTGGATAACGACAGCTGTGGATAACGGCAGCTGTGGATAACGGCAGCGCAATAGATGCCGATCCAGCGTCGCGCGCAGACGAAAGATGAAACCTCGGGGAACCAGCGGTAGGACGATTCATCCTACTCAAACGACAATCCCTTACGGAAACACCGTTGAACGAACGTGAACTCTGGGCTAATCCATGGTCTTATGCGGGTAAAATCACGCGCAGGTCGGCGCACTAACAAGTCCGATAACAAGGTCTCCGCCACCAAGCCGCGTGACGTCGCATGGCCGGAGGCGGTCTTCGACACGCGTCGCGGAAAGCTCAGACCCGAAGATGCGTACGCCGTTGGAAGGCTGATCGTCGAGGATCTCTACGCTGGCGAGCGTCCCGAACACGGCCGCCGGGGGCGAACGACGTTCCGCAAGATCGCTTCCGAGTTGGAGGGGCGCATGAGCGCTCAAGCACTCTACCGCTGTGCGGCGATCTATGAGATGTGCCGCGATCTCGGGATGCAACCAGACTGGGAGCATGTCGGGATGAGTCACCTGAGTCTCGTCCTCGGATTGTCTGCTGCCCAGCAGCGCCGCCTAGTGAGCCAAACAGAGAAGCAGCGATGGTCCGTTGAGAAGCTGCGTACAGAGGCCACCCGCCTGCGCGCGACACGCAAGGCGCGCAAGGGGCGAAAGCCCCTTCCTCGATTTGCGAAGGCCGTCAGACAACTTGACCGTTTCGCCGACGGTCGAGAAGACCTGCTGGGAGATCTCGAGAGCGCCTCGAGTCTTGACCCGCAAGCGCTCAACGAAATGGTCGATCGCGTGAACGCGCTGCGCGGTCAGCTCGACACGCTGGCCAAGGCACTACGCCAAGCTGCTAAGCGGCGCTGAAGCCGAGCTCCAGGTTCTCGCCGCCAGGTCGGAACCGCGGCCGGCGTGTCCGTGACTCACTCGCGTGCGGGTACTTTGCGTCGACGCTCCGCGATGACGGCGACCAGCACGGCCTGAATCGCGGATCGCTCGAGGCCCTTGAGCAGGTCGACATCGTCCGCGATATCACTCATGCCGGCGGTCATCAGGCTGGCCCCTGACAGGGGCACGCCGACCTGCTCTTGGTGCAAGAGTTTGAGTAAGCGCTCGAGCTTGGACGTCGGGACCCGGGTCAGGCCTTTGAGCAACATCTGCGCAGCATAGCCCGGTTCAATCGGGGTACCAGGCCGCGCTGAGAGGCGTGCCCTGGCAGCAGGCTTGAACGAAGCTCTCTCCGACGCTACGCAACGCCCAATGGATTCGCGGATTCTCAAATCGGTTACGCATCCAGCCTGGGCGTCTCAAGCAGTGGATGCGCTAGACGCCACGCTGTGCGATCACGCCCACTGCGAGAAGAAAGCGAGCGTGAGTGCGATCGCGCTGATCAATGACTATCCGGACGATACCGGTCTCGTACGCGCAATGAGCAAGCTCGCGGAGGAGGAGATGCGACATTTCCGCGAGGTATACGATCTGCTGCTCGAGCGTGGCGTGCGTCTCGGTCGCGATCCAGGCGACCCCTACGCCAAGGCGCTGTTCAAACTGCTCCGCTCTCACCCCAAGGAGCGCAAGCTAGATCGCTTGCTCGTGGCCGCTCTCATCGAGGAGCGCTCCTGCGAACGCTTCGCCTTGCTACGCGCGGAGCTAGAGTCTCGAGGCGAAGAACGGCTCGCGGCGCAGTTTCGGCGTCTACAGATTTCAGAGGCGGGTCACGCGACCTTGTTCGTGCGCCTGGCGAGTGAGGAGTTCGGCTCCGATCAGAGCAAGGCGCGACTCGAAGAGCTGGCGGGCCTGGAGGCGGAGATCGTCAGCGGCCTCCCAATCGAGGCTAGGATCCACTGAACGCTGCAGGTCGCCTTTGAGTGCTACTCCGTAGTTTGAGCTTCGTCAGCACTGCTCCGCGAGGCGTTGCAGCTGAATACCGGCGGAAACGACAGGTTGAGCCACCGGTTGGCTGGTCGCTGACCCGCGTAGCGACCGTGAGTTGACCGGCTATGCAGCGATTTGTTTGGGTGACGCTCCCCTGGCACCTGCACTAGACCTGCGTCGGTCGTACTCGCCGGGGAGGTGAGAGCGTCCCGGAGAACACATGATTGGATTCGAGATCACGGGTAGCGGTCGCTATCTGCCTGGCCGCCCGTATACGAACGATGACCTAGCGCGCGTGATGGAGACCAGCGACGACTGGATCTTGCAGCGCACGGGCATTGCCCAGCGGCACTACTGCCCAGAGGGTGTTGGAGTAAGCGAGCTGGCTTTGCCTGCCGCGCGGAAAGCGCTTGAGAGCGCGGGCCGGAGCCCGGAAGAACTCGATTACATCCTCTTCAACACGATGACCCCTGACCACGTGTTTCCAGGCAGTGGACCCCTCCTGGGCGCAGCACTGGGCTGCCCCGGCGTGCCAGCGCTCGACATTCGCACGCAGTGCGCGGCCATGATCTACAGCTTTCAGCTTGCTGGGTCCTTGATTGCGAGTGGGGCAGCGCGGCGGGTGTTGATCGTCGGCGCTGAGGCTCACGCCGGGTTCATGCCGTGGCGCGATTGGGACATTCTGGACGGGGCCGATCGCAAGCCAGCTAGCGAAGACTGGGAGCGCGCGACGCGACATCGGGGGCTCGCGATTCTGTTTGGTGATGGCGCCGGCGCATTGCTCCTCGAAGCGACCGAAGGGACAGGCGCGGGGCTGCTTTCTCTCGACGTGCACAGTGATGGTCGCCACGCGCATAAGCTCTACATCCCCGCTGGTTTCCGCTCTCGGCCTTTCGTTTCCCAGCGCACCGTGGACGAAGATTTGATGATCCCGACTATGGAGGGACGAGATGTCTTCCGCACCGCGGTGAGTCGCCTTCCTGACAGCGTCAGGCGTGCCTGCAACCAGGCGCAGGTAAAGCTCGAAAACGTCGACTGGTTCATCGCTCATCAGGCCAATCAACGCATCAACGATGCGGTGCGTGAGCGCCTGGGAGTCCCCGCGGAAAAGGTGCCTTCGAACATCGCTCGCTACGGCAACACATCTGCCGCAACGATCCCGATCTTGATGGATGAGATGCGCCGCGACGGAAGACTGAAGCCGGGGCAGACGGTCTGCATGCTAGCGCTTGGCGCCGGTCTGCACTGGGGGGCGGCGGTGCTGCGGGTGTGAAGGAGCCGCGCGCCAGGGTGGTCGCTCGACGGTGCGACTGCCGGCGTTCTGCTAGAATTCCGCGATGCGCGAGTTGACGTTCGTCGGGGCGGTGACTCGCGATCGCGCGCGTGAGGCAGGCAAGTGGCTAGCAGGTGGGGCTGTGCTCTACGCGGGGGCGGCTGCGACGGCGCTGGGGCATCCAGTGCGCGTCGTGACCGTGCATGATGACGGGTTCATCCGTCCTCCTTCCACGGACGACTGGACCTGGCAATGCCATCCCAGCCCAGCGACCACGCAGTTCGAGAACGTGGAGTTGGGGGAAGTTCGACGACAGTGGCTATGGCAGCGTTCATCGCCTGTCGATTGTGATCGCGTCGCGATGAGTGCCTGGCCAGCCAACGGTTGGGTTGTTCTCGCCCCCGTGTTTGATGAGCTGGACCTTCAGGGCGCCCTCAACTGGTGTCAGAAGTTGCGCGTTGGTGGTCGCTGTCTGCTCCCCCAAGGGTGGCTGAGAGCCGGTTCCGGGAGGCAATGGCCAGTCGAGGTAACGCCTCGTCCCCGCCTGCTGGAGATCGCGGGCTGGGCGCGGGACTATGGGGTGACTTTCGATTGCATCTGCTTGAGCGAGGCTGAGCTTGAGACAGAACCAGGAGTCCTTGAGATCCTGCGTCGCGCAACTCACGTGTTGGCGGTGACCCGTGGAGCTCGAGGAGCATCACTCTTCATGGGGAAAAGTCGGCTCGAGGTCGGGGTCATCACGGCGTCTGTGCGCGATACGACCGGCGCGGGGGATTCCTTTGCAGGAGCGCTGATCGCTGGGCTCGCACAGGACCTAGAGCTGAGCGTGGCTGCGTGTTTGGCCAGCGCGGCCGCCGGCCTGAGCACCGAGCGAGTCGGGGTGGCGCAGCTTGACGGTGCGCGGGTCCTTGCTCTCGCCAGCTCCGTGACGGTGGAGCGCTTCGCCGAGTAGGCCGAGCGCAAACCGAGCTCGAGGCCCCACGCTGCGACGGGTAGTCGCAGGCACGCCGCGTGACGGACCTCAGGGCGTCTGGTACGGGAGTGGCGTGTCAGTGAGTCCGCCTGAGCAGGAAGACCAGGCTGACGGTGCGCCGTCAGACGTCAAGCCCGAGCTGCCGCCCCTTCGCTCCGTTCAAGCCGGGGCGTCCTTGTGGTGGTGGTTCCTGGTGCTGGTGGCGATCATCGGCGTTTGGGTGATCGCGATGATGTTCATGCGTGGGCCAATCGAGCAGCCCGACGACGACGGTATCATCCTGCTGAACCCGAGCCCCTCCTCGAGCGCCCAACAGTGACCTACCTGACTTCGAACGCTCCCTGATCGTAGCGTCCCCCAAGGGGCCGAACTTGGCCGTTGAGATCAACGATGGGGCCTGAGAACCAAGGGGTCGGATCCACGCCCGCGTTCACGCACGGGCTACCTTCGCTGATTTGAAAAGTGCTGTCGAACTCCGGATCTACGGAGATGTTTCCGCAGCTTCCCAGGAGGCAATAGTTCGCATCAACCTCTTGTGCGGTTTGGGCGCAGGTTGCTGACCCGCCCTTCACGAGGCAACTGCTGTTCGGGCTCCAGATGTCATTGAAGAGGCTCTGGAGCGTGCCCTCTGCACTGATTCCAGTTTCCGAGTGGAACCGAAAAATGCTGTTCACCGCTACCCCCAGCGCGCCAGAGGCGAGTTCCCAGGCTGACCCGCTCGGGCCTTCGTTCCCGATGAGTGTGGAGCCGACGATCAGGCTTTGTCCGCTGCGTTGCCGGAAGCCAGCGCCCGTCGCGGCTTTACCAGCGTGGAGCAGGGCGTTGACCAACGAGACACTGCCAGCGCTGTCCAGGGCTTTGCTCATGAAACACTGAGTTCCGGCCTCCGCACTCATGACCACGCTGGACTCGATGGTCGTGGCACCGCCGGAGACGCGTAGCCCAACGCACCCAGCCGGGGCCGCGTCTTGTCCGGTCCACTCGCTGAGGCTCGTACCGCTGTGCACGGAACTCTCGACCACGGAAAGACCCGAGGATGTTTCCGCGAGGAGTCCATAGGTGGAAACCGCGCGCCCGCCGGTGACGCTGGACATCCAGACGGTGCCGCGACCGTTCGTAATTGAGACTCCGGCGCTTTGAACAGCCGGCGTGACCTGGCTCATGCTTACGCTGCTCGCCTCTAGGTAGGCCCAGCCATGTGCCGCGCGAACTCCGTAGGTGCCGGATGAGGCGGTCCCGCTGTACACATCGCTCTTCACGATGAAAGCGTTGGTATTGCTGGTGGTGATGCCCGCGACTTCTCCCCACTGGCTCAGGTTGTTGCCCCCGGAAACACGCACGCTGTGAAGCACGAGCGTCGAGTTCGTCGCGCGCAGCGGTGAGGAGCTAGACGTCGTCGCGTCCGTCGCCCCCTGAACTTCTAAGCCCTGCAGCGCAACTTTCGACCCCGGGTCCACGCGAATTGCGCCGTCGCTCGGCGCAGCGAGTCGTGTAACGTGAGTCAGCGCGTCTCGCTCCCAAGACTCAGGATCGTATCCGCCGAAGACGCTCACGCTGGTGTGAACGTCTTCAAGGTAGGTGCCAGCAGCAACGAATACGGCCGTCAGCTTTTGCGCTTCAGCCACCTCGATCCCCCGCCGCAGCGTCCGCACCGGCTCAGATCGGGTGCCGCTGTTTGAGTCATCTCCCCGGGGAGATACGAACGCTCCCACCGACTCGTCAACGACGACGTCCACCCCGTTGCAGTCCCAGTCTTCGGTGTCGGTCGAGGTCAGTGGGGGCGCGTCTACCATGTCCTTGTTTATCCAGGGTCGCGCGTCGTCGCAGTCGAAGCCCTTGATGGTTACGTAGGCGTCGCATCCAACGAAATGCCCATCTGCGTCCAGATCGTGGCAGGTCGAGCAGGACACCCAGTTGTTGGGGTCCGCGTCGTTGCAGTCGCCAGCGATGTCCACGTAGCCGGGGGGAGGAGCACAGTCCGTCAGGGTATTGCTCGAGACACCTCGACCGTCAGCGTCTGCATCACGGTAGTAGACCGTTTCGCAGAATGGGTTGCCGCCAACGCCCGCGGCTGCGCCGCCAACGCCGCCGCTCCCCACGCCTGCGCTTCCAGCCGTGCCCGCGGTTCCGACACCTCCGGCGCCGGCTGCTCCAGGAGTACCAGCGACACCGGTGTTCTGGCCACCAGTGCCGCCCGTCAAACCGGCCCCTCCAGCGCCAGCGGCCTGACCTCCAGCGCCAGCGCTAGGTTGGCCACCCGCACCACCGGGGTCCGAGCCGCCAGCCTGACCGCCCGAAGACGATCCAGGGGAGCCGCTGCTGCCAGCGGTCTCGCCGGCCCCACCCTGAGGGTTCGGGTCCTGGGAGCCGCAGCCCAGCAGCGCCAGATAACTCAGGGGCAAGATGTGCCGACTTCGGATGCGCAACATGAAATCCGTCCTCCAAGCCCAATGGGCGCCAGCGCCCGCACGCGAGCGAGCTGCGCGACAAAAAGCGCGCGAACAAACCCGCAGATCGGCATTCCTCGGCGTTCCTTGAACGATCAGGGCACGTCCGTGCAGCGTTCCACCGCTTCTTGAAATCACCGGGTACGATGACAGCGTGAAGCGCCTACATGTGGTTGCGGCAGCGATCTTTCGGGATGGGCAGGTGCTAGCTGCTCGTCGCGGCGAACGGATGCGGGAGCCCTTGAAATGGGAATTTCCTGGGGGAAAAATCGAATCCGGGGAGGGGGCGGCCGAGGCACTCAAACGCGAGATCGCCGAAGAACTCCGAATAGAAATACTGGTGGGCGCCCGGCTTGGGAGCTCCTTGCTGCCAGAACTTCAGCTAGAGCTGTTTGCGTGCCAGCTGGAATCTGGCGTGCCTTCGCCGACTGAGCACGCGGAGCTCCGCTGGCTGACGGCGAGCGAACTGAGCGAACTCGATTGGGCGCCAGCTGACGTTCCGCTGCTCGGCGTCGTCTCAGGGGCGCTTCGGGATCAACGGTAGGGGTTCGCCAGGTCGACGTCCGTAGGGCGCGTCTTGCTGGTGGGCTCAGCCGGCCGGGTGTCCGCGGGCTTGGATTCGGGGAGAGTTGCAGGTCCGTCGCTTTGGCTCTTCGACCGCTCGCTCGCGGCGCGTGGACGACTTTGCCATACGGGAATGTCGTCGACGCTCAGTGCCCCATCGCCGGCCTTGCTGGTGGACTCGGGGGCGGGGGAGTTCTCGACCTTCTCCGGCTTCTTCTCGGGGGCGTCGCCGTTGGCGTTCGGGCTAATGACCGTGGTCTCTGGGGGGTGACTGCGCTGCCAAGCCACGACCAGCAGCGTGCCGACCAAGGCTGCTAGACCAAGCACCAACACCCACTGCCATGCCCGGCTCGTGGCTTGGGGTGGAACGCTGGCTTGTACGACGGGGACAGCGCCTGGAAGATACGAGGCTCGCGAAGCGTCCGCGAGCGGCGGCACGCTGCCACCCGGTGGAGGCGCGCTGTAGCTTGGATGGATACTTGGGTGTGACCCGCGGGGGACATCCAACGCCACGGGCGGCGGCGTCTGGCTCAGGCCTTCTGCTTCGCTTGCGCGTGCATTGCCGTGAGGAACCGAAAAGGGGGACGGGGTCGGCGTCGGGTCGGATGGCGCGCTCCATTGCGGTCCAGACTCGGCCGTGGCGGCCGCCCGAGCGCTCGCGCGACGCAGCTCGAGTTCTCTCCCCGAGGCACCAAGGACCAACTCCGACACCTCTTTGCGGGAAAGCACCAGCCCGGCGACCTCGACTGCAGCCTCCAAGGCGTCCGCGAACTCCTCACACGTAGCGAAGCGGTCTTCGCGTCGAGTGGCGAGCGCCTTTGCGACGCAGTCGTCGAGTTCTTGGGGAAGGTCGCTCTTCAGGCTGCGGATGCGTGGAACGGCTTCGATCACGTCAATCTTGGCGCCATCGTGCCGGTGCTTGAACAAGCGCTTGGCGGTCAATAGCTCCCAGAGCACGATGCCGAGCGCATAGACATCCGCGCGTGCGTCGATGTCCTCACCTCGCATGTGCTCTGGTGACATGTAGGCGAGGCGTCCCCGTACGGAGTCGCTATCCCCTGGCTCCAGGCCGGACGTATGAGCGATGCCGAAGTCGACTACTTTGGCTTGACCGCCCACCCCGACCAGGATGTTTTGGGGGGACACGTCCCGATGTACAATCCCCGCGGAAACTCCCCTTGGGTCCTTCAGCGCATGGGCGGCGTGCAGACCGGCTAGAGCATCGATACAGATGGTCAGCGCCGCACTGCGAGTGAGCCAACTCCCGGTGCGCGCGGAGTGTGCTTGAAGCGTGCCCAGGGTAGAACCCTCGACATACTCCATCACCAGGTACGGTTCTCCCGCCTCCTCACCGAACTCGATCAAGGAGGCGACGTTGGGGTGGCGGATATGCGCGATTAGTTCCGATTCCCTGCGGAATAAGGCACGGTGCTCCTCGTCGTCTTGCAGGTGCCCGTGAAGCACTTTGACGGCAACTAGACCGGAGTCGCCCTCCGAACCGACCCGTCGGGCGAGGTGCACGCTCGCCATGCCACCATTCGCGAGCTCGCAAATCGCTTCGTACTGCCCCCAGCGTCGATTGCTGGGCAACAGCCTGACCCCGCTCCTCGAGCCACCCGCTGGGGGGATCGAGGCGGGCCGCTTCCAAGAGCCTCCACTTCGCACGATTACCGAGGCAGCGAGTATCCGTCCTATGCTCACTCGATGCCAGCGTTCGAGCCGGAAAACCTTGTGGATATTGCGGTTTGGCGGGCGGCGGCGGCGGAGGAGGAGACGCCAGCCGCGGTCATGCCAAAGCCGTTGCCGATTCGGGTACTTCGAATGTGAAGTTCCACCCACTGCACAGCACCACAGGTGACGCATCGCGCCAGGCGCTCGTGCTGCGCTCACCCCCAAGAACTGATGATGCGCTGCGTTGTCAGACGCCGAGCAGCACGCCTTCGCAGGGCGAGCCGGTGGCTATCGCGATGGCCTGGCAGTAGATGGCGACTTGGAGCCGGTAAGCGTAGGGCGACTCGTCGACCACGTCCGTCTTGAAGTCCACGACGCACCAGCTGCCCTGGTCGAAGAACGCGAGGTCGACGATGCCCTCCCAGAGCTCGCCGTCGGGGCGACGGTAGCTGAGGGCATTCTCCCTGCGCACCTCCTCTGCCGCATGTGCCCGGAGCATGAGCGGGTGGCGAAGCGCGTTTGCGCAGGCGTCCCTCGCGGCGAACGTTTCGCGCTCGCTAGCGCCGAGTTGACGTGCGAGGAGATCGGCGAGAGTCGCAAGCGAAGCGGCCGCCACGGGTGAGTCGTCAAGAGTCGTGCGCTCGAGCAGCGCGTGGACCAAGGTGCCGAAGCGCGGTCCCCGCGGCCTACCGCTGCTGCGTTGGATCGGGTGTTCGATGCGAACGCGATCGGCGCAAGCTATCAGTTCCTCGGGGAAAAATTGCGCCGCGAGCGCGCGCGCCTGCTCGTGGCTAAGCTCGGCCAAAGGCGCCAAATCTCCGTTCTGCAAGGCCGCGAAGGCGTGGGCGACTTGAGTCACGCTACGCGTGCGCCAGTGGGACGTTGCGCCGCTCTCGAGGCGGGCTCGGCGTTGGTCCGACCAGCCCTGATGGGCGAGTTTCGCGGCCGCAGCCTCCCCGTCAGCCATCAAGATCTCCTGCTGCCGCACGCCACCGCGCTCGTGTCGATTCAGGTCGAGAACGCCGGGAGCCCACCAGACCGCGCCGGAACCGCCGGCTAGCGTGGGGTGCCAGCCCGGCTTGACGGGCGGGCGATCGAGCACATCCAAGCTGAACGGTCGTCGCAGGACGCTGTCAGGCCCAAACTCTGGACAGCCGGGAGCGGGCGCGGCGCTCGATCGCTGGGCAGTGTCTGGATAAATAGCCGCGTGGAAAATGCTGCTCCAGCGCTCCTCTGGGAATGGACCATCGCCAATGCCTGGGATGACTAGGAGCTCACGTGCGCGGGTCGCCGCCACGTATCCGAGGCGAATCACCTCCGCGTCGTCTTGCGCCTTGATCTCCTCTTCGTGCGTCAAGAGCTCATAAGGCATCAATCCGCACAGGCCCTGGGCCCAGAGGCTTGCACTCGGGTCGATGAAGCGCGATGGCCGATTGGACTCGAGCGGAGCGCCTGGTTCGCAGAGGATGACCACCGGAAACTCAAGGCCCTTCGCGCCATGCACTGTCATCAAACGGACACCGTCGGTGCCTTCTTCAATCACTGGTGCCTCGCTACCCTGGCCGCGCTCGGCGCTAAGCTCGAGCCACTCGACGAAGCCGCGAAACGACAACGCCCCGCGGGCTTCGTAGCGACGTGCCTTATCGATCAGTGACAGCACGTTGGCTAGGGCTTGCTCTCCGGTGGGCCAAATAGCCACCCCGGCGTGGGCGCGGGTCGCCGCCAGGAGCTGCCCGATCGTTTCTGCGATGGGGCGTCGGTTGCGACCGACGTGGAGCGTGCCCAGGATATCCAGCGCATCTGCTACCGCGTGGATACT